>JAZQAB010000051.1:0-12556 GCA_045545055.1 Clostridia bacterium | reverse complement strand
CTGTGCCATATCCGCCAGAGTAATTGGCTTCATATAAGACTTCTCTATGTATTCCAAAAGTGGCTTAAATAGCTTCGCGTTTGCGGAACTCTTAAAATGCTCTGTATAATGGTGCTTCGCATAAATCGTTCCCAATAGTTGAAAGAGAGATCCTAAAATCAACAAATTATTATCCGGTGACTCCACCGAGGCAAACGTAAATAATTCATTTGCAATGTGATGTAAAGACGCATCTTCTGTCGGATGAAACGGAAGGACACTCACATGGCTGCTTGTAAAGATTCTTAAAGCATCCTTACACAGAGACGTGCGAAGCAAAATCTCATCTGCGTCAAAATTAATAATCTCATACACACAGTCAACTGGGGAAAAACCATGGATGATTTCCTGATTGATAAATAAAATATCACCAGGCATAACAATAATCTTTTTCCCGTCTAAATACATCTTCAGTTTCCCGCTTAACACGCGAACAATCTCGGAAGGCCGATGCCAATGCAGGGGAGCGTGGTATGCGGGATGCTTCTTATCTACATAATAGTATGTTAAGGGAATATTCTGCATTTCGTGAGCAACACGCTCATTGTAATCCAGTCCTAACATAGCCAACCTCCTAAAAATCAAATTACATTATATAACAGATACTATTATATAACAATTTACAAAACTGCTGTATAAAGTACGGATAACCTTTCGTTATTTTAATTATTCTTTCTACAGCTTCTTGGGTATACTCCACATCAAAATTCTTAACAGGTTCAGTTATTGCTTTTACACCCTGTTCATAGTTTAAGGAACCTATTTCTTTATACGTAAACAATCGTTCTGAATATGACTTTTCGTCAGATAACATCTTATAAATTTTTGGAAGGCCTGCACCTATTACCATAACTGGATATCCCAACTGGTTTGCACGATGAAGAGCAGAAATTAATGAACCTAGCTCTTCTTGCTTCATATACTGAATTTCATCAATAAAGAAACAAATCGGTATACCTGATTTCATTGCAGTTTCTCCAATGGATGTGAAAACCTCTGTTAAGCTTTGCGTCAAGCTATTCGATTTGTATAATTCCTTCTCCATCATTGACAAAGAGAAAGTATTATCATTAGGGTCAAAGGATACAACCAAAGATTTAATTGCCTCCAATGGCTTTTGAAGCAAATGAGCAAACTTTTCTTTAGTGCTTACTTTTCTTAAAAATGCTTGCGCACAGGCTGCAATTTGCGAAATAAAATCTTTTCTCTCCTCTACTTCGATATGCCTACAAAATATATCCTTTTCCTCAGCAATATTAAGTAGTTTATTAATTAAAACAGTCTTTCCGACTCCTCTTAAACCACTATAAATGATAGATTGAGAAGGAATGTTATACTTCAATCCATCAAAAATATTGGCAACACTTTCTATTTCTTCATCTCTGCCAGCCAAATAGGTTGGCATTAAGCCGGCACCCGGCCTATAGGGGTTGATTTTCAACATTTATCCTCACCTCGTTTTTATTATATCATTTCATATCTGTTTAGTCAATCTATTTCCGTACTTTTCCGTTAATTTACGAAAAAAAACTTATAGATTTATCGTAATTTTTGTCTCCTCTCATAAATTTTTGACACAAAAAAACAGACCATAACTAAATATGATCTGTAAAAAAACATCTTAAGTTTTTTCTCTGAAATTTATCTAAAATACCTACCGCCTTTCGCAAAGAGTTGTAAATCTTGATTTTTTATCAAAGATTTTATGAGGCACAACTCCGCAAACCCGCTAAAACACTGGGGTTTCGTTAGTAGGTCCTATTATACATCAAGCACCTGTTTTTACCCCTATGCAGCCCTCGTACTGCCAAAGCAGTTTATTATGATTTTTCAGTGCTCTGTCCCACTTTTCCCCCTGCATTGGAATTGAGTATGTTTTTGTCGATACAATTTCGCGGAACTTATTATTTTTCATTGCCTCCCTTGAAATCATTGCAAGGTCGTATGCCGTCGTGTAATGCCCATCTGCATCAAGTCCGTGTGGGTTTTTAAAACTTGTATTCACCGCACCGATTTCTCTTGCTCTTTTATTCATTAAAAGTGCAAATGCATCTGTGCTTCCACCCAGATATTCTGCGATGGCAACTGCGGCATCATTACCGCTTTTAAGCATTAAACCATATGTAAGATTTTCAAGAGTTTGTTTTTCTCCTATTTTAAGCCATAAGGACGACCCCTCTGTTCCAGATGCAAAGGGACTTGTTTTTACATGCTTGTTAAGCTTACCACTCTCGCAGGCAAGAAGCCCAGTCATTATTTTCGTAGTGCTTGCCATAGGAAGCTTTTCATAAGCGTTGTATTCGTAAAGCACTCTACCGCTATGGGCATCTAAAAGCACCGCACTTTGGGCACTTATCGCATGCGATTTTACCGAAAAAGAAAAAAGAAGTACAAAAAAAAATGTTGTCACAAACAATTTACGCATAAAAAAACCCCCTCATTCCGAATATATTACCGAAATGAGGGGGCTATACATTTTATTTTACATATTTCTTGATTTCATCAGAAGCATCTGCCGGATTCATGCTGAGAATAATCTGAATCTCTGCATTGCTTTTTTCTGCAACTGTGCCAATCTTAGAAAGAAAAGCTTCAAGAGCCGGAATATCATCATTAACAATTTTTGTGATGCTGTCAATGAATATGTGTGCTATATCATAATTCTGGGAAAGTATGCCGCAAACAAAACCGTAAAAATCATCATAATTGGAAATTCCATATTCCTCGGTGTTCACAAGTCTTACCTTATGTGATAAATCAAGCACGTGTCTGTTTCCTTTGTTGATAAAAACAACACTTCCTGCAGCTGCCTTCTCCGCAGTATGTACCGCATCAATGAGCCTTGCCGTTTTGCCTGTACCTTTTTCGCCAATAATAACATTAATCATACTAAGCCCTCCTAAAGTTTATTTGGTGTCTCTATGGTTATATTATACTATATGTATGAACCAAAGGCAAGATGTTTTTGATAAATTTCAATATTTTTTCAAAATTTTACATTTGCTTTGATTCAACGGAATTAACTGAGCATATTACGCAAGTCTTCTTCGCTGATTACCTTAACACCTAATGCATTTGCCTTATCAAGCTTGCTTCCTGCTTCTTCTCCTGCTAAAACATAGTCGGTTTTTTTGCTGACGCTTGATGACACCTTACCGCCGTTATCGGTAATAAGCTTTGAAGCATCATTGCGGGTTAATGTGGGAAGTGTTCCTGTTAAAACAAATGTTTTACCTGAAAATACTCCCTCGGAAATAAATTCCTTACACTCAAAATTAAGACCTGCACTGCGTAAATTATTAATAAGCTCAATATTCTGCTTTTGACCAAAGAAATTTACTATGCTCTGTGCTATAACCGCTCCTATTTCATCAACTGCCGAAAGCTCTTCCTGCGTAGCACCAATAAGAGCGTCCATAGTGCGGAACTTCATGGCAAGAATTTTTGCGTTTCTGTTGCCCACATGACGGATACCAAGAGCAAAAATAAGCTTTGACAGGTCATTTTCTTTTGATTTTGATATAGCCGAAATCAAATTTGAAGCACTTTTTTCTCCCATTTTATCAAGCTCTGCAATGCTTTCTGCTTTCAAAGTGTAAATATCGTACACGGAAGAAATAAGTCCGTTTTCAAGAAGCTTTTCCACCATCGCAGGTCCCATTCCTTCAATATCCATTGCATCACGGGAGGCAAAGTGGATTATATTTCTCGCAAGCTGGGCGTCACATTCGCTTCCCGTACATCTGTAAGCCGCTTCCCCGTCTTCACGATACACACGGGCACCGCATACGGGACAAAAATCGGGCATCTCAAATATTTTTTCACTGCCAATGCGTTTTTCTTTTACCACGCTAAGAACTTCGGGAATAATATCTCCTGCCTTTTGAACTAAAACGCTGTCGCCTATTCTGATATCCTTTTCCCTTATATAATCAATGTTATGAAGCGTAGCCCTTGAAACAGTCGTTCCTGCAAGACGTACGCTTTCAAGAACTGCATTGGGCGTAAGAACGCCCGTCCTTCCGACCTGGATAACAATATCTGTCAGCTTTGTTTCTTTAATTTCGGGAGGATATTTGTATGCAACTGCCCATTTGGGACATTTTGCCGTAGAGCCTAAAAGCTCCCTTTGCCTGAGGGAGTTTACCTTTATAACAGCACCGTCAATGTCAAAATCAAGACTGTCACGCTTTTCGCCTATTCGCTCAACCTCGGAAAAGGCTTCGTCAATGCTCGAATAAACAGGTGTATCGGGAATAGTTTTAAAGCCCAGACTTGCCAAATATTGCAAGCCTTCTTTATGGGTGGTAATTTCCTTACCTTCAATTTGCTGAATATTGAAAACAAAAATGTCCAATTTACGCTGTGCTACAACAGAGCTGTCAAGCTGCCTGAGCGAGCCGGCAGCTGCATTTCTTGGATTTTTAAAGGTTTTTTGCCCGGTTTCCTCCTGTCTTTTATTAAGTTCCTCGAAGCTCTTATGGGGCATATATACTTCACCGCGTACCTCAAGGAAAGGGATTTCTTCATTTAGCTTCAGGGGAATATT
Organism: Clostridia bacterium; assembly: GCA_045545055.1. Lineage (GTDB taxonomy): Bacteria > Bacillota > Clostridia > UMGS1883 > UMGS1883 > UMGS1883. Next base: position 7,968 of record JAZQAB010000051.1, on the reverse strand, counting down.
TCTGATTGTTTTCAGATTTTCCGTTACGTCCTCCCCCACATTTCCGTCACCACGGGTTGAGCCGCGAAAAAAAATACCGTTCCTGTATTCAAGCGATACGCTCAAACCGTCTATCTTCAATTCTGTAATATATTCGACCTTTTCTCCAAGGGCGTTTTGTGTCTTTACACCAAAATCAATAACGCTTTCACGGTCAAACACGTCATTAAGGCTTTGCATTTGAACAGTATGCGTTACTTCCTGAAAGCCTTCCAATATTTTTCCGCCTATTCTCTGTGTGGGAGAATCGGGTGTAATAAGCTCGGGGTTCTCTTTTTCCATGGCTTTTAGCTGAGACATAAGCTTATCATATTCAAAATCGCTGATTTCGGGCTCATCTTTGGTATAATACAAATTACTGTGATAATTTATCAGTTCTCGCAGTTCTTCAATTGTCATAGTTGGTCACCCCAAATAAAAGGGGATTGCACTAACAATCCCCGAATTTTTTAAATCAGTTTGAAGCTTTCCACGAAGTTCCGTCACTGAAGGTAGCCTCTAAAACCTTTACATTTTTAACCGACTGTGCACTGTCTCCGCTCTCAATCGCCCAGCCAACCCTTTTCTTATCGCAGGGCAGCATTTTAAGATTATTTACAAAATATGAACCTGAATTTGTTTCAATAACTTCTCCGTCCTTATCGCAAACGTCAAAATTAATCTTAAACGATTGAATCTGGCTGTTGCTTACGTTTCTGTACTCAAAAACAACGAGCTTTTTACCATCTTTGCTGTTGAACCAGTAATTTATGAAGCCTAAGGGAGAATTTGCAGCTTCCCTCCATGCATCCGTTACATTGGAACGAAGATAATAAAGCATACTTAAATACTCGGATTCGGTGTTTTCCAGCTTTTCAATAGCGTTCTGCACATTGTTAAACGCAAGCTCATACTGCTTATTTTCAAGCATTGCCACTGCACCGATGTTTTCACCGCCGTCACCCTTTGCAGCATAGGTGTAAACCGCTTCGTCAAAAGCTGTTCCCCAGCCTTTTGCTTTGTAAGCTTCCACTTCGGATGGCTCAACATTTTTTGTTGTTCCGTCATAGGAATAAATGGTAACAAGATTTGAGTCAGGCTTTGTGGTAGACCAACCTGCAAGCTCATACTTTGAAACCTCATCGGCAGAAACCACCTTGGACTCTCCGTCACTGTTATACATAATAACGCTATCGGAGGACGCATCTTCTCCGTCAACAAGCGTCCAGCCTAAAAGCTTATAGGTTTCTACGTGATTGGAAGGCACCTGTATAATTGTGTTGTCAGTGTACTTTATAAAAACCTTGCTTGAAGATGGCTTTTCTACATCAACCGTAATATCGGGAACGGTCTGCTCGTTATCTGTAGTTTGCTGATTATCATTCCCGCTATCTTGCTCATTGTCCTTCTGACCGTCAAGCTCGCCCTCAAGATACCAGCCTACAGCCTTATGTGCTTCAACCTGATCGGCTGCAACAACAAGCTCTCTCCCGTCGGCTGAATACATGGTAACGGGCTTTTCCTTAAACCAGCCCATTCCGGGAGCTGTATATACTTCTATCTGATTATCCTCAACAAAAAGCGTACGCCCGTCAAGAGCGTAAAGCTCGGTCTTTGCCATACAAACCGAGGATGCCATCATAAGTGAAGCACCCAGACAAATAAACGATTTTGTTGTTCTTTTCATTATATCATTCCCTTTCTGTGAAAGTTAAATACATATCATCAATAATATTATATCGCAACTTATTAAACAGGTCAACTGTAAATTTCGAAATTTTCTGTGAAGATTTTTTTACATGTTTTTAACCGGCTAATATTGCTTTTTGGGTGCTTCTGTGTTAGAATTATTTATTGCGAATCAAGTATATTTACAAGGGTGATAAGATGCATAACAAACAATTAGCACAAAATTTTCTTTCCGGCGAAAAATTAAGACAAAACTTTCTGTTTTTCATCGGACCTATTATTACCGCTTTCGGAATCAGCGTGTTTTACCTGCCGAACAAGGTTGTAAGCGGCGGCGTTTCGGGTCTTTCCACAATTCTGTACCATATTGCAAAAATCCCTCCGGGACTTTCCTTTGCCGTTATCAATATTCTTTTTCTGCTTATTTCTTTTAAAGTAATCGGAAAAGAATTTGTGGTAAAAACAATTATCGGTGCGGCAAATATTTCCATATTTGTACAGCTTTTTTCCGAGCTTCCCGCAATGACAAACGATATTGTATTGGCTTCCCTTTTCGGCTCGATTTTGTACGGCTTCGGAATTGGATTGACACTTCTTTCAGGCGGTTCTACGGGAGGTACGGATATTTTGGGAAGGCTGCTGCAGCACTTTTTTCCGCATTTTAAAATCGGCAAGCTTCTCCTGATTGTAGATGCCATGGTAATAATGACCTCGCTTATTGTTTTCGGAAACATCAATCTTACCCTTTGGGGTATTGTGGCACTTTTCGTATCGACCTTTGCAGTGGACTGGCTGATTCAGAAGCTTAACGTTTCAAAATTAGCTTTTGTTGTTACTGACAGAGGAATTGATGTAGCAAAGCTTCTTGTATCAACCTCTCCCAGAGGAGTAACGATTTTTGACGTAACAGGTGCTTACACAATGCAGAAAAAAACCACTCTTATGTGTGCTTTGAAGGAAAACGAAATTCCTGAATTTCAGAGAAAAATTCTGAAAATAGACGCAGATGCTTTCATTATTTTCTCCGAATCCCAGCAGATTGTGGGTAACGGCTTCCATGTATACAGGTAATGTTTTATGAATAATGTTGAAGTATTAAAAGTATTCAAAAGTCACTTTTCCGGAGAAAAGCATTTGTACAAATACAATATTCCCTCCGATGAGGGGATATTGCTTTTCATAGCAAGCGGAAGCGGAAAATGCATACTGGATAAAAGGAAATACACATTTTCAAAAAACACCATCTTATTTTGTCTTGGTGATTTACTGTGTTTTAAATGTTCCAAAAGTGTTGATGCCGATATATTTGCCGTTCATTTTAAAGTAACGGACAGCAAGTTATTTAAAGAGGAATATAGCCTTAAAAGCGATGTTTTTAAAATTTATGACAGCGAGGCATTTTGCGATTGTTTTGAAAGGCTCTACCTTTCCTACATACACAAAAGCCACAAGCAAAGAAGCCTGATTTCTGCGTTACTCTGTGAGCTTCTTTTTCTCATATCGGATTCAAAGGTTGAGGAGACCTTAACTGATGCTGTAATTTCTTCGCTTGCAGAGGATATTCACAAGGATTTCATACACGGAGAATTTGACGTATCCTCTTATGCCGATAAGGTGGGACTAAGCAAAGACAGGTTATCAGTGATTTTCAAGCAAAAATATTCCCTGCCTCCATACAAATACCGGTTGATGCTGAAAATGGACGAGGCAACAAATTTACTTTTGCACACCAATTTGCCCATAGGCAAAATTTCTGAAATTCTTGGATTTTCCAATCCGCTTTATTTTAGCAGTGCATACAAAAAACAGACAGGCAAAACACCCGGTGGGGTAAGAAAAGAAGCTGAGAAAAAATGATGTTCATTTTATCTCAGCTTCTTTTCTTGCTATATAAGAATTTGCGTAAATTTAATTCGCATGAAACTGTGTTCGTGCAATGCCAGGGTGCGACATGGGTGAAGCGGCACGCTTCTTTTCTTACTTAATCTTTTTCAATGGTTTCGTACAAGCGTTTTTCACAAAAGTCCAAAAATTCGCCCCAAAGATTACTGTCAATAAATTTATTCTCTCCTGTTTTTCTCAGGATTTCTCCCTTTGTCTCGGTATCATTGTTCCACACATGATTTCCGATAAACACATCTACTTTTCTTTTTCTCAGCTTGTTAAGAGATTCTAAATAATCACTTCTGCAATCATCGTATTCAAACTTGCCTTTGGTAAGGGTATTTACGCCTGCACCGCCAAAGGTTCCAACCCGATATTTTATGCCGTTTTCTTCGGTTTCAAAGAACAGTGATACTGTTCCCTTCGTATGACCGGGGGTTTCCACGACCTCGATTTGTGTATTTCCAAGGCTGATTACATCGCCGTCCTTTAACAACGCATCGGGTTCAAAATACTTCTTAACGGCTTCGGCATCCTTTTCGCATATAAGCTTTTTTGCACCTGTTATATACGAAAGTGCGGCTGATGCTGCAGCATGGTCTCCGTGCCAATGTGTATGTATTATGTACTTAACATCATAAGGCGAAAAGCCCAGCTTATAGATTGAATCGACAAGCAAAAACAAAGTGTCATTATAGCCCGTATCTATCAGTATAAGACCGTCACCTGTGTCTATCAGGTGCGATGAAGCAGGAAATGTCCCTACAAAATATACATTTCCGATTATTTTAAAAGGCTCCATTGCCCCCTCATAGTGATTTTCAAAGCTTTTCCTTGTAAACATTAAGTTGCCTCCATTCGTTTTTATTAGTCTATTATGCCATATAAGTAATCCGATTCTTTTGTAAGCGAGGCGAAATTCTGTTGTCTTAGTGCTTCATACACAACTATCGCCGCGGAATTTGAAAGATTAAGGCATCTGGCACTGCTTATCATGGGGATTCGCACGGCACGCTCGGGGTGTTCCATAAGAAGCTTTTCGGGAAGCCCCTTTGTTTCTTTACCGAAAAGCAGAAAATCATTGTCCTGATAACTAACCTCGGTATATGCCGTTGGTGCTTTGGAGCTAAGGTAAAAGAACCTGCCGCCCTTATTTTTCTCAAAAAAATCATCAAGATTTTCATAGTACCCAATGTTCAGAAAATGCCAATAGTCAAGCCCGGCACGCTTAAGCTTTTTATCATCAATTTCAAAGCCCATGGGCTTTACGATATGAAGCCGTGTTCCCGTTGCCGCACAGGTGCGGACAATATTGCCTGTATTCTGCGGAATCTCCGGCTCTACCAAAACGATATTTACACTCATTTGTTACTGCTCCTTAAAATTTCGTCTTTCATTCTGAAAAATACGCCTTCTTTTACTCCCGATGCACAGATTGTAACGCTTGAACCTCCGCACATATCCATAAGAACCTTAAGAGGCGTAAGGCCTGCCAATATTATATCCGCACGGGATATTTCCATGCCTTTTATATCCTTTCGCTTTTCAACGGGGGTTACGAAAATGCTTTGGTAAATCTTTGCCACGGACGCATAGGGAATTTTCATTCCGTCAAAGGCATCAACTCCCAAATTTTCTTTTTTGTAAAGCATAGCAAGAGCCCTTGCACTTCCTCCTATTCCGTAAAGCGGAAGTCCTTCACACTCGTCAAGCCAGTCTATACCGCCTATGTAGGAGGAAACATATTTATAAAGATGCATCTGACTGCTTTTTCTGAATTTTTCTGTCATTATCACAGCACCTAAGGGAAGGCTTACGGAGTGTTTTATTTTTCCGTCCTTAACAAGCATAATTTCGGTGCTTCCTCCGCCTGTATCATATATTACTCCGTTTTCAATCCCAACAGTTTCACGCACTGCAAGGAAGCTGTAGAAAGCCTCCTGCTCACCGCTGATTATTTCAAAATCAATCCCTGTCTTTTCCTTTACCCTTGTAAGGAAAAGCTCCTTATTTGCCGCATTACGAAGTGCCGCTGTAGCCACTGCGGCAATGCTTACACACTTATATTCCTTTGCCTTGTCGCAAAAGTCACACAGGGCGTCTATAACACGATTCATGGCGTTTTCTTTGAGAAAATTGTCACTGCTCATTCCTTCGCTTAAACGAACGGTAGCACGAAGCTTCTGAAGCGTACTCCAATTCCCGTCCTTTTCAATAGCGTTTATATTCATACGCACTGAATTTGAGCCAAGGTCTATAATTGCAAAATTGTAACTCATCTGAAATCCTCCCCCATTTTCTCTATCTCGTCTATGGATTCTGAAAGCGAATATATAAATTCCCTTGTTTCGCGGTTAAGCATACAAAGCTGCATCGCAGTTCTCACTTTTTCCACAAAAAGGGGTGATAAATCTTCTTTATTCATTGCCGTGGCAAGAGGGCACATTCCCCTCCCCCTTATATCCATAATAATACTAAGCTTGTCCCCACGTTTTGCATAGGGTACAAGGGGAAATATTCTGCACGAAAGCGGTCTCAGGCTTCTGTCGCACTTACCTTCGCAGGTGAAGAAGTCCACACTTTTTCCACCGCCATACGTAAAGTCAATATCCTGAATTTCACCCCATGAGGGCATAGGATTGTACATTACCCGTTCTCCGGGAAAAAGATACATTCCCGTTACCTCATCTGTTACAGCACAGCAAGCTCCGTCACAAAGCCTTCCGCAGTCTATTTCAAGTGGAGTAACGTTTTCAAGCATTTTATAAAGTTTAGTATAAAATTTCTTAGGTGTAAGTTTCGTTTTCATTAGTACTCCTTGGTTAAAAACTTGTCCGGTTGGATTAGCCGACGGGGTTCGACTTCCCGTCGGCTACTCTGTATAATCAAAGCACGCCCTGGTCTGTGTATATGGTCTTACATATGTATCTGCAGCTTTTACGTGTGCCGGATGTAGTGCATATTCCTTCAGAGCCTCTTCATTCTCAAACACTGAATATAGCATAACGTCTGCATTTGATGATGCGAGAGGATTTGTCTCAACGTTGATTTCTGTAAGGCCGGGGACAACACCTAACAGCCTCTCAAGACCTTGCTTTATTCCTTTCTTTATTTCCAAAGTATTATATTCCTTTTTAAGCTTCCAGATAATAATATGCTTTACCATAGTAATTTCCTCCAATATAATTTTATTTTGAACTATGTAATTTAAATGAATAATTTAGTATATGATTTTGTCAAGTCCGGAGAACAGTGATTAATAGAATCTTCTATTTTCGTGCTAACATTTTCATTAGAACCCGCAGGAATGTTGAATTTCCCTACCCGATATGTATATATTATAAATCGGCAAACTATTATATTAAATTTGAAAATCATTCTTCGTCTTCTGTAATGCCTTCAATCAAATCAACTACCACCTGATTTAATTCTGTAGCATTTTTCGATGTAATTACAGGCTTACCTGTATCTGCTTCAATTTCTTTTCGTGCATTACCTGCATACTTACCGCCTCGTTTTGCAATCTCACGATTTTCTTCAAAGGTTTGAGGATTATGTGCTTTTGATAATTCTGTAGTTGTTGCTTCTGCGAGCATATTGAGTACAAGTTCAAGTGTGCTCATATTGTCACGCAAATTTTCTTTAGTCAGCCCTTTGAGGTTTTTATATTTTCTGGTTGTCATTCCTGACCAAGCTTTTGTGATTTCATCTGTTAAAATAGCGTACTCTACACCTTTTTGAACACCTCTTGCATCCCATTCATCTGTTAATTCTTTTCTTACCTGAATAGCTTGTAATCTTTGGTTTATCCACTCACGTGTATAACCTTTTTTTAGATATGTTTCAAGTGCTCTTTCTATTGTGAGTTCGGGATCAATGGTTTCCTCAATTCGCTCTCTGCCAACTTGTGCAAGCCACATTTTAAAAGGTTCTGCTTTTGGTGACGGAATTGATTGAACAATACGAAGAAGCTGTTCGGTATCTGCAACATCAGTTAAGCGCATTTTACCATCAGCAGCTTTCATTTTCAACTGGTTACAATTTGTAACCGTTTCATTTCCTTCGTCTTTCAAACGTTTTTTCATTACTTTCCAATAGTTTCTTGCACTCTGATAATCAACTTGATCAGTTAAAACAGCAATTACATCAACAACAGAAAAATACCATTCTTCTGTTTCATCGTTCCAAGCAGTTCTTATTCTTTTATCTTCAAATATTTGTATTTTGTCATCCATATGTATAACCTCATTCAAGCGTTTTCACTGTTTTTGCATTTTTTAGCAAAAACTATATACTCAGATACATACGCCCCATACAAAAGATAATAAAAGTGACACCACAACCGGAATGATGCAGGATGTAACGCAAATATCAATA
>JAZQAB010000050.1:0-3778 GCA_045545055.1 Clostridia bacterium | reverse complement strand
TCTCCAATAAATATAAATTATGCAGTAGTGAATTGTAAGATTGTTGAAATTTGATAAATCAAAAAGTTGTGAAAAGACAAACAAGACAGCAATAACTTTACTAGCGAATAAAATATTATGATTATACATGAATAGATTAATGCGATGCTTATGTAGAAGGAGTACTAACTTGAAAGATACTGTCTTTGTAACTTAATAAAAAATTGCATAACGAATAGACCTTGCAAGTTGAAGTTTTTGCAAGGTAGGCATTTAAAGGAATTTAGCTTATGGCTAAACCTTTAGATTGAAGAAATTTGATTGCCTGTTTTACGGCTTTTTCATCTTGTTTTTCACGAAGCTCAGCAGGCATATCAACCTTAAATAAATCAACAGGATTCCAACATTCGCCTGTTGACAGCATAGAGTAAATAGCTGTAAGAATCATTCTTGCAATTGCAATAATAGCACGTTTTTTACCACGGCGTTTGGCGATTTTCTCATACTTTGTTTTGTAGTAAGGTGATTTTGTGGATTTTACGGCTGCATGAGCAACTTCTACTAATGCAGGTTTGAGGTAAACTCCGGCACGTGTGATCCTGACAGACTTTTTCTTTCCGGCACTTTCATTGTTGCCGGGTGTTAACCCTGCCCAAGAACAAAGTTGTTTGGAAGAATTAAATTGGGAAATATCATCGCCGATTTCAGATAATATTGTAATTGCAGTTTTGCGGTCAAGACCCGGAATTGTACACATTAAAGAAAGTGTATTTTCGTAAGGTACGACCATTGAATTAATGGCTTCATCAAGCTTGTGGATAGAATTATCTATATAGTTAAGATGCGAACGAATAGAGTTTATACGAAACTTTTGCTGCTTGGTAATCTGGTAACCTTCGATTGATTCGATGACGGAATCCGCTTTTTTCTTCAAACTCCTTTGGAGAAGAGAAACACAATGATCCGTATTGAAGGATTCATCGGAAAGCAGATAGTCAGTAATTGCCGATGCAGATTTGCCGAACATATCGGAAACTACCGAATCAAGACCGATATTGCAGACAGTAAAAGCGTTTTGAAAACGATTCTTTTCGCTGCTTTTCATAGAAACAAGCTTGAAGCGATACCGAGTAAATTCACGCAAAATTCTAATAGGTTTTGCAGGGATAAAGCTACCGGGAACAAGACCGAAACGGAATAGGTCACCTATCCACTTGGAATCTTTTTTATCGTCCTTGTTTCCTTTAACGGCTTTAACCCATTTGGGATTTGCAATTGTGATGTTGATGTTTTCATATTCTAAGATGTTAAACACAGGAACCCAGTATTTACCTGTAGATTCCATACAAACATCAAGACAATTATTAGTTTTGAGCCAATTGGCAAAGTTTCTTAAATCACGGTTAAATGTTGAGAAACGTTTGCGTGAATAGCTCGGTTCTAATCCTGAAGTGGTAGAGATGACGGTAGCAACAAGGAAAGACTTGTGGACATCAACACCACAGCAAACAGGGTAAACAACTTTCAAAAGAAAAACCTCCCATACAGAAAAGTATAGAGAGGAAAAGACATTGACTGAATCATCACACATTTAACAGGTGTTAAAACAATTCTTAACTTACGAGCTCTACGGCATCACTTATTTGTGCTTGAAAAGATGATTCTGACACTGATTAAAATACTGTTTTCGGAAAGTTCGTCTACAACTCCTCCTACCGTGTTTTGTAGTATATCTTTCCCTCAAGTACAGTATACTAAAAAATCAGCCGCAGTTCAGCACTTTCATTCCTATTTGTGCTGACGCTTTAGCGGCAGAATGGAGATTAAAATGAAACTGATTGTTTGCATAAAGCAAGTTCCTGGTTCAAGCAATGTTGAGGTTGATCCGGTTACAGGAGTGCTTAAGAGAGATGGAATTCAAAGTAAAATGAATCCATACGATCTTTATGGCATAGAAATGGCACTTTCATTAGCAGAAAAATACAATGGCGAAGTTGAGACGATTACAATGGGACCGCCACAGGCAAAGAATGTGATAGTTGAGTCGATTTGTATGGGAGCTAAAGGCGGAACTGTAATATCAGATAGAAAATTTGCAGGTGCAGATGTGTTGGCAACTGCATATACAATTTCACAAGGAATAAAAAAATGCGGAGATTTTGATATTATTATTTGCGGAAAGCAGACTACTGACGGAGATACTGCTCAGGTTGGTGCAGAAGTTGCGGAATTTCTTGAGGTTCCAAATGTTGCGAATGTTCTTTCTATTGATGAGGTGAAGGAAGGTAAGGTATATCTTACTGCTTCACTTGATGATAAAATTGTAAAAATGTCAGTGAAAACCCCGTGTTTAATTTCAGTAGATGGGGATATAAATTCCCCGCGGCTCCCTTCGTATAAAATTAAACAAAGCGTGACTGACGAAATGGTGAACTTTCTGTCGTTTGCAGACTTTGAAGACCAAAATGCTGACAACTACGGTCTTTCAGGCTCAGCGACTCAGGTTGAAAGAATTTTTCCTCCGGAAAAGAACACGCAGAAACAAACAGTCGAAGGAAGCCCAAAAGAGCAGACTTTGGAACTTTATCGATTGATATGCGATAAAAAATTGATATAGGAGGAAAGTTGGATGGGAAAACTTATAATTAATCACGACAAAATTACTGCTGAAAAAGCAGACACCTTAATTAAAATTTGTCCATTTGGAGCCATTTCCTACGAAAACAACAAAATAGATATATCCTCCGCTTGTAAAATGTGCAAAATGTGTGTAAAAAAAGGGGAGGGAGCCATTGATTTCGTAGAAGAGGTCAAAGCTTCTGTTGATAAAACACTTTGGAACGGCATATGTGTTTATGTTGACCACTGCGGTGATAAAATACATCGTGTTACATACGAACTTTGCGGAAAAGCAAAGGAGCTTGCAAAAGTTACTGGTCATAATGTATATGCACTGGTAATTGGTAATAATCTTGGGAACAGTGTTGAAAAGCTTTTGCACTACGGTGTAGATAAGGTTTTTGTTTATGACGACCCGTCTTTTGAAGAATTCAAAATAGAGCCGTATACAGCTGCTTTCTGCGATTTTATAAATAAAATAAAGCCTTCATCAATCCTGGTTGGTGCTACAAATCTTGGCAGACAACTTGCCCCGAGAGTAGCAGCAAGATGCAGAGCAGGTCTGACGGCAGATTGCACAGTTCTTGAAATGAAAGAAAATACAGACCTTGTACAGATTAGACCCGCATTTGGTGGCAATATAATGGCTCAGATAGTCTCTACCGATACAAGACCGCAGTTTTGTACCGTAAGATACAAGGTGTTTAATGAACCTAAGCCTACGGAAACTGTAAAAGGCGAGATTGTAAAAATGGATACATCAATGGTGAATATTGAATCACTGATTGAAGTTCTTTCTTCCGAAGACAAACCAAAGGATATAGACATTTCAGAGGCAGATGTTATAGTAGCAGTCGGAAGAGGTGCAATGAGTGAAAGTATGCGAACTATGGCAAAAGAGCTGGCTGGCCTTTTGGGAGGCGTTGTAGCATGTTCAAGACCTCTCGTTGAAGCAAACGTATACGATGCAAAGCATCAAATTGGACTTTCAGGTAGAACTGTAAAACCAAAATTTCTTATTTGTCTTGGCATATCAGGAGCAGTACAGTTTGCCGCAGGAATGAAGTCATCTGATTGTATTGTGGCTATAAATACGGATAAAACTGCACCAATATTTGATGTAGCTCATTATGCAGTTGTTGGTGATGTTAATGAAATAGTTCCTCGTCTTATTAATATG
>JAZQAB010000049.1:0-4124 GCA_045545055.1 Clostridia bacterium | reverse complement strand
TGCTCCAATCTGTAGATATATACTTCTTTTATTCTATCATCGTTTATAATATTTTTCAAGCAAAAAATCTTTGTAGAAAATTTCATTGTGATTTATCGAAAAAATGCGAACTTATAGTAAATTAAAAGGAAATTTACATTTTTTTCCAAAATATGGTTGACTTTTGTCATATAACCAATTATAATACAATATATAGTATTAAATGTTTAGGAGGATAACTAAATATGTTTAAAGCTAGCATAACTGCAGACGGCAGGTTGCAGTTTCCCAGACCCATGTTGAAGACAATGGGAATTATAAGAAGTACAAAGGTATATATTCACACAGAGGGGGATAAAATTGTCATTACACCTGTGGAAAAAAGGTGTGCTCTCTGTCATGCCGCAGAAAACATGATTGAAGGCTTTCCCATTTGCAGAGCGTGCGGAGAAAAAGTACGTGACGTTATGAATCTTGAATGATATTTGAGAAAAAGAGAAGTGTATGTAAATGCAAGACTTTTTACATACACTTCTTCGATTATTTGCTTTTTGGTCTGGATATAAGTGCGGCAAGAAGTGCAAATACCACTGCCGCCGTTATCCCTCCGGCAGTTGCTGTCAGCCCTCCGGTGAAAATTCCCAATACCCCATGCTTTCCGACCGCTTTTTTTACACCCTCAAAAAGTGTGTAGCCAAATCCCGTAAGGGGAACTGTAGCTCCGGCACCTGCAAAATTGACAAGCTTTCCGTAAAGACCTATCAGCGAAAGAAACACTCCTGCACAGACATATCCTGTAAGTAGCTTTGCAGGGGTAAGAGAGGTTTTATCAATAAAAATCTGCCCGACTGCACAAAACATACCGCCAACAATAAATGCTTTAATATAATCCACTAACACCAAACTCCTTTTGTGTTAGTGTTGCCGGAAATTTATCATTTATTCAATATGCTGTCACGGTAGTGTTGCCTGTATTCACTGGGTGAAACACCAAGATGCTTTTTAAAAATATCGTTAAAACGCTGTTGTGCACTAAATCCTACGGATGATGCAATATCCCCGACTTTAAGATTGGTTTCTTCGAGTAAAGCCTTCGCTTTTTCTATGCGGACACTTAAAAGGTATTGAATAGGACTGATATTGTAATACTTTTTAAATGCACGTGCAAAATGGCTTGTTGAAATATATACAAAAGAAGCGATGTCGGTAAGGGAAATATCGGTATTATAATTGTTATCAATATAGGATTTTGCCGATTCTAAAATTTCCTTAAGCTTATGACCTTTTGTCGCAAGGTTTGTTTCCCATTGGGAACGCAGGCTTCTGCTGAGCCATACAAAAAGCTCCATGGTAAGAAGGCTTTTTAAAAACTCGCTTTCGTTGTCGGGTGTCTTACTTTCATGCATTATTTGCTGCATAATGTTTGAAATATTATCGCAGTTATTGTTTGAAAGCATAAAATAACCGCCGCTGTCATTGTTATCAGAGATAAATGAAATAAAATCATTTACACTTATATTTGAATAATCGGAGGCACTGCCCTTTTCAAATTTAAACTTTAACACAATGAATCTGCACGGACGTGTACATTCGATTTTAAGATAATGGGGAACCTGTGGCTTTATAAGAATAAGGTCATTTGAATGTACTTTTACAATTGTGTTGTCAATATAATACGAGCCACGGTCAATTTCCTGCATATATACAAGCTCAAATTCATCATGCATACTTATGTGGTCGGGATGATACCTTGCGTCCATAATCTTCTGAACGGAATTGACAACAATAGGAAGCCCTGTGTCGGAAGCAAGTAAATTGTTCCATAATCTTGGAAAATCGCTCATTTTTAATCACCTCGAAAAAATATTTACTTAATTATACTATAGATATTTACAAATTGCAATCAAATGTGGTAAAATATATAAAGTAGATTTTACATATTAAGAAAGGCTGTGGTGTTATGCAGAAGAAATATAACAGGGTTCTCATAAAATTAAGTGGCGAAGCCCTTGCAGGTGAAAAGGGATTTGGACTCAACGAGAAAACCCTTGATGAAATTGCATCTACTATTAAAGAATGTACAAAAATCGGTGTTCAGATTGCTGTTGTAGTCGGCGGAGGAAACTTCTGGAGAGGAAGAACAGGGGAGAATATGGAACGTACACGTGCAGACCATATGGGTATGCTTGCCACTGTTATAAATTCTCTTGCACTGTGTGATGCTTTCGAGCGTCATGGAATAGAAACTCGTGTTCAAACCGCAATTGAAATGAAGCAGATAGCAGAAACCTATGTGCGTGGCAGAGCAATCCACCATCTTGAAAAGGGTAGAGTTGTTATCTTCGGCTGCGGAACGGGTAACCCGTTCTTTTCGACAGATACTACCGCAGCACTTCGTGCGGCGGAAATTGATGCAGACGCAATACTGCTTGCAAAAAAGGTTGACGGTGTTTACGACAGCGACCCTGCAAAGAATCCTGATGCAGTGAAATTTGATTCAATATCATATATTGATGTACTTAATAAGGGATTGGGAGTTATGGACACAACGGCTACTTCCTTGTGTATGGATAATAAGATGCCCATTCGTGTGTTTGGCCTTGATAACCCCGATAATATCAAACGAGTTCTTCTCGGTGAAGAAATCGGTACTCTCGTTCACGCTTAAAATTTTATATTATATATTGGAGGAATTTTATTATGAAATACGATTATCCTGAACTTTCAGCAAAAATTGAAAAGGCGATTAACTATTTTGTAGATGACCTTGGCTCTATTCGTGCAGGCAGAGCAAGCACCACAGTTCTGAATAAAATCAGCGTTGATTATTATGGAACAATGTCACCTGTTTCACAGGTAGCCGCAGTTTCAACTCCTGATGCAAGAACAATTATGATTCAGCCCTGGGACGCTACGCTTATTAAGGAAATTGAAAAAGCTATTCTTGCCAGCGAACTTGGTATTAACCCTCAAAATGACGGAAAGGCAATTCGCCTCACATTTCCTCAGCTTACGGAAGACCGCAGAAAAGAACTTACAAAAACCGTTGCAAAGAAGAGCGAGGATTGCAAGGTTGTTGTTCGCGGAATAAGAAGAGACGAAATTGAAAAATACAAGGCTATGAAGAAAAAGAGTGAAATCACTGAAGATGACCTTAAGGGCATTGAAAAGGATATCCAGGATATTATTGACGCTCAGATTAAGGAAATCGATAAAATAGCAGATAAGAAGAATAAAGAAATAATGGAAATATGATTATGCTTAAAAATTTTAGATTAAAATTTAAAAAGAACGAGCATAATGTGGACTTTGAAAATTTACCGCAGCATATTGGAATAATCATGGACGGGAACGGCCGATGGGCAAAAAAACGCGGCCTTCCTCGTTCTGCCGGTCATGCTGCAGGAGCAAAAACTTTTGAGAGAATTGTTGAAGATGCCGGTAACATCGGAATAAAGATAGTTACCGTGTACGCCTTTTCTACCGAAAACTGGCAAAGACCCAAGGAGGAAGTGGATGCATTGATGACACTTCTTGAGGATTATCTCGATAATGGTCTGGCAAAATTAGCAGGAAAGAATACTGCTATTAAGTTCATCGGAGACACGAGCGTCTTTTCAACAGAATTTCAAAAGAAAATTTGCCATGTTGAAAAGACCACTAAAGAAAACAGTGGTCTTTTAATTAATGTTGCACTAAATTATGGCTCGCGTAATGAAATTACATCAGCGGTAAAAGAAATTGCTGCAAAGGTCAAGGACGGAAAACTGGCAGTGTCGGATATTAATGAAGAAACTATTTCAGAGCATCTGTATACACATGGAATCCCCGATCCCGATCTCATTATAAGACCGAGCGGAGAATTCAGGCTCAGTAATTTTTTGATGTGGCAGGGAGCATACAGTGAGCTTTGGTTTTCAAATTGTTTATGGCCGGATTTTTCAAAGAATGATTTGCTTAAGGCAATTTCCGATTACCAAAAGAGAAACAGAAGATTTGGAGGAGTATAAGCTTCTCCTGAAAGGATATGTAATTTATGAAACAAAGAATAATCAGTGCTTTTGCAGGCGTAATAGAACTTATACTTGTACAGATGGGAAACCAACAGGTTATCGAAAATGCAGAAAGGATAAAATGAACGGTTG
>JAZQAB010000048.1:0-32989 GCA_045545055.1 Clostridia bacterium | reverse complement strand
TGGCTTTCTGAGATATACCGCAGTAAGCTCCGACGCACCCATGGGCTTTTTATCAAGTGCAGCATAGGCGACACTGCCTGCTCTTTGAAGCTGATGCTGGGGTGGAGCAAAGAGTGCTTTTTCACCCATAAGCTCCGTAATTTTTTCTCTATGTACCTTTACACCGTCACCTACAAAGATTGTCTTTTCCGTAAGCTCACCGCAAAGCTCCTCTATAGCTAAAGCACGAGGCTCTTTTATACATTCAAGCTTTCCGCCGTTCCAACTGTAAAGTGCGTTATACACCTGTCCCCGTCTTGCGTCCATAATAGGGGAAATAAAGAAGGGGGTAAAGGCTATATTATGTGCCAATGCCTCAAGCGTGGAAACACCAACCACATCTTTTCCAAGTCCGTAGGCAAGCCCTTTTATTGTGCCTATTCCTATTCTAAGTCCGGTGAAAGAGCCCGGCCCCTCACTGCACGCAAAAAGGTCAATTTCGGATACATCAAGATTTACTTTTTTCAAAAGCTCGTCAATCATTGGCATAATTGTCTGGGAGTGCGTCAGCCTTGTTGTGGTGCTGATTTCCCCCAAAAGTGTATCACCTGAAAGAATCGCCGCCGTAGCAGTCAGTGCCGATGTGTCAATAGCAAGTATGTTCATAATTCTATTTTCCTCTCGTTATCGCCAAGCCTTGTAATGCGTACTACGATTTTATCATCGGGCAAATACTCCATAAAATTGTCAGGCCATTCGATGATCGAAATACCATTTTCAATCTGCTCTTCAAAGCCTATATCCAAAAGCTCATCAAAATCACTGAGCCTGTACAAATCATAATGATTAATTACTTCGCTGCCCTCGTAGCGGTGCATTATTATAAAGGTAGGGGAGCTTACCCCTTTTTCTATGCCAAAGTAGCGGGCAAAGCCTCTTGTAAAGGCGGTCTTACCTGCACCGAGGTCTCCGGTCAGGCAAATGATCTTGGGGGCGGTTATATTCGCCGCCAATTCATAGGCAAAATTTTCAGTTTCGTTTACGCTGTGTGATATAAATTCCAAAGTAATTGCTCCTAACACAATATATCCACTATTTTACTATATTGTAACACAAGATAAAGAGCTTTTCAATCTGTTTTATCAAAAAAAGAGCTTAAATTTAAAAAAGAAGCGTGCCGCTTCACCCATATCGCGTCCCAACTAAGTTTAAAACGGAAAAGTGTTGCTCGCGATTAAATTACGCAAATTCCTATACTGTGAAAAAAGGGAAACAATGGGGACTGTCCCCATTGTGTCGCCTTTGGTAAAAATTAACCTGCCCACAATAATGCTGTTGTGGGAAAATCTGTAAAACAATTAATTAAATGTGAATTATTTTGTGAATTTATGTGATTTTCTATTGACAAAATGTGTGTTTGTGTTGTATTCTATATTTGCATAGGTTTGAAACGGAGGTTTTTACTATGAATTACGATGTTATGGAAAAAATTAAGATAACTCCACGTGTGCAGAAGCTTCGCGACATGCTTTTTGAAAAAATGCCCGAAATTGAAAGCGATCGTGCAGTTATTGTTACGGACAGTTATATGTCTACTGAGAATCTTCCTATAATAAAACGAAGAAGCCACGCATTTCGTGCGATTATGGAAAACCTTCCGATTACGATTCGTGAGGGTGAGCTTATTGTGGGAAGTAACACAAAATCACCCAGAAGCTGTCAGACATTTCCCGAATATTCTTTTGAATGGCTCCAGTCAGAGCTTGACAGTGTGGCACAGAGAAGTGCAGACCCTTTCTATATATCGGATGAAAACAAAAGGGTATTGAGTGGGGTTCACAAGTACTGGAAGGGAAAAACCACCAGCGACCTTGCCACAAGCTATATGGCTCCTGAAGCACTCAAGGCTATTGAACATAATATATTTACAACAGGAAACTACTTTTATAACGGTGTCGGGCATTTGTGCGTTCAGTATGACAAGGTGCTGGCAATCGGCTATAATGGTATAAAGAAAGAGGCTGAAGCAGAGCTTTCTAAAGTAGATGTGGCATGCAGCTGTTATGCGGCTAAAAGAAGCTTTCTTGAAGCAGTAATTGAAAGCTGTGATGCGGCAATTACATATGCAAACCGCTACGCCTCTCTTGCCGAAGAAATGGCACAAGAAGCAAGCGGAGAAAGAAAAAATGAGCTTCTCAAAATTGCTGCAAACTGCCGCAGAGTACCTGCAAACGGAGCACAGAGCTTTTATGAAGCCTGTCAGTCCTTCTGGTTTGTGCAGATGCTTATACAGACGGAGGGAAGCGGACACTCTATTTCCCCCGGGCGTTTTGATATGTATATGTACCCTTATTTTAAAAAGGATTTTGAGTCGGGTAAAATAACTCTTGAATTTGCACAGGAGCTTGTAGACTGCCTTTGGGTAAAGCTTAACGACCTTAACAAAGTCCGTGATGCGGTAAGTGCTGAAGGCTTTGCAGGCTACAGCCTTTTCCAAAACCTTATTGTAGGCGGTCAGACAAAGGACGGACGTGACAGTACAAACGAGCTTTCTTTTATTTGCCTTAATGCAACGTTGCACATTTTGCTGCCTCAGCCGTCGATTTCAATTCGTGTGTGGAACGGCTCTCCCGATGAGCTTCTATTGATGGCGGCTCATGTTACACGAAGCGGAGTCGGACTTCCTGCTTATTACAATGATGAAGTTATTATCCCTTCGATGTTAAGCCGAGGTGTAAGCCTTGAAGATGCAAGAAATTACTGCATTATAGGCTGTGTTGAGCCTCAGGCACCGGGCAAAACCGACGGCTGGCATGACGCGGCATTTTTCAATATGCTTCGTCCTTTGGAACTTGTATTTTCAAACGGTAAAAGCCGCGGAGAACAGATAAGCATTAAAACAGGCGAGATAGATTCTCTTGATACATATGAAAAATTCTTTGATGCCTATAAGGCTCAGATGGATTACATGATTAAGCTTTTGGTAAATTCCGATAATGCTATTGATAAGGCACACGCAAGAAGATGTCCCCTTCCGTTCCTTTCGTCCATGGTGGAGGATTGTATAGGCAGAGGAAAAAGTGTTCAGGAGGGTGGTGCACTTTTGAACTTTACGGGACCGCAGGGCTTTGGAATTGCAAATATGGCAGATGCACTCTACGCTGTGAAAAAGCTTGTATATGATGAAAAGAAATATACTCTTGCGGAAGTAAAGGCGGCTCTCGCAGCTAACTTCAGCGGTGATGCTCCTTCTTTAAGCACTGAGGAAGTAACGGTTAAAATAGCACAGGAGCTGGGAAGCAAGAATATGGAGCTTAATGAGGAAATCATTAAGGAAATATACAAAAATGTCAAAGAAGCACAGGGCACAGCTTCAAATCCGAGATGGGCACAGCTTCTTGAGGATATCAAGGCACTTCCCAAGTTCGGCAATGATGATGATACGGTAGATGAGTTTGCCAGAGAAGCGGCATATACCTATACCCGTCCCATGCAGGAATATAAAAACCCCAGGGGGGGAATGTTCCAGGCAGGGCTTTACCCAGTGTCGGCAAATGTGCCTCTGGGTGCACAGACAGGTGCAACTCCCGACGGAAGATTAGCGTATACGCCCATTGCCGATGGAGTTTCACCGGCAGCAGGCAGAGATGTAAAAGGCCCCACGGCGGCAGCAAATTCAGTTTCAAAGCTTGACCATGGCATTGCATCAAACGGAACTCTCTTTAATATGAAGTTCCATCCCTCGGCACTTAAAGGGGATGAGGGACTTTTCAGCTTCGTGTCCCTTATAAGAGCGTACTTTGACAGAAAGGGTATGCATGTGCAGTTCAATGTTGTCAGCCGTGAAACCCTTATTGATGCGCAGAAAAACCCCGAAAACTACAAGAATCTTGTAGTAAGAGTGGCAGGTTACAGTGCACTTTTCACAACACTTTCAAGATCGCTTCAGGATGATATTATTAATCGTACAGAACAAGTAAGCTTCTGAGTCGGATACCAAAGCTCTGATTGGAGTAACTATTATGGACATTTCAAACGTAAAAGGAAGAATTTTCGACATACAAAAATATAGTGTTCACGACGGACCGGGAATACGAACCATAGTTTTCCTCAAGGGCTGTGCTCTAAGATGCAAATGGTGCTGTAATCCCGAATCCCAGAGCTTTGAAATTCAGCATATGAAAACTGAAGGCACATCAAAGCTTATCGGACGTGATGTTACGGCAGGAGAAGTAATAGAGGAAGTGAAAAAGGACATTGCCTATTACAGACGAAGCGGCGGCGGTCTTACTCTTTCGGGAGGGGAAATGCTCCTGCAGCCTGACTTTTCATTGGCACTTTTAAAGCTTGCAAAAAAAGCCGGAATAAATACCGCTGTGGAATCCACGGGCTTTGCTCCTTTTGAAACAATAGAAAAGCTTCTTGCGTATATTGATACATATCTTCTGGATATTAAGCACATTAATTCCGATAAGCATAAGGAGTTTACAGGAAAAGAAAATACATTAATTTTAGAAAATGCGGTAAAAATAGCACAGCTTTCAAAAAAATGTATTGTCCGTGTCCCCACAATTCCTACGTTTAACGATACTCCCGATGAAATTCGGGAAATTGCACGCTTTGCAAAAAATGCAATGCGTATATCGGAAATGAATCTTCTCCCGTATCACCGATTGGGAAAAGATAAGTACATCGGACTTGGACGTGAGTATCTGATGGGTGAGGTACTGCCTCCGTCAGATGAGCATATGCAGACTCTTAAAAAGGTCTGTGAGGACGAGGGCATGAAAACAAAGATTGGAGGATAATTCCATGAATGAATTTGAATTAAAAGATAAAATGCGAATAGTGCAGGAGCTTGTTCCGGGTAAACAGATAACGCTTGCTCACGTTATTGCAAATCCCGACAAAATTCTGTATAAGAAGCTGGGACTTGACCCAAGCGTGGATTACTCAAAGTCCGCAATAGGTATTGTAACAATGTCCCCCAGTGAAACGGCAATCATTGCAGCGGATATCGCAATTAAGTCTTCGGGTGTGGAAATAGGCTTTGTTGACCGTTTCAGCGGAACCTTGATTGTAACGGGAAGCGTAAGTGAGGTTGAGGCGGCGACAGAGGCACTTTGCCGCTATGCGGAAAAGACTCTCGGCTTCACTGTCTGTGCAATTACCAAAACATGATGAAAAAGCTTATACTTGTAGGAAGAAGCGAGGCAGGGAAGACCACTCTGACTCAAAAGCTTCGGGGACAGAAAATTGAATATGAAAAAACCCAGTATATAAAGTTTGACGATGTGATTATCGATACTCCGGGAGAATATGCGGAAAATGCCTCTCTTGCACGTGCGTTGGCACTCTATTCATATGAAGCAGACGTTGTGGGATTGCTTTTGAGTGCTACCGAGCCATATTCTTTGTACGCCCCCAATGTGGCTCCCATGGCAAACCGCGAGGTGATAGGAATAATTACAAAGGCGGACCATCCCGATGCACGTGTGGATATGGCAACTATGTGGCTCAGGCTTGCGGGCTGTGAGAAAATCTTTGTTACATCTTCGTATAACGATGAGGGAATTGATGAAATACTGAATTATTTAAAGAAAAAATAAATAAAACCACAAAAAACCACAAAATAACACAAAAATATATTGACAAAACTACATAAATGGTATAAAATTAACATGAAATCAATTTAATTCTTTTTTGAAAGGATGTTTAAATATGGTAAACGAGTACGAAATCAAAAAACAAATTTGTGACATCGGCAAGAGAATCTATGACAGAGGAATGGTTGCCGCAAACGACGGTAATATCTCTGTTAAGATTAATGACAATGAGTTCCTTTGCACTCCTACAGGTGTAAGTAAGGGCTTTATGACTCCCGACTACATCTGCCGTGTTGACAAGGAGGGTAAAGTTCTTGAGGCAAACGGCTCTTTTCGTCCCTCCAGCGAAATTAAAATGCATATGAGGGTTTATCAGCAGCGTCCCGACGTAAACAGCGTTGTGCACGCTCATCCCATCTATGCAACATCTTTTGCAATTGCAGGTATTCCGCTGACTCAGCCAATTATGCCTGAGGCAGTTATTGCACTGGGTTGCGTTCCGATTGCTGAATATGGCACACCCTCAACAAACGAAATTCCCGATGCGGTTGAAAAGTATCTTCCTTATTTTGATGCTGTTCTTCTTGCAAACCACGGTGCTCTTTCTTTCAGTGATTCACTTCTTAATGCATACCACAAGATGGAATCTCTTGAATTTTATGCTCAGCTTCTCTTTAATGCTAAGCAGCTTGGCGGTCCCAAGGAGCTTTCACAGGAGCAGGTTCAGGGACTTTATGAAATCCGCCGTCAGTTTGGTCTTAAGGGTAAGCACCCTGCAGATATCTGCGTAGGCGGTAAGAACAGCTGTCACGCTTGCGGCGGCTGCTCAACAGCTCACAGCGGCGGCAGTGCAGACAGCGACCTTGTTGCAGAAATCACAAAGAAGGTTCTTGCGGCACTTGGTAAATAATTTATACTGAAAGGAAATAGAAAAATGGACATCAATTCAGAAAAAATTCAACAGATAGTTTCCAAAATTCTGAGTGAGATGAACACTGCTTCACCTGTAAGGTCGTCTTCGGCAGGTCCTGTTCCTTCCACAAGCCGTGTAGCAATGTTAACCGCCCTTGAAAAGTTTGAAATCAAGGAATATCCCATTCCCGAAATCGGTGATGATGATATTTTGGTTAAGGTTGAAGGATGCGGCGTTTGCGGAACGGATGCACACGAATTTAAGCGTGATCCTTTCTCTCTGATTCCCGTGGTGCTCGGTCACGAGGGAACGGGCGAAATCGTAAAGATGGGAAAGAATGTAAAAAAGGACAGTGCAGGAAAGCCCCTTGCAATCGGTGACAAGGTTGTAACCTGTATGATTTTCAAGGACAATCCCGATATTACCATGTTCGACCTTAATAAGCAGAACGTGGGCGGTGCAGATGTTTTTGGACTTCTTCCCGATGATGACGTTCATCTTAACGGATGGTTTGCAGATTACATAGTTGTACGCAAGGGCTCGACAATATTTAATGTAAGTGATCTTGACCTTGATTCAAGAATCCTTATTGAGCCGTGTGCAGTACTTATTCACGCTGTAGAGCGTGCAAAGACAACAGGCATTCTTCGTTTTAACAGCCGTGTGGTTGTTCAGGGCTGCGGACCTATCGGTCTTATATGTATCGCAGTGCTCCGTACTATGGGCATTGAAAATATCACCGCAGTTGACGGAGAGCAGAAGCGTCTTGATTTCGCACTTGAAATGGGTGCTACAAAGACGGTTAACTTTAAAGAACATAAAGGAATCGAAGCTCTTGCAGGTGCTGTAGAGGAAACATTCGGCGGATATCTTGCAGACTTTGCATTCCAGTGTACCGGTTCTCCCGTAGCTCACAGCAATATTTACAAGTTTATAAGAAACGGTGGAGGTCTTTGCGAGCTTGGTTTCTTCATAAACGGCGGTGATGCAACTATAAATCCCCACTTTGATATTTGTTCAAAGGAAATTACAACAGTGGGTTCATGGGTTTACACTCTCCGTGACTACGCAACAACATTTGATTTCTTAAAGAGAGCAAAGGGTATCGGTCTTCCGATGAGCAAGCTCATTACACACCGCTATCCGCTTAGTGAAATCAATCAGGCACTTGAAACCAATCTTAAAATGGAAGGTCTCAAGATTGCAATTATTAACGAGTAATTAATTTAAAATTATATTATTTTTTAGGAGGTAAATAAAAAATGGCACAGGAAGCATTAGGTATGATTGAAACAAGAGGTTTAGTTGCAGCAGTAGAGGCTGCAGACGCAATGGTAAAGGCTGCAGAGGTATCGCTTATCGGTACAGAAAAAATCGGTAGCGGTCTTGTAAGCGTTATGGTTCGTGGTGACGTTGGTGCGGTTAAGGCTGCTGTAGAGGCAGGAAGCACCTGTGCGGGAAGACTGGGTGAGCTTGTAGCAGTTCATGTAATTCCCCGTCCTCATGCAGACGTTGAGAAGATTCTTCCCACTTTATAATCGGAAGGTGAATCCAAATGGCTGAAAAGAAGCAGGTAAAAAAAGCCGCTCCTCAAAAGGCGGAGACGGCAGAGATAAAAAAGGAGGTTAAGGTTATGACACAGGAAGCATTGGGTATGATTGAAACAAGAGGTCTTGTTGCTGCAATTGAAGCGGCAGATTCTATGCTTAAAGCCGCAAACGTAACACTTATCGGTACAGAAAAAATCGGTAGCGGTCTTGTAAGCGTTATGGTACGCGGTGATGTTGGTGCAGTTAAGGCAGCTGTAGAAGCAGGAAGTGCAAACGCAGGAAGACTCGGCGAGCTGGTAGCAGTTCACGTAATTCCCCGTCCTCACGCAGATGTTGAAAAGATTCTTCCCGCTATTAAATAATTGGGGGAATAAAGATGTTAATCGGAAAAGTTGTCGGAAGCGTTGTTTCAACGCGGAAGAACGAAAATCTTGTGGGTAACAAGTTTATGATAGTGGAAACACTAAAGGGCTACGGCGAAAAGAACCGCATTGTTGCAGTTGATAATGTGGGTGCAGGTATCGGTGAAGCAGTGCTTGTTGCTACAGGCAGTGCCGCAAGAGTAGGCGTTGGGCAGAACACTGCCCCCATTGATGCGGCAATTGTCGGAATTATTGACGATCCGTCGTCAATAGACTGATTGGAAGGGACTTGGCTATGAAGTTGGATGAGCTTAAAAGTTTAATAAAAAGTGCAGGCGTGGCAGGTGCCGGCGGTGCCGGATTTCCCTCCTACGCCAAGCTTTCGGACAAAGCGGATACAATTATCCTCAATTGTGCCGAGTGTGAGCCGCTTTTCAGGCTGCATCGTCAGCTTCTTAAACGCTATTGTTTTGAAATCATAAGCACACTTGATAAAATGTGCGAAATTATCGGAGCAAAGGAGTTTCATGTTGCTCTAAAAAAAGGCTATAAGACTACCGCTGAAGCGGTAAGGCGTGATATAGCTCAGTTTAAAAGAGGTAATGTAGATTACCTTCACGAGGTTTACCCTGCAGGGGACGAAATTGTACTTATCCATGATGCGATAGGACGAACAGTCCCTGCAGGGGGACTTCCCATTGATGTGGGAGTAATTGTATATAATGTAGAAACGGTTCTCAATATTTACCGTGCATTAAACGGTGAAAAAGTAACACATAAATATGTAACAGTCGGTGGGGCGGTAAAGAATCCGCAGACCTACCATGTTCCATTAGGAACTCCGCTTAGTTTTCTGATTGAGCTTTCCGGCGGAGCGACAGAGGCAAATACCGCCATATTAAACGGCGGTCCTATGACAGGAAAGCTTGCAAAAGATACAGATACCGTTACAAAGACAACAAACGGTATACTGGTGCTTCCCGAGGATAATCCCGTAATTATGCGTCGCAGGCAAAATGTTCGTGTTCTCAAACGAAGAGCCATGTCTGCCTGCTGTCAGTGTCAGATGTGTACGGATATGTGTCCGAGGCATCTTCTGGGATATCCCATTGAACCCCATCGGTTTATGAGGGGTGTAAAAAGTGACGACAGCACCGATACACAGGCATATTTGAATACACAGTACTGCTCACAGTGTGGGCTTTGTGAAATGGTTGCCTGCAAACAGGGGCTTAATCCCCGTACACTGATTGGTGTTGCCAAACAAACTCTTGCAAAAAACGGTGTAAAAAATACCGATAAAATAGAAGCTCGTCCGCTTCCCGAAAGAAAAATGCGGAGGATTACCACGGCAAGGCTGAGGCAGAAGCTCGACCTTGAAAAGTACAATAATCCCTCGCTTTTGACAGATGTGAACGTAAATCCCGAAAGATTATACATATCACTGCGTCAAAATATTGGGGCATTAAGTGTTCCTGCAGTGGAGGAAGGACAGAAAATAAGACGGGGAGAGATAATTGCATCAGAACCCGAAAACGCTCTCGGTCTTCCCATACATACTCCCGTAGACGGGACGATATTGAAGGTAACGGAAGATACGATAATTATATCTGCAGAAAGGAAATGATACCTAAATGAATAAAGCAATAGGAATGGTAGAATACTCAACGGTTTCATCGGGTATGCAGGCGGCAGATGTAATTGTAAAGACTGCCGATGTTGAAATTATTGAGGCAAGCACGGTTTGCCCCGGTAAATACATGGTGATTTTCGCAGGTGAAATCAGTGCGGTAAAGGCGGCAGTGGATTCGTGTACAACAAAGTTTGGTGCCAAACTTATAGACAGCTTTGTGCTGGGAAATCCCCACAAGGATTTGCTTCCTGCAATATGCGGAGCAACAGAGGTGAATAAGGTAGAGGCATTGGGTGTGTTTGAAACCTACAGTGCGGCAGCGGCAGTTGTGGCGGCTGACAATACTGTTAAAACATCGCTTGTACAGCTTATTGAAGTGCGGCTCGCACGTGGTATGTGCGGAAAAAGCTATGTATTGGTTACAGGCAGCATTTCGGCTGTTACTGCGGCTATTGAAAAAGCTAAAAAAGAATGTCAGGACGGCGGAATGTATCTTGACAGCGTGGTAATTCCCAGACCCTCCGAGGATTTGTGGAAGAATATTCTGTAAAAAAGGGAGCATAAGAAAATGATAGATGAAAAATACATATCTCAGATTGTGGAAAGCGTTCTTAATGAAATGGGCGTACAAAATAAGAAAAATAAAAAGCTCCTTGGCGTATTTGACACAATGAGCGAAGCTCTTGATGCCGCACAGGAGGCATATAAGAGGTTCCGTTCCTATACTGTTGAGCAGCGTGAAAAGATGATTGAAAAAATCAGAGAATACACACTTAAAAATGCACAGATGCTTGCAGAGCTCGGAGTCAGGGAAACGGGCATGGGAAGAATAAGCGACAAAGTTATCAAGCATCAGCTTGTGGCAAACAAAACTCCCGGCACAGAGGATCTTGACCCAAAGGTATGGACGGGAGATATGGGACTTACTCTGGTTGAAATGGCTCCTTACGGAATCATCGGAAGCATCACTCCCTCAACCAATCCCAGTGAAACGGTTATCTGTAATTCCATGGGTATGATTGCCGCAGGAAATGCGGTTGTTTTCAATCCCCATCCCGGAGCAAAGCTCACATCAAACACAGCGGTTGACCTTGTCAACCGTGCAATTCTGGAAGCGGGCGGCCCCGAAAATCTTGTCGTTTCCGTGGCAAATCCTACTATGGAAACATCTAATGAAATGGTCAGCTTCAAGGCTATAAAGATGCTTGTTGCAACAGGTGGCCCCGGAGTGGTGAAGATGCTTCTTTCTTCGGGAAAGAAAGCAATCGGTGCAGGAGAGGGAAATCCTCCCGTAATTGTTGATGAAACAGCGGATATCAAAAAAGCCGGCAAGGATATTGTTGCAGGTGCAAGCTTTGATAATAACCTCCCCTGTATTGCGGAAAAGGAATGCTTTGTTGTTTCCTCCGTTGCAGATGAGCTGATTGCAAGCATGCTTGAAAACGGTGCATATCTTGTAAAAGGTGCGGATGTAGAAAAGCTTGTGAAAATTGCTTTGATTGAAAAAGACGGCAAAAAAATGATAAATAAGAAAATGGTTGGCAAAGATGCAAAAGTATTCTTAAAGGAACTCGGCATTGAGGCTGACCCAAGACTTATAATTTGCGAAACTGACTTTAATCATCCCTTTGTACAGACAGAGCTGATGATGCCTATACTTCCCATAGTAAGGGTTAATGATATAAATCAGGCTATTGAATACGGCGTAAAGGCGGAAGCAGGCAGACGCCACAGTGCTCATATTCATTCTAAAAATGTAGACAATCTTACAAGGTTTGCCCGTGAAGTGGAAACGACGATTTTTGTTAAAAATGCACCGTCATATGCAGGTATCGGTGCAGGCGGTGAGGGCTATACCACCTTTACAATAGCAGGCCCCACGGGAGAAGGTCTTACTGCGGCACATTCCTTCACCCGTGCAAGAAGATGCGTTATGGTAGACGGCTTCCATATTGTATAAGAGAGGATTAACTTAAATGAAAGCATTAGGAATGATAGAAGTATACAGCTTTACAACGGCAATCTGCGTAGCAGACCTTTGTGCAAAGACTGCCGATGTAAAAGTAATTGCCTTTGACAGAAACCGTCCCATAAGTGCAGATGTTCCTGCTCCTCTTGTAATGGAAGTGAAAATCGAGGGAGATACAGGTGCTGTTCAGGCGGCAATAGCTGCAGGACGTGAATATGCCGAAGCAGAGGGGAAATATATTGTTTCCCACGTGATTGCACACCCTGATGATAAGGCAGCTCCTATGGCTTATCTTCTGGATATTAACCGTGATAAGTTTAATAAAAAGCTTGGAAAAACAGCTCCTAAGGCAGATTATAATGCAAAATATCAGTCAATCGGAATTGTTGAGGTTCAGGGATTGGTAGCGGCAATCAGCGGTCTTGATGAAATGCTTAAAGCCGCAGATGTACGTGTAATACACAGCGAAAAGCGTTTGGGCGGCAGACTTGTTACTTTTATTGTGACAGGTAATGTAGCGGCAGTAAAGGCTTCGGTAGAAGCAGGAAAGGTTTCTGCGGCAAAGCTTGGTGACGTTTTCGGCTGTGAAGTTATTGCAAGACCGCACGCAGAGGTTATGAAATTCTTCGACGTAGAAAATTGATTGGAGTAATCAATTATGGATATAAAAGAGATTGAAAATATCGTAAGAAAAACTGCAAATGAATATAAAAACACAGGTGAAGTCAAAATAGGCGTTTCTCAGCGTCATATACACCTTTCCCGTGAGCATCTTGATATTCTTTTCGGAAAAGGCTACTCTCTTACGAAAAAGAAAACACTTATGGGCAGGGAATATGCGGCTGAGGAATGTGTAACACTTGTGGGTCCTTCCCTGAAAGCAATTGAAAAGGTTCGTGTGCTCGGACCCGTGCGTAAGGATACACAGGTAGAAATATCAAGGACAGATACCTTTGTGCTTAAAGTAAGTCCTCCTGTCCGTCCATCAGGAGATATAAAGGGCAGTGAAAGAATTGTTATCGTAGGACCTAAGGGAAGTGTTTATCTTAACGAGGGTGTTATTATTGCAAACCGCCATATACATCTGACTCCTCAGTATGCACAGAACCATGAATTACACGACGGAGATTATGTTGACGTTGTTTGCCACGGCAAGGAGAAAACAACAAAGTTTTACGATGTACAAATAAGAGTGCGTGATGATTTCAATGTGGAAATGCATATTGATACCGATGATGCCAACAGTGCAGGACTTCGTAACGGGGATATGGTAACCATTGTTAAAAATAGTAATTGACTAAAGATAAATATGATGCTATAATTAAGTGAAATATTTAACAAGGGGAAAATGAAATGTTTGCTATTGAAAGACAGCAGCGAATACTTGAGAAATTAAAAGAAAACGGTGCAGTATCCGTAAGTAAACTAAGTACAGAATTTTCCGTGGCGGAGGAAACAGTTCGCCGTGACCTTGAAAAGCTTGAAAAGGAAGAAAAGCTTCTTCGGACACACGGCGGTGCGGTAGCTATTGACGAAAATAAGTACGAGCCGTCCATTGAGAAAAGAAGAAAGATAAATGTGGAGGGAAAGGAAAAAGTCGCAGCACTTGCCGCAGGACTTATTTCCCCCGGAGAGACGATTTTTCTCGATGCCTCAACCACCACATATTTCATTGCCCGTGAGCTTCGTAAAATGAAGAATATTACCGTGATTACAAATTCACTTCAAACTATAGCAGAGCTTTCGGAGAATAAGGATATAAAGGTAATCGGCACAGGCGGAATAGTAGGGGAGAACGGCTCCTTTGTAGGAAGTCTGGCGGAAAATAGTGTCCGTGAGAAATACGTGGCAGATAAAATATTTTTCAGCAGCCGCGGTGTAACGGCAGAACGGGGAATACTTGACAGCAACGAGCAGGAATGTGCCATGAAAAAATGCATGATGGAAAACTCCTGCAAAAAAATATATGTATGTGAGCATACAAAAATCGGAAGAATCGGATTTGCCAAGCTTGCTTCCTTTGATGAAACAGACTTCTTTGTCACCGAAAATAAGCTTGACGAAGAATGGCAGAGAAAACTGGAAGAAGCCGGCGTTAGCGTATTAATATCAGAAAAATAAATTCCAAATAACAAGACCTGCCCTTTAGTGCAGGTCTTGTTATTTGGAATTTTGTTTGGCAACAAAGAGCAGGAATGCACAATTAAAAAAGAAGCGTTCCGCTTCACCCATGTCGCACCCTAAATAAATTGCGAACATAGTTTCATGCGAATTAATTTTACGCAAATTCCTACACAGTAAAAAAGTGCACCAACAAAGTTGATGCACCGAAAAATGCACACTCCTTGTTTGTTGCGACACAAAACTCCACATTGACGTTACACAGTATGCGAAACAGAGCATGCATTTTTACCAAAAGGTAAAAAAACACACTGTTAACGTCAAAAATATTAAGTTTTGCGTCGCAACTTGATTATAGCATACATACTAAAAATTGTCAATTAAGAATAGGAATAAAAAATGAGGTTATTCAATTTCTTTTAAACGGCTTTAATTCAGATACGATTATCGCTAAGAACACCAAAGAAAAGCCTATAAACATTTTAAACGAAACCGTTTCCGACGTAAAAATTACGGAGAATATTACCCCGAATACCGCCTCCAGTGAAAGTATCAGTGCCGCCGTTGAGGGAGTAGTGAATTTTTGCCCTGCATTCTGGAAAATGTAGCACAGACAGGTTGCAAATATTGTAAGATACAAGATAGCACCAATTCCCGATAAACTTAAATCCGACGGAAAGGTTTCAAACATCAGTGCGGGAATCCATACGATAAGCCCTGCAAACAAGAATTGAAGCATTGTCAGAAGAAGTATGTTTCTGCCTTGTGAAAATGCACTTACAGCTATCATATGCAGCGAGAAAAATATGCCGCCTAACAGTGTCAGCAAATCTCCTTTGCAGATTGTGGAAAAATCGCCGCCCGTAACTGAAATCAGCGTTATTCCGAATATGCACAGAAAAGATGCTGCCACATTATATCTGTCGGGCTTTATTTTTGTAAACGGATACGCTAAAAAGGGTACGATAACACAGTAAATAGCCGTCAGAAAGGCATTTTTTCCGGGGGTGGTTGCTTCATCGGCAAGCCCATAGGTCTGAAATATGTATGCCGCAATTACCAGTGCCCCCATAACGAAGCCACGCCACAGGTAGCCTTTATCTATAACCTTCAGATGCTTTATGAGTATTACTGCTAAGATGATTGCCGCCAGTGTGAAACGGAACGCAAGCAGGGAATAGATTCCGATGCTTTTTATTGTTCCCTCCATTATAAAAAATGTAGAGCCCCATATTATTGTTGCAAAAAGCAGTGCAATTTTGGCAATAAAGCTTTTGTTGGAATTTTGCATGACTTAAGCCTCCGTAATCAGATTTGCAAAGATTCCTCCCACGAAGTCGCAAAGAGTAATGGGCGAAAGTATTACCTGCAAGCCCCTCATTCCGCCGCTTACAGAAATGGTTTCAAAGCTTTTTGCACTTTCGTGTATAAATGTGGGAAATCTCTTTTTCATACCGATGGGACTGCAGCCTCCACGGATATAGCCCGTGGTGGGCAGAAGCTCTTTAAGAGGGAGAAATTCCACTTTCTTGTTTCCCGTCACCTTTGCCGCTTTTTTAAGGTCAACCTCCATCGCACATGGAATACAAAATACACAATGCCCTGTTTTATCTCCCTTTGCAACCAGTGTTTTAAATACGGTTTCGGGATTCATTCCGGTCACCTCGGCAATATGTGTCCCCGAAAGGTCGGATTCGTCCACTTCGTATTCTGCGGTTGTATATGTAATTTTTGCTTTGTCAAGCATTCGCATAACGTTTGTTTTTTGCATAAAAAAATTCCCCTTCTTGATAAATTTCCCAAACAGTGATATTATATAGTAAACTCAGAAAAATTTCAAGAATTTTGTAGAAAGGAAGAAATATTTTGATTAAATTTATCCTTTTTGACTTAGACGGTACTCTTACCAATCCCAAAGAGGGCATTACCAAATGTGTGCAGCACGCACTGCGTTATTTCGGAATTGAGCGTGAATGTGACGAGCTTGTGTCCTTTATAGGGCCGCCTCTCAAGGAGCAGTTCATGAGATATGCCTCCCTTTCGGAAAAAGATGCCGAGAAGGCAGTTTCGGTTTACAGGGAGCGTTTTGCCCCCATAGGGATTTTTGAAAATGAAATATACGATGGTGTTTTAAAAATGCTGCAGGAGCTTAAAAATCAGGGCAAAATTCTTGCCATAGCAACCAGTAAACCGCATGTGTTCGCACAGAAAATTGCGGATAAGTATGGCATTTCGCCATATCTTTCTCATCTTTCGGGAAGTGAGCTTGACGGAAGAAATACAGATAAGGCACTTGTTATAAAAAATGCAATGGCGGCACTGGGAGCAAAGCCTCAGGAAACTGTAATGGTAGGTGACCGCATACACGATTGCGAGGGTGCAAAGAAGTGCAATATCAGATGTATCGGTGTAAGCTACGGCTTTGCCGCCGAGGGGGAGCTTGAGGATAACGCTGAGAAAATTGCAGATTCTCCCTGCGAGCTTTTACGGATTTTGTCGGATATGTAATACCTTTAACGGGACAAGAATAGTATTTGACAGAGGTGTTTTGAATGAATCGGGAGCAAAAACTGATTTACATATCTGTCGGAATAAATTTTCTTGTCGGAATAATAATCGGAATGGTGCTTTTCTATGGGCAAATCAGAACAGATATTTCTGTTTTTGATGAAATAAATGTGAAAAGCGGTGTGATTTCTTTCGGAGATTTTCTGCATGTGTCGTGGTTGAATCTTTTGTGGCTTATCTTCATTTTCCTTTTTCATAACCTGTTACCGATGCCCTTTATTCATCCCGTTATGATGCTGAGGGGCTGCTGTACTTCTTTTTGCGTGATGTACATATTAACCTTCATGGGAATAAAAGAAGCCGTGGCGGCTGTGCTTCCTCAATGCTTTTCAATACTTCCTATCATGATTATTTTTTCCGTAAAGGTAGCAGAGAAAAGAAAAAATATAATTAAAAGCTGCTCAGAACCATTTACATTTAACCGCAGTGAAGCTTTGCTGACCATTGTGATTTCAATGATGGCAGGGGGGCTGGAAGTGATATTTTACAGATTTTTAAGCTAAAACCACGAAAAATTAATGGAAATTATGTGCAATTTGGTTATATACATTTTTTCCTTGCAGGTGTAAAATAGAAGCACTCTCTCAAAAGGTGGGTACTTTATGAATGAAATAATAGCGGATTATGAGCTGTATTTGAAGAAACAGAGAATGTCACAAAATACTCTCACTTCTTACGTCCGTGACCTGGAAGCGTATTTTTCCTATTTAAAAGAGAATAAAGTAAAAAATGTTTTTGCCGTAAAGCGGACGACCCTTAATGCCTACATAGAACAACTCAGAGCACAAGGAAAAGCACATTCTACAATTTCAAGGCAGACTGCGTCCCTTAAAAAATTTTATCAGTGGGGAATCACAAGGAAAGAGCTTGAAATAAATCCTGTCTATGGTATTGAGCTTCCCCGTGTGAAGAAAAAAATTCCCGAAGCACTTACCACAAGAGAGGTCGTAAAGCTTTTGAATCAGCCTAAAACTACTGATTTAAAGGGAATCCGTGATAAAGCCATGCTGGAGCTTTTGTATGCTACAGGCATAAAGGTTTCGGAAATAATAGCTCTTACCCTGAAGGACGTGGATATCCGCGGCGGAATGTTAAGCTTGGTGGGAAGCAGGAATGAAAGATATATTCCTTTCGGTAAAGAGGCGGCTGATGCTCTTGATGAATATATAAAGAAAGCACGTCCGTACCTTATCAGTAACAGTAAGGAAAAGAATCTTTTTGTAAATTGCAGCGGAACTCCGCTCACAAGGCAGGGCTTCTGGAAGATTCTTCGCAGTTATGCACAAAGTGCAGGCATTAAAACGGAGATTACAGCCCAGACACTTCGTAACTCCTTTGCAGTACATCTTTTGCAAAACGGTGCAGATATTAATGTTGTTTCTGAAATGCTGGGGCATAATGATGTGGTAACAACACGGATATATAATCGGGTACTCAAGGATAACATTAAAAAAATATATAAAAAAGCACACCCAAGAGCATAGCGGGAAAATACTCCACTATGCTCTTTTATTGTGGCAAAAGTGTAATTTATAATCAAAGTAAAGCGAAAAATAAATTGAATGTTGACACCTGCAAAATTAAAAGGTATAATGTGCTTATGAAAAAGGAAAGGAAGATATCTGATGGCAACAAACATTTCACTTGAATTTATTCAAAATATGGCAAAAGAGAACGCTCCCTCAATGCACTATGACGGAAAGAGTGATATTAGTGCATGGCAGAAAGAGGCAAAGGCAAAGCTTACCGAGCTTTTGAAGATGCCCACAGAGCGTTGTGCGGACGAATTTAAAATCACCGAGGAAAAAAAGGGCGATACATATACACAGTACAAATTTGAATTTCAGAGCGAGCCGGGATATATAGTTAAAGCTGCATTTCTTCTTCCTGATGAATTAAAGGGAAAAGCACCTGTGGTAATCTGCCTTCAGGGACATAGCACCGGTATGCATATTTCATTGGGCGAGCCTAAGTATGAAAGAGATGTAGCATCTATTGCAGGAGGACGTGATTTTGCCGTAAGAGCCGCACACGAAGGCGTTTGCAGTGTAGCTATCGAGCAGCGTTATATGGGAAGTGCCGGCTCAAACGAGAAGGGCAGCCCCTCATGCGGTGGCAGTGTCGACAATACTGCAATGGCAACTCTCCTTATGGGTAGAACAGCAATCGGAGAACGTGTATGGGATATTATGCGTACAATTGACGTTGTTTGTGAGCATTTTTCAGAGTATGTTGATACAGATAAAATCATGTGTCTGGGTAACTCCGGCGGTGGTACTGCAACCTTCTATGCTTCCTGTCTGGATGAGAGAATCTCAATTTCTGTTCCGTCCTGTGCAGTGTGTACATATGAGGATTCAATCATGGCGATGTACCATTGCCCCTGTAATTTTATTCCCGATATAAGGAAATATTTTGATATGGGAGATATAGGATGCCTTATCGCACCGAGAAAGCTTGTGGCAGTGTGCGGAATTGAGGATACAATTTTCCCTCTCCACGGTGTGGAAAAATCCTTTGAAATCATAAAAACTGCATATAAGGCTTATGGAAAAGAGGAGCTTTGCACTCTTATTAAGGGTAACGGTGGTCATCAGTTCTACCCCGACGAGGCTTGGCCCGTTATACATAAATATCTCAGCATGTAAGAGGCGATAAATATGAAAAAGCGAAGTGTATTTTTAGCAGCAGTGGCTGTAATTGCGATTCTGGCATGTGCATTTTTCATGCAGGACGGTGCAACTACCTCCAAAACAAATGAAAAACCCGATGTTATAAAAAAAGAGGGTATGTGGAAGAGTGCCGCATACTTAGAAGATACAGAGCTTGGCACGGGTGAAAAAACATTATATGTTGAGGTGGGTGCCGAGGGACAGGCTATAGAATTTACCATTCATACCGACAAGAAAACTGTCGGAGAGGCTCTTTCGGAGCATAAGCTTATTGAGGGAGAAAAAGGCCCCTACGGACTTTATGTAAAAAAGGTAAATTCCATGGAAGCCGATTATGACAAAACTAAAACCTATTGGGCTTTCACAAAAAACGGAGAGTCGATGATGACAGGTGTAGACCTTACGGAGTTTTCAGACAAAGACCATTTTGAATTAGTTTGCACTAAGTAAAATGTGTTTTTATTTTCGTTGACAAGAACGAAAATATACGCTATAATATAAATGATTCCTGCTACTGACGGAGCATAGAGAACTATGAGGGAACAGGAGTCATTATTGCCGACCGTCTGGGCACCTCATTCCCGAGGTGCCTTTTTAAGTTTTTGGCAGTATAGGAATTTAAGTAATTTAATCGCGAGCTGTGTTTATCAATTTTAAATTCAGTCGGGACGCGACGAGGGTGAAGCGGCACGCTTCTTTAAAGAAAGGGTGTATATAAATATGGCAGATTACAAACGCAATTTTAATGAGGGGAATTGGAATAACACAATAGATGTAAGTGATTTCATTAAAAGAAATTATACACCATACGAAGGGGACGCCTCCTTCTTATCAGGTACAACGCCTCGCACAGACAGGGTTAAAAAACGTGTTGAGGAGCTTATTATAGAGGAAACTAAAAAGGGCGGTGTTCTTGATATCGACACCGAAAAGGTTTCTTCACTTCTTACCTACGAGCCGGGCTACGTTATCAAAGAGGACGACTTAATTGTAGGCTTGCAGACCGACGAGCCTCTTAAAAGAGCAGTTAATCCCTTTGCCGGCTACAGAAATGCCGTTCAGGCATGTAAAGCATACGGTTATGAAATCGGGGATAATATAAAAGACGAGTTCAGATATCGTACCACACATAACACAGGTGTATTCCGTGTTTATACTGATACCATGAGGAAGGCTCGCCACGCAGGAATACTTACGGGGCTTCCCGATGCATATGCACGAGGCAGAATTATAGGCGACTACCGCCGTATTGCCCTTTACGGAATGGATTACCTTATTCAGGAGCGTAAAGCCGATAAAGAGCGTATCAGTGAAAGAGATATGACTGACGAAACTATCAGACTTATTGAAGATATTTCCCGTCAGCTCGAATTTATGAATGATCTTGTTACTATGGCAAAGCAGTACGGATGCGATATTACACGTCCTGCACAAAATGCACGTGAGGCAATTCAGTGGCTTTATTTTGGCTATCTTGGTGCAGTCAAGGAGCAGAATGGTGCGGCTAACAGCATTGGAAGAATCTCCGCATTTATTGATATTTATATTGAGCGTGATATTAAAGAGGGTACTCTTACTGAAAAAGATGCACAGGAGCTTATTGACGATTTGGTAATTAAAATGCGTCTTGTCCGCCACTTGCGTACTCCCGAATATAATGACCTTTTTGCAGGTGACCCCGTTTGGGTTACATGTTCCCTTGCCGGAATGTGTGAGGACGGCAGAACAATGGTTACAAAGACCTGCTATAGATTTTTGCAGACTCTTTATAACCTCGGACCCTCCGCAGAACCCAATATAACCGTTCTTTGGGCACAGGGGCTTCCTCAGGCATTTAAAGATTTCTGTGCAAAGGTGTCAATTGACACCGATTCCATTCAGTATGAAAATGACGACGTTATGCGTAAAGACTTTGGCGACGATTACTCAATCGCTTGCTGCGTATCGGCTATGAAGACAGGTAAGCAGATGCAGTTCTTCGGAGCACGCTGTAACCTTGCAAAGGTTCTTCTTATGGCATTAAACGGCGGAAAGGATGAAATCTACGGCGAGCAGATTGCCCCCGAAGGAAAGGTTTTTGATGAAAAAGCTCTCGACTATGAGGAAGTACTGGAAGCCTTCAAAACATATGCGGCATGGATGGCAAAGCTCTACGTTAATACCATGAATGTAATCCATTATATGCATGATAAGTACGCCTATGAGCGTCTTATGATGTCCTTCCATGATGTGGAGCCTGAGCGTCTTATGGCGTTTGGAATCAGCGGACTTAGCGTTCTTGCAGACAGCCTGAGTGCAATCAAATATGCCCGTGTTACTCCCAAAAAGGACGAAAACGGATTAATAACCGACTTTGATATAGAGGGAGATTTCCCCAAGTATGGAAATGACGACGACAGGGCAGACAGTATTGCAAAATGGATAACGGAATTTTTCTACAGTGAGCTTTGCAAAACAAAGACGTACCGCAATGCCCGTCATACACTTTCAATTCTGACCATAACTTCAAACGTGGTTTACGGAAAGAAAACAGGTGCAACCCCCGACGGAAGAAAGAAAGGGGAGGCATTCGCTCCCGGTGCAAATCCCATGCACGGCAGAGATAAGGAGGGTGCATTGGCATCGCTTAACTCTGTGGCTAAGATTAATTATGCTTGTTGTATGGACGGCATTTCCAACACATTCTCCATTACGCCCGACGCACTCGGAGCAGATGAGGATAACCGTGTGGAAAATCTTACCACTGTGCTTGACGGATATTTTGCACAGGACGCACATCATCTCAATGTTAACGTGCTTAACCGTCAGAAGCTTATTGATGCAATGAATGATCCTACTCTTTATCCTACTCTTACAATCCGTGTAAGCGGATATGCAGTAAACTTCAATAAGCTGACAAAGGATAAGCAGCTTGAAGTAATATCTCGCACATTCCACGAAAAGATGTAAAGGTGTTTTGTATGCAAGGCTATATTCATTCTTTTGAAAGTATGGCAGCGGTGGACGGCGAAGGAGTAAGGTATGCAGTTTTTCTTTCGGGCTGTCCGTTAAGGTGCGTATTTTGCCATAACCCTGATACATGGAATATGGCAGGGACCTTGATGACGCCCGAAGAATTAATTAATAAAGTATCTAAATATAAGCCCTATTTTAAAAATAACGGCGGAGTTACCTTTACGGGAGGCGAGCCGCTTTTGCAGGCTGACTTTATAAAGGAAGCAGTTCCTCTTTTAAAGGATAAGGGGATAAACTACGCCATTGATACTTCGGGAGCGGTAAAGCTGACAGATAGCGTGAAGTTTGTTTTGGAAAATTCGCAGACAGTACTTCTCGACCTGAAGTTTCCCGATAATGAGGGGTATCTTAAATTCACCGGGAGTACAATAGATAATACTTTGAAAACGCTTGAATTTTTGGAATCCATCGGAAAATCCACTCGTATCAGGACTGTAATAATTCCGGGAATTAATGATACTGAGAAAGAAATCCAAAAATACCTCATGCACATTAAAGATAAAAAATGCATATATAAATATGAGCTACTTGCATTTCATACCATGGGCTTTTTCAAGTATGATGAGCTGGGAATTGAAAATCCGCTTAAAGAGACAAAGCCTCTTGATATTAGTGTGAGAGGCAGATTGCAGGAATTTGCAAATTCAAATTTGGGAAAAAGTATTGACATATAATTTTTGCGGTGATATAATTAACAAGAATTTAATAGTAAACCGATGAGGCAGAAAAAAGTCAGATACCGATTCTTTGAGCGAGCGGATTACGGTGTGAGTTCCGCAGAATCGCCTGAGTAATATGGACTGCCGAGGGTAGTGTTAAATGCACTGACGTGTGGCTTGCGTTAAAAGCCGGAGATATGATAGTATCTTACAGAGGGGTTATTCCTGAAACAAGGTGGCACCGCGGAAATAGTATTTTCGCCCTTGACTTGCAAATGCAGTTCAAGGGCTTTTGTTTTTTGGAGGAATATATATGTTTATTTTTAAAAACAAACCGGATGTGCGATGGCGTAAATCCTGAAATTCTATTAAATATGATTAAAGGAGAAAACAGATTATGAACAAATATAAAGATTTTGAAAATTATTTAAAAGAATATCCCAATGAAGAAGGTTACTTCGGTGAATACGGTGGCTCTTTTCAGGCAAAGGAGCTTATTGAGGCATTTAAAGAAGCTGATGATGCGTATGAGGCAATCTGTCACAGTGCACAGTTTATTAACGAGCTTCGCAGAATACGTAAGGAATTTCAGGGAAGACCTACTCCCGTGTACCATTGCGAGCGTCTTTCAAAAATTTTTGGTAACTGTCAGATTTACTTAAAGCGTGAAGACCTTAACCATACGGGAGCACATAAGCTTAACCATTGTATGGGTGAAGGACTTCTTGCAAAATATATGGGCAAAAAGAAAATCATTGCAGAAACAGGTGCAGGTCAGCACGGTGTTGCGATTGCTACTGCAGCGGCATATTTTGGTATGGAATGTGACGTCTATATGGGCGAGGTCGACATTGCCAAGCAGCACCCCAATGTTATTCGCATGAAAATGCTTGGTGCAAATGTTGTTCCCGTAACAAAAGGGCTTAAAACTCTTAAAGAAGCCTGTGATGCGGCTTTTGAAGCGTATCTCAGAGAATACAAGGATGCAATTTATTGCATAGGTACAGCGGCAGGTCCTCATCCGTTCCCAAAAATGGTAAGAGATTTTCAGTCTGTAATCGGTATTGAGGCGAGAGAGCAGTTCCTTGAAATGACAGGTATTATGCCCGACGCTATTACTGCCTGCGTTGGCGGTGGAAGTAACTCACTGGGTATGTTTACTCCTTTCCTTGCAGACCCTGTTGAAATTTACGGAGTTGAGCCTCTGGGAAGAGGTAGCTCAGTTGGCGACCACGCAGCTACCATGGCATATGGAACGAAAGGTATCATTCACGGATATACAAGCTATGTTCTTCAGGACGAAAAGGGAGAGCCACTTCCCGTATATTCAATCGCCAGCGGTCTTGATTACCCCGGTGTAGGACCTGAGCATGCACATCTTAGAGACATGGGCAGAGTGCAGTATACTACAGTTTCAGATGAGGAAGCAATGGAGGCATTCTTCCTGCTTTCAAGATATGAGGGAATCATTCCCGCAATCGAAAGTGCACATGCGGTAGCATATGCAATAAGATACGCTAAGGAGCATAAATCAGGCTCGATTCTTGCTTGCCTTTCCGGTAGAGGTGATAAAGATATCGATTACGTTTACGAAAACTACGGCTGCGGAGAAAAATTCAAGCTTGACTATGATGTGAAATAATAAATTGAATTAGATTCCCCCTTAGTGCATATACTGCACTAAGGGGGTCTTGTTATGTTTAACTATGAAAATTTTGGACATATATTTACATCATATCCTATGGCGTTTGCCGTTATAAACGGTAGTGAAAAATATCCCGATATTTATGCCCGTGTTCAGTATTACCAGCAGTCTGACAGCGTAATAGTTGTAACTCAGGCACAGGGACTTCCCGAAAATCAGTACGGGAGCGGAGTATTTGGATTTCATATACATTCGGGTGCAAGCTGCAGCGGTGACGAAACAGACCCGTTTAAAAATGCACTTACCCATTATAACCCAAATGGCTATCCGCACCCATACCACGCAGGTGATATGCCGCCGTTATTTGGTGAAAAGGGCGAAGCGTTTTCCGCATTCATGACAAAGCGTTTTCGTGTTGATGATATAATCGGCAAAACCGTGATAATTCATTCAATGCCAGATGATTTTACCACGCAGCCTGCAGGGAATTCAGGTGAAAAAATAGGGTGCGGAATAATACGAAAGAAGTAGCCAACTTGAGGCTACTTCTTTCGTATTATTTATCGTATAGTAAATTGAGTAATTTAATCGCGAGCAACGCTTGTTTGTTTGAAATTTAGTTGGGACGCGAAATGGGTGAAGCGGCACGCTTCTTATTTATTTCTTCTGCGTACCTTACTGCTTCCATTGCATCCTTTGCGTATTTGTCAGCACCGATTGCATCGGAGTATTCCTGTGTCAGAACTGCTCCACCAACGATAATTTTACAGTCAGGCAGTTTCTCTCTTGCAAGCTTGATTGTTTCCTCCATTGCAGGAACTGTTGTTGTCATCAACGCACTAAGTCCTATTATAGGTGCATCAACCTCAGATGCCTTTTCCACAATTACTTCGGGTGCAACATCTTTTCCCAAATCGTAAACCCGAAAGCCGTAATTTTCAAGAAGCAGTTTCACGATGTTTTTGCCTATATCGTGAACATCTCCCTTAACCGTTGCAATTACTATAGGGCATTTGTCAGAAGCATTTGAAGAGGACATTGCTTTCTTGATTTCCTCAAATGCCGATTTTGCCGCTTCTGCACTCATAAGAAGCTGGGGAAGATATACCGTTTTGTTTTCAAAACCCGTTCCTACAATATTAAGTGCAGGGATAATTTCTTCTTGCACGATTGTAAGCGGCTTTGTGCTGCCTAACATTTCGCGTGTTATTGCCGCTGCCTGCTCGCACAGTCCTTTTATAACGGCTTTTTGAAGTGCACTTCCTTGCTCGGATATTGAAACAGATTCTTTTTTAGCTTCGGCGACTGTTACAGTTTCCGTAAGTGTTTGGGAGAAAGCAATATATTCAGAAAAGTTTTCGTCAAAAGAGTTAAGTGCCCTGAAAGCATAGTATGCTTTCATCATTTCTGCGGAATAGGGATTCATAATTGCCGCAGAAAGCCCGCTTGCCATAGCATTTGCAAAAAATGTGCTGTTAATTGCATCACGGTGGGGAAGTCCGAAAGAAACATTGGAAACGCCCAGCGATGTATGAACACCCATTTTGTGCTTAATCATGCTGACGGCACGCAGAGTTTCTTTTGCCGCATCAGGCTCTGCACTTACAGTGAGTGTCAATGGGTCAAAAATTATATCCTTTTTATCGATTCCATATTTTTTCGCTTCGGTAAGGATTTTTTCCGCAACTGCATATCTTTCCTCTGCACTTTTCGGAATGCCGTTTTCGTCCAATGTAAGTGCTACGATAAGACCGCCATATTTTGCCGCAAGTGGGAAAACGGATTCCATGCTTTCTTTCTTACCATTTACGGAATTAATCATAGCTTTGCCGTTATATCGGCGGAGTGCACTTTCCATAGCGGAAACGTCAGCAGTATCTATCTGCAAGGGAATATTAATAACCGCCTGCAGACGGCAAACGGCATCTGTAAGCATTTTTGCCTCGTCAATTTCGGGCAGACCTACATTGACATCAATAATATGTACCCCTTTTTCCTGCTGTGAAATTCCCTCATTTAAAATATAATCCATATCGCCGTTTTTAAGGGCTTCTTTGAATCTTTTTTTGCCTGTGGGATTTATTCTTTCACCTATAAGAATGGGGGAATCCTTAACTTCAACCGCATGGGTATAGGAGGAAACACAGGTAATATTCTTTTTGGTAATTGCCTCAGGAGAAAGCATTGATGATTTTTTTACAAGTGAGGAAATATATTCGGGGGTAGTACCACAGCAACCGCCTGCAATGCGGATTCCTTTTTCCATAAGAGCGGCAACGTCCTCGGAAAATTCCTCAGGAAGAACATCATACACGGTTTTTCCGCCTGTTACCTTGGGAAGACCTGCGTTTGGTTTTAATATCACGGGGACAGACGCCTTTTCAAGATATTCCTCCGCAACCTTTATAAGAGCCTTCGGACCAAGTGAACAGTTTATGCCGATTGCATCGGCACGCATACCCTCAAGCATTGCAACCATGGCGGAGGGGGAAGCACCGGTCATCAG
The DNA here is from genome assembly GCA_045545055.1 of Clostridia bacterium. GTDB lineage: Bacteria > Bacillota > Clostridia > UMGS1883 > UMGS1883 > UMGS1883. The sequence continues at coordinate 5,791 of JAZQAB010000048.1, read as the reverse complement.
CTTTCCGTCCTCACCGTAAGCGTTGGACACAAATACGGGAAGGTCACAGTTTTCCTTTGCCGCAAGAAGGGCAGCCTTTGTTTCGTAGCTGTCGTTCATTGTTTCAATCATAATTAGGTCTACGCCATATTTTGCACCGAGCTTTACAGTTTCGGCAAAAAGGGAAACCGCAGCCTCAAAATCAAAATCACCATATGGGGCAAGCATTCTGCCGCTCGGACCTATATCAAGTGCTATCCACTTTTCTCCCTTTGCACGTGATTCCTCTCTTGCACGCTTTGCGTTTGTCACTGCCGCTTTTACAATTTCGTCAAGCTCTTTTGGACTGAATTTTAAAAGATTTGCACCAAAGGTATTTGTGTTCACAATATTGCTTCCTGCATCGTAATAGCTGCGATGAATTTTTGTGATTATGTCGGAATGTGATATGTTCCACCTTTCGGGCAGTTCTCCGGGTAAAAGCCCCTCTTTCTGAAGAAGCGTTCCCATACCGCCGTCAAGATATATGAAATTGTCCTTTAAGTATTCTTTTATATTCATAATGTTCTCCTGTAACTGCAATCTGTCTTAGTGCAATCGTTGCAGTTTTGTTTTTTGTTTTCACACTCTGTATCGGAAATTCCTATAATCGCCGTCACCGATTTTGAGGGAGTCATCAGCATGCTTTCGTTAAGGGTAAGTCCGATTCTTCGGTTTGGCTCAAGCACTCTGAAAAAGTCCTTTTGAAGCTCTAAAGGTAAATCGCCGTATCCCGGACTAAACCTTGGCTTGGTATGTCCGTATTCCTCGGCAATATATTGGTTAAAGGCATCACACAGCCCCTCTATCCTCTCTGCACCTATCGCCTGAAGCATATGCCCCTTTGAAGGGGAGCTTCTGCCGTAAAGGGAAATCATTCTGTCAATCTCAAGCCCGATTGTTGCCGCAAAGAGAATAAAGCTCTTGCAACCTTTAAGGTTGGCTTTAAGCTTTTCACTTTTTGTCTTTGTAAATGAAAGATTGATTTCCCCCTCCGAAACTGTGAGAGGAAAATTACCGTAACAAACCTTGTACGTAAGCTTATCTGCGACAAGCAAAAGACATTCGTCAAGCAAAGTTTCTATTTCGGGGGTTGTTTTTATAACCTCTGCATACCTTAAAATCTCACCTCGGTCTATGGGTGGGGCGAGAAATGTTTTCGTTAAAATTACATTGTTTATCATAGGCATAATATATGTGATAAATTACTTTGTATTTTTTCAGCTACGTCAGGCTTGTTCATTGAATAAACGTGAACGTTGGTTATTCCGTTTGCAAAAAGGTCTATTATCTGGTCAGTTGCATATGCAATGCCTGCCTGCTTCATTGCATCGGGAGATGAGCCGAATCTATCCACAAGGCTCTTGAATCTCTGCGGCATAAATGAGCCTGAAAGCTTTATTGCCCTCTCTACCTGATTTGCATTGGTAATAGGCATAATTCCCGGAATTATTGGAACGGTTATCCCTGCCTCACGTATTTTGTAGAGAAAATTATAGAGTAAATTATTGTCAAAAAACATTTGTGTGGTAAGAAATGAGCAACCGGCATCTACCTTCTCCTTGAGATACTTAATATCTTCTTTCTGATTGGTGCTTTCGGGATGAACCTCCGGATAACACGCACCGCCTATACAAAAGTCTGCACCGCTTTCTTTTATATCACGGATAAGGTCTATTGCATGAGTGTAGTCCCATGTGCTTCTGTCACTTTCTGTAAGCTCAGGAGTTAAATCACCCCTGAGAGCCATCACATTTTCAATACCTGCCTCTTTCATCTGTTCGATTTTACGGCGGACAGTTTCCTTTGTGGAGGAAACACAGGTAAGATGGGCGAGAGTGGGAACATTATACTGCTCTTTTATGTTTTTGGCGATTTCAAGAGTGTATTTGCTTGTACCGCCGCCTGCACCATATGTAACGCTCATAAAGGACGGTCTTAGCTTTGCAATTTCCTCGGTAGCGGTTTTAACGCTTTCAAAAGCCGTATCGGTTTTTGGCGGAAAAACTTCAAATGAAAGTAAAAACCTTTCTGAAAAAAGCGTGCTTAGTTTCATAAATATCATCCCTTGTAATAAGAATAATTTACATTTTATCATAAAAACGTGATGCAATCAATAAAAACAGAGGATTTTTTGAAAATATTGTTGTAGGTTTACAATAGATGTGTTAAAATACATTAGGTTGAAATATTAAAATAACAAAGGATAGAATTTTAAATGAATACTAAATTAACTAAAGATTTCACACAGGGAAATATCGCAAAGCAGCTTTTCCGTTTTATGATTCCGTTTATGCTGTCAAACGCACTTCAGGTACTCTACAGCACAATTGATATGATAATAGTGGGCGAATATGTTGGTACGGCAGGGCTTTCAGCCGTATCTTTAAGCAGTCAGATAATAAACTTTGCCGCCATGGTTTGCCTGGGATTTTCAAATGCAGGGCAGGTACTTATCTCGCAAGCTCTCGGTGCAGGAAAAAGGGAAAGGCTTAATTATATAATCGGAACACTCTTTTCCATGCTGATGATTATTGCACTGATATTTACTGCAGTATTTGCAGTGTTCAAGAATGTTATATTAAATGTAATCAATGTTCCTTACGAATCATATCAAATGGCAATCCATTACCTTGTTATCTGCGGCGGAGGAATGGTATTTACCGCGGGGTATAATATGGTTTCTGCCGTCCTTCGAGGAATGGGCGATTCTAAGAGACCTCTCCTTTTCATTTTGATTGCATCGGTAGTTAATTTGGTGCTTGACTATTTATTTACAGGGGTTATGGGCTTTGGCGTTGCAGGTGCCGCGTGGGCTACCATAATAGGTCAGGCTGTGTCTTTCATGTTCTCTGTTTATTATCTGTATAAGCATAAAGCGGAGTTTGGGTTCGATTTTAAAGTAAAAAGCTTTCGCATAAAGAAAAACTATGCACGTACTATAATAAGTCTCGGTACACCTATGGCAGTACAGGCAGGCTTCATAAATATTTCCATGCTTTTTGTAAACTCCCTTATAAACAAGGTGGGTGTGGTTGCCTCGGCAACCTTTGGAGTTGGCGTGCGTATAGACGATATCGTAAATAAAATTTGTATGGGAATCCAGTATGCCGCAATTCCGATGATAGGTCAGAATATTGGTGCAGGAAAGCAGGAGAGAGCACAAAAGGTTGTTTACACTGCATGGATATTTTCGGGGATTTTAACAATCTTTTTCATGGCACTTTACTTAGGGTGCGGTCAGTGGCTGTTTAAGATGTTCTCAGATGATGCCCGGGTTCACGAAATGTCCCATATATTTATTTCTGCAATATTGTGGATGTTCCCTGCCTTTGCGGTTATGAGGGGAAGCGGTGCATTTATTCAGGGAATAGGACACGCCAAGCTGAGCATGGTGCTTGCACTGCTGGACGGTGTATTCCTCCGAATAGGTCTTAGCTATCTTTTTGGTGTGCTTTTCGGTTGGGGGTTCTATGGCTTTGTATTGGGCTATGCGTTAGCTCCCTATGGATTTGCCATTCCCAGTATGATATATTTCCTTTCGGGAAAATGGAAAATGCGTAAAACTTTAGTATAAAGGTGTTACAAATGAAAAGAAACGAGCTTTTAAACGGGATTAAAGATGGAATCCCCATTTGCCTTGGCTATTTTTCGGTGTCGATGGCATTTGGAATTGCCGCAGCCAAGGGCGGTATTCCTGCATGGGCGGCAACGCTTACATCACTTGCCAATGTGACAAGTGCAGGTCAGTTTGCAGGGATTAATATAATGACGGCATTGGGAAGCTTTATCGAGCTTGCAATTACCACGCTGATTATAAATATGCGTTATTTCCTTATGTCGCTGTCTGTTTCGCAAAAGGTGGATTCTTCGATGAAATTATGGCAGAGATTTTTGGTGTCTTTCGGGATAACGGACGAAATTTTTGCCGTATCCATGCGTCATTCACGTCCGCTTACAGCGGCATATATGGCAGGGCTGATTATTACGCCTGTACTTGGCTGGACGGCAGGGACGACAGTGGGTGCCGTTGCAACAAAGGTTATGCCTGTGGCACTTTCCTCGGCTATGGGTATAGCACTTTACGCAATGTTCATTGCAATAATAATTCCGCCTGCAAGGAAAAATGTAAAAGTGATGACGGCAGTTTTGGCATCAATAGGAGCAAGCCTTATATTTACATACGCTCCCATTTTAAAAAACATTTCAAGCGGATGGGCAATTATTATTATAACGATTATTGTCAGTGCTTTTTGTGCTACGTTTTTCCCTGTGCACGAGAAAGGGGATAGTGATATATGAGGACTACATATATTCTTTCATGCATAGCTGTTATGGCATTTGTTACATATCTTATCCGTGCAATTCCCATGGTAGTGTTCCGCAAAAAAATACAAAACCGATGGGTGGAGTCTTTTCTCTACTATGTGCCCTATGTGGTTTTGGCGGCAATGACGTTCCCTGCCGTGTTTTCAAGCACACTCTCACCGCTTTCTGCGGTGGCAGGCTGCATAGTCGCACTGATTCTTGCGTTTTTCGATAAAGGACTTTTAACCGTTGCCGTTGGTGCGGCACTGGCAGCATTTATTACGCAGGTGGCAGGTTTTTAATTTGTGTAGCCAAAACAAAATAGAGAAATCAAAAAGGGAAAGAATCCTACGTCAGTAGGACTCTTTCCCTTTTTGGTGCACCGAGTAATGTTAAATCCGAACATAAGGCAGAATTTTCTATTTCCTCTAAAGTAATAGTTTCTGTGCCGTCCTTGTAGTTGCAATCAATTATGATTTTATCATCATATAAGTAAACAGAGTTAAGAAAACTATTTATAAGCCTTCTGCGATGTTCCAATCTTTTAGGATTGAGCTTTCTGAATCGGTATATCCAGAAGAGAATCTGTTCTTTTGTAAGATTTGGTCTGCTCACTTCTTCCTTCATGATTTGTACTGACAGGTCGCCTTTTTCTCGTTCAAGAGTTTCAAGCCTTTCTTTGGTAGAAGGTGTAAAAATACCCTGCTGAATGGCGTTAAGCATATTATCAATACTTTTCTGAATTTCAGCATATTGTTTCTGTAAAATCGGTAAAGTAGTATTTTCTTTGCCAAGATGTTCAAGTAGTGCATCTGCCAATTTATCCATCAAGTCATCATCAAAGATTATCTTCATAAGGTGAGAAATCACGATATTCTCAATCCATTCCTTGCGGACAGTCTTTTTATCGCATCCTTTGTGACATTTCACACCGACGCATTTATAATAACGGTGAACAAACATCGTGTGACTTGTACCGCTTTCACCAACCATAAGACAGTTGCATTTTCCACAAAACAACTTGGTTGTAAGTAAATAGTCGTCTTCTGCTTTGTGTTTGGCAGGAGCTTTTTTATTTACTTTCATTTTTTCTTGCACCCTTTCAAATAAATCTTCCGGAACTATCGGAGGTATTCCGTTTGGGGTTATAATATCGCTGTATCTGTATTCACCGATATATCTTCTGTTGTGCAGCATTCTTGTTACTGCGTTTAATGTAATTCGTGTATTCTTTTTAGTACGGACACCTTTTAAATTTAATTCATCGGTAATTTGTTGCATGGTAGCACCTTCTGCATAATGCTTAAATGCATCCAATATCGCTGGTGCAGTAAGTGGGTCTATGACAAAATGTTGGTTCTTATCAGTAGAATAACCTATTGGCAAAGTACCTCCGTTGTATTTGCATTTAAGAGCGTTTTCCTTAAGCCCTCGGGTTACCTTTTCGGATAATTCTGCCGAGTAG
>JAZQAB010000047.1:0-24531 GCA_045545055.1 Clostridia bacterium | reverse complement strand
TGGAATAAATTTGTTGATGAGTTTTTATTTAGATGACGATTTTGATGAAGATTATCTCAGGCTTGTTGCAAATGTTAAGTTTGATGAATATTACGTCAATATGATGCGAGCGTGGTACTTTGCAACTGCACTTGCGAAACAGTATAAAAAAACTTTGCCTTATATAGAAAATAATATACTTGATACGTGGACACATAATAAAACCATACAAAAGGCAATAGAAAGTCTTAGAATTTCAAGAGAGCAAAAAGCGTATTTAAGAACGCTAAAAAAGGCAAATTAAATTTAATTTTAGTTCTGACATAACACGAATTATGTGAAGATGTCGAATGTTGTTATAGAGTTAGATAGTTCGTAACACTACGAAGATGATGGACTTTTCAATGATGAAAAAAGAACTGCTTATTTAGAAAAATATAGGATAAAAGTTATCCGAATATCAAATCTTGATGTTTTGAAAAATTTTGAGGGAGTTTGTATGTGTATAGATAATGTAGTGAAACAATCCCTCAGTCAACTTCGTTGACAGCTTCCTTTACACAAGGGAGCCTTAGTTGCATCTAAACCTTATGCCTCGCAATGTGAAGATGTCGAAATTTGACGAACGAAAACAGCAAGTAGATGTGTACATTATGCATATAATTTGCACATAATATATTGACGATTTCGTTTTTTTATAATATAATAATAGTGAAAGGAAGTGTTTTATATGGCAAAAACATCAACTAATATTTCTATTGATACAGATATCAAAATTAAGGCTCAGGAATTATTTGCTGATTTTGGTTTGGACCTCTCTACTGCAATAAATATATTTTTAAGGCAGTCTGTGAGAGAAAATGCAATTCCGTTTAATATTTCAAGGGAAGTACCTAACAGCGATACAATAGCAGCGATTAATGAATTTGAAGAGTTCAAGAAAAATCCAAGTAAATACAAGAGATATTCTTCTTTCTCTGAGCTTTTGGATGAGGTAAGAACAGATGCTTAAAATTGTGTCGTCTAATAGATTTAAAAAAGACTTGAAATTAGCGTTGAGAAGAGGCTATAAGATTGAACTACTTGAAGAAGTTGTTAACAAACTTGCAGACGGTATCGTATTGGAGCCGAAATATAAAGATCATGAATTATCAGGAGATTTTAAAGGTTTAAGAGAATGTCATATTACTCCGGATTGGCTATTAATTTATCAAGTTATTGAAAATGAGCTTGTGTTATATTTATCAAGAACTGGAACACATAGCGATTTATTTTAATCAAAACCGATGCGGAGGATTCTGTCTGCATCGGTTAAGTTTTTACCCCTGTTTTGATATAAATAATCACTAAAAAAGCCTGGCATCTAAAATGTACAGTCTTTATAAACTTTGATATACAAGGGACAAAAAAGCCTTCCCCTTGAGGGGAAGGTGTCAGCGATAGCTGACGGATGAGGTGGAAATGAACAAGACTAATAATTCAAAATTAACGGGTAATGCAAAAACATTAAGAAAAAATATGACAAAAGAAGAAAGACATCTTTGGTATGATTTTCTGAAAACTTTACCTATAACTGTTAATCGACAAAAGGTGATTGGCAATTATATCGTTGATTTCTATGTTGCATCGTCTAAACTTGTTATAGAACTTGACGGTTCACAGCATTATGAAGAAAAAGGCGTTGAGAATGACGCAAAAAGAGACGAATATTTAAATTCTTTAGGCATTAAAGTGTTGAGATATTCAAATCTTGATGTTAATCAAAGATTTGAGAGTGTTTGTGAGGATATACTGAAGGGAATTAACACCTCATCAGTCACTTCGTGACAGCTTCCCCTCAAGGGGAAGCCTTTAGAAAGACATTTTAATCGTATGAATTTGTCGGCGTGAAAACCGCCGATAAAAACCGCCGATAAAAAATGCCGACAAAAAGTGCCGATAAACCATTAAATTTTTTTGTCCCTAACTTGACAAAATCATATAATGAGTTTGCTTTAATATTTCAAGGAGTTAATCATATGAAAGTTGTTTTGGCGACCCTTAATGCAAAATACATACACGTAAATCTTGCACTGCGTTCTATCGGAAGATATTGCGAGGAATTTAATCCGGAAATCTGTGAGTACACAGTGAATGATAATATTGACAATATCATAGCGTCACTGCATATGAAAAAGGCAGATGTAATAGCATTTTCCTGCTACATATGGAATATTGAAAAGGTTATTTATATCTCCCAATGCCTTAAAAAAATTAATCCCTCCATTAAAATCATTTTGGGAGGGCATGAGGTTTCACACGACAGTCAAAGCATTATGACTAAAAACCCATGTATAGATTATATTATCCGCGGAGAAGGGGAGAAGCCTATGCTTTCGCTGCTTCGTGCTATCGGGGGGGATTTTGATGTGGCTGATGTCGGCTCACTTACATACCATAGCGGAGACGGTATAAAAGAAACGCCCCTTGCAGAGAATGGAAGCCTTAACGAATACCCCTTTGCCTACGATGAGAGTATACGTGAATTTAAAGGAAAGATTATCTACTACGAATCCTCCAGAGGGTGTCCCTTTAATTGCAGTTATTGCCTTTCGGGAGATAACAGGCGAGTTGATTTTCTGCATCTTGAAAGAGTGAAAAAAGAACTTTTGTTTTTCATCGAAAATGATGTTCCTTTGGTGAAATTTGTAGACCGCACATTTAACGCAGACAAAGAAAGAGCGAAGGAAATCTGGAAATTCATTATTGAAAACAGTAAAAATACCTGCTTTCATTTTGAACTTGCAGGAAGTCTCATTGACGAGGAAGCAATCAGACTTTTAAAAACTGCTCCCAAAGGAATAATTCAATTTGAAATAGGCGTGCAGTCCACAAATGAAAAAACAATAAAGGCAATCGGAAGAAGCATCGAATTTGAAAAAGTCCGTGACAATGTGAAAAAGCTTCTTCAGGCGGATAATATTCATATCCATCTTGACCTTATTGCAGGGCTTCCCTATGAGGATTATGAAAGCTTTAAGAAATCCTTTGATGAAGTTATAAAGGTACGCCCACACGTACTTCAGCTTGGATTTTTAAAGCTCCTCAAAGGGTCAAAATTAAGAAGCGAAACTCAAAAATACGGCTATAAATATAAGGAAAAAGCCCCTTATGAAGTAATGGAAAACGACTTTATCTCCTTTGATGAAATAATAAAGCTTAAATTTATCGAGGAGCTTCTGGAAAGATATTATAACAGCGGTGATTTTACACGCTCCATGAATTTCCTTTTTGAAAGGGAAGAATCAGCCTTTGGAATATTTGAAGAAATTTATGATTATTTCACACAAAATGCCCTTTTTGACCGTAGTGTTTCCCTTGAAGCACATTACGAGCATTTGGAGAAGATTTTCTCATACGAAGGCTTTTCGGACTGTGTACGGGCAGACCGCCTTACAAACAAAAAAGCAAAGCTTTCCTATGAGAACGAAAGGGAGTTTAAGAAAGCCTGCTTTGAATTTTTAAAGAAAAAGGAAAATGTGGAAAAATACCTTTCCGCCTATATCTCACTTCCGCCACGGAAGATTTATACAAAGCTCCGTTTTGAAAAGCTTTTCGGCGGCGTGTATCTCTATGACACCTCCCAAAATAAATTAACAGAAATAACAGAGGACTTTCGGCTTTAATCCGAAAGTCCTTTCTAAATTTACTTATTCACAAGCTCTTTAACGCATTTCTTTACAATTGCAATTTCTTCCTCACTGATTTGTTCGTCGAAATCACGGAAGGTGTTTTCGCTGACATCATTTCCCGAAAGAAGGGCATACCATAAAAGTGCCACAGCATAGCGTGAAAGTCCGAGAGAAAGATGGAAAGCGTCCCGATGTACAACTTTGATGCCGTTTGCAAGAAGCTTTTGCAAAAGCTCGCCCGACTTTATAATAAACTCTGCATTTATATCCTTTGCGGCTTTACTATATGCTTTCTCAAGGTCAAGGAACATATCTTTTTGGTCTGTGTACCCTTTATCAAGAAGCCTGTTGCTGTCCTGTTCATATGCCCATGTCTGATGAATCAGTATTTTTGCCTTGGGGCACATTTTTTTGATATATGCACATAACTCATTAAGATAGGGCTGATATGTATCATAATCAAAGCTAAAGTGGCTTGCCTGCTGGAGCGTTATGTAATCCCAGCTGCGGTTTAAAAGAGCTTCCTTAAGTGATACATCAAAGCCTGTGATTTCTCCATTAAATTCAAGCCCGTAAACAGCTTCTTCGCTAAGCATGTTACGGAAGTGGCGTTCTAAAGGGCAACCCCCGATGTAAAGATTTGCTACTTTTAAATCAAATCCGTCACTGCGTGCGATGCGGTGGAGATAGCGCGTCGCATCCTGTGAAAAGCTGTTACCGATAGCAAGAATATTCATATTCAAATCCCCCTTTTAAATGTTTCCCTATTATTATAGCACATAAAAGGAAAAAAGCAATTATTTTCTCCTTATAAGATTTAAAAATGTTTCCGAAGCGAGGGACAGGGGAGTATTACGTAAATATGCACAGCCGATGCTTCTTGGGGACATTGGCGGCTCGAGCCTCATAGGAAGGACAAGCCCACGAGCAATGCTCTCTCTTGAAAATTCTTCAATTACGCAGGAAACGCCGAGATCAATTGATGCAAAGCGTATAAGTAGATCATGTGCAGCAATTTCAATCTGCGGCTCTAATGTGATTCCCTTATCCCTAAACTGTTTGTTAAGATAATGGCGTGATGATGAATTTTCTTCAAGAAGAATAAGCGGTTCCTGAGCAATGTCTTTCCATGAATAACCTCGCTTCAATGCGTGCTTCGGGCTGCATACAAAAATATCGTGTATTTCAAAACAAGGCTCAATGCAAAGCTCATCGTCTGATATGGGCATATTGACAAATGCAAGCTCGGCTTTGCCATCTTTAACGAGCTGAAGCATCTGATGCGAGTATGAGTTTGCCATTTCTATACGGATTTCGGGATAAGTTGCATGAAACTGTTCAAGATAAGGAAGCAGGTAATGGCTTGTGATTGTGTCACCTGCGGCGATGGTAAGCGAGCCGCTGTCTAAATGATGAAGCCGTGCAAGAAGTGTTTCTCCCTGTGAGATTGCTTGCATTGCACTTTCCACTTTTTGAAACAGAAGCTCGCCCTCCTTTGTTAAGGCTACGCCACGCCTGGAACGCACAAAAAGGACTGCATTTAAATCGGCTTCAAGCTGATGAATGCATTGCGATATTGCCGACTGCGATATATACAGGTGCTTTGCAGCCTTGGAAAATGATTGATGGAGTGCCGTTTCATAAAAAATCCGATAATAGTCGAGCTTTGTTTTCATATAAGTTCTCCTTATTACAGTAGTAAGTATTATCTACTTTACTAATGATGATATATGTATTATAATAATAGCGTAATAAAAAGTCAAGTTCTTTTGGAGGGATTTAAATGGCAATAAAGGAAAGAAGAGTAGGTACTGTTTCAAGAGGCATACGTTGCCCCATTATAAGAGAGGGCGATGACCTTGCTTCAATCGTGGCAACAAGCGTACTTGAAGCATCTGAATATGATGGCTTTGAGCTTCGTGACCGTGATGTAATTTCTATGACAGAATCAATCGTTGCAAGAGCACAGGGAAATTATGTCACCGTTGATAATATTGCTCAGGATGTTAAGGAAAAGCTTGGCGGCGGTACTGTAGGCGTTATTTTCCCCATTCTTTCAAGAAATCGTTTTTCAATTTGCTTAAAAGGTATAGCAAAGGGTGCAAAGAAGGTTGTTCTGATGCTTAGCTATCCCTCCGATGAAGTGGGAAACAAGCTTGTAACCGATGACCAGATTGATGCATCGGGAATTAACCCTTATTCCGACGTCCTTTCGCTTGAGCGTTACCGTGAGGCATTCGGTTATAATAAGCACGAGTTCACAGGTGTTGATTATGTTGAGTATTATGGTGAGCTTGTGCGTGAGTGCGGAGCAGAGGTAGAATTTGTATTTGCAAATCAGGCGAAGGCAATTCTTGATTATGCGGATTGTATCATTAACTGCGACATTCACACCAGAGCAAGGACAAAGCGTATCCTCAAAGAAAATGGGGCTAAAATTGTCTGCGGTCTTGATGAGATTATGAATGCACCTATCGGTGACAGCGGTTACAACGAAAAATATGGCCTTCTCGGTTCAAACAAATCAACCGAAGAAAGCATTAAGCTTTTCCCCAGAGAATGTAAAGACCTTGTACTTGACGTTCAGAAGAAAATTCTCGATGCTACAGGAAAGCATGTAGAGGTTATGGTGTATGGCGACGGTGCGTTCAAAGACCCTCAGGGAAAAATCTGGGAGCTTGCAGACCCGGTTGTTTCCCCTGCATTTACAGACGGTCTTATCGGAACACCCAATGAGATTAAGCTTAAATATCTTGCAGATAACGATTTTAAGGACCTTAGCGGTGAAGCTTTGAAAGAAGCTATTTCAGAGAGAATAAAATCAAAGGCTGACAACCTTGTGGGAAATATGGCATCACAGGGTACAACACCCCGTCAGCTCACAGACCTTATCGGTTCGCTTTGCGACCTTACAAGCGGCAGCGGTGACAAGGGAACTCCCGTTGTTCTTGTGCAGGGATATTTTGATAATTTAACAGACTGATTATTAACGGAAATAAAAGTGTAAAAAAATGTCATTCTGAGAGAATGTAGCCAAGTAAAGGCTTTTCTCAGAATGACATTTTTTACCGTATAGAAAATTGTGTAATTTAATCGCAAGCAAAACTTGTTCATTTAAAATTTAGTCCGGATGCGACAAGGGTGAAGCGGCACGCTTCTTTTTTCAAAGGAAAACAATTTACAAAAAATTCCCAAATTTTTCATTACATAAAAATTCCTTGCTTGCACAAAATAATTTTGTAAATTAAAATGGTAGAGGCGAAAGCCGCCCACATGATAAAGGAGACTAATTATATGAAAGCAACAGGAATTGTAAGAAGAATTGACGACCTCGGTCGTGTTGTTATACCCAAAGAAATCCGCCGCACCATGCGGATCAGGGAAGGAGATCCTCTGGAAATATTTACCGAAAGGGACGGCGAAGTAATCTTCAAGAAGTATTCGCCAATCGGGGAGCTTGGCGAGTTTGCCGCAGGATATGCTGAAACTCTTGCAAAAACCAGTGGGCTTCCCGTAGTTATTACCGATAAGGACAGTGTAATTGCAGTATCGGGTGCTCCTAAAAAAGAGCTTGTGGAAAAACGCATCAGCGAAGATGTGGAAAAAATGATGGAAAAGAAAATAGTATTTGCCATTGATTCAAGGGAAAAAAGTGGGCTTCCCGTAGTAGATGGCTCAGAAAAATATTTTGCAGGCGTGGTGGCTCCCATTGTAAGTGAGGGCGATATTATCGGCAGTGTAATGATGGTGTCTGATAAGGAAACAATGCCTGTGGGAGAGGTTGAAAAAAAGCTTTGTCAAAGTGCCGCAGGCTTTTTGGGAAAGCATATGGAAGATTGATAACCGACAGATAGCTTGACATTTTTTTCTATAGGGTATATGATATTACCATATAGGGAGAGTGTGCTATGATAAAAAAGACGATTTTATGGATACTTGTCATATTGTGGGCGACAACGATATTTTGCTTTTCTGCCCAGCCTGCAACGCAGTCCGATAAAGCAAGTACGGGATTTACAAAGAAAATAGTGCGTATATTAGATGTAGCTGATAAATTGTCGGAGCAAGAAATTGAGAATATCGCAGAAAATCTGAATCATCTTGTAAGAAAGAGTGCACATTTTTGTGCTTATGCACTGCTTTCGATTCTTATTTATCTGCTTTTAAAGGAATATGGATTCAAAACCACTCATGCTATGATATTTGCCGTTACGCTGTCGGGTTTGTACGCCTGCAGTGATGAATTTCATCAGACCTTTGTTAAAGGAAGGTCAGGCGAAATCCGTGATGTGGGAATTGACACATTAGGTGCCTTTTTCGGTGTGGCGGTATTTTATCTTTGCAGTTGTGTCATTAAAAAAATAAAAACAAATAAAAAGATGTAAAAATGAGACAAAATGGGGACAGTCCCCATTTTGTCTCATTTTTCTTGATTTACAGTATTATACAGATAAGCCCGCCGCTGCCCTCGTTAATAATTCTTGTGAGAGTTTCCTGGATTTTTCCTCTGGCATCGTCGGGCATTTTGGAAAGCTTTGATTGAAGCCCTTCGTTCACAAGCTCGTGGAGAGATTTACCGAAAATATTTGATTCCCATATCTTTGCAGGGTCGCTTTCAAATTCGCTGAGAAGATAATGCACCAATTCCTCCGACTGTTTTTCGCTTCCCACTATAGGATTTACCTCCGTCTGAATATCGGCACGGATAAGATGTATAGAGGGGGCACTTGCACGAAGTCTGACACCATATCTTCCGCCTTGGCGTATGATTTCAGGCTCCTGCAGTGAAAGCTCCTCAATTGACGGAGATACAATTCCGTACCCTGTTTGCCTTACCTGAGCGAGAGCATTTGCAACCTTATCATATTCGTGCTTCGCTTCCGAAAGAGAGCAGAGCAGGGAAACCAGTTCCTCATCATTTGAAATTTCAAGCCCTGTAGTTTCTCCGAGTACACTGTAGAAAAGCCCCTCAACAGCCTCGGTCTGTATCTGTGCTGTTCCTTTTCCCAATGAAATTTCATTAATTCTTGCATTTGAAAGATATTCATTTTCTGCAATCAAAGGACATATACCGTTTACATGGCTAAGCTTATGTATGCCTTGTATTGCGGTGCGTACAGTTTCAAAAATTGAAGATTTAAGGTAATGCTTGCCGGGGAGGGCATCTATCCAACCGGGCAGATTTATGGAAAGCTCCCTGAGAGGAAATTCAAACAGAATACTCTGCATTATCGAGTTAATATCCTCAATACGCATTTCCGAACAGGAGCAAAGAAAAACGGGTACGCTATACTTTTCCTCAAGCTCGTCTTTGAGCTTTTTTGCACTGTCGCTTTCGGGGATTGCAGAGTTTAGTAAGATGATAAAGGGCTTATTAATTTCCTTAAGCTCGGATATAACCCGTTCTTCGGCCGATACATATTCGTATCGGTCAATATCGCAGATGCTTCCGTCCGTTGTGACCACAAGCCCGATTGTACTGTGCTCCCTGATTACCTTTTCGGTTCCGATTTCTGCGGCTTTGTCAAAGGGAATATCCTCCTCAAACCACGGCGTGGTCACCATTCGGGGCTGTCCGTCCTCAGTGTGTCCCTGTGCACCGTTGACACAATAGCCAACACAGTCAATCATTCGCACATTAAAAGAAGCATTATCCCATGCGTTTATTCGGACGGCTTCATTGGGAATGAATTTTGGCTCCGTTGTCATTATGGTTCTTCCGCTTCCGCTTTGAGGAAGCTCATCGGTTGTTCTGCTTCGGATATGCTCGTTTTCGATGTTGGGGAGGACTATCATATCCATAAATCTTTTGATGAATGTTGATTTTCCCGTTCTGACAGGTCCTACGACACCGATGTAAATATCGCCCTGAGTACGCTCGGCGATATCCTGATATATCTTGTACTGCTCCATAAAAATTCCTCCATACTTGTATAGTTTGGTACATTGTATGAAGTAGGTGCAAGCATTATTACAGTTTTTGCTTTGACTAAAAGTGTGACTTGTGCTATTATTATAAATGAGGTGTTGAGATGAATTTATCAAAAGAATATATAGAAGAAAAACTAAAGGAGCTTCCTTTTAAAATTGGGGTAGAAGATATTGTGTCCTCCACGAATACGCTGATGAAGGAATACGGACATAATAACGGGGAGGAGTACAGCGTTTTGATTGCTTCTTCACAAAGCGGAGGACGGGGAAGAATGGGAAGAAATTTTTATTCGCCAAATAACACAGGGATATATATGAGTATTCTGCTTCGCCCGAAAAAAGGTATGAATCCCCTTAATATAACTACCGATGCGGCGGTTTGCTGTGCCCGCGTCTTTGAAAAAATGACGGGTGAGACCGCCCAAATCAAATGGGTGAATGACATTTATATGCATGGGAAAAAGGTTTGCGGAATCCTTACTGAGTCAGCCTTAGGAGAGAATCCTTTTGCAGTACTCGGAATCGGGATAAACGTTCTGCCACCCACGGAAGGCTTTCCGGAGGATATAAAAGACAGGGCAGGGGCGGTCTTTACAGAGAACAGACCTTTTTTAAGGGAAGAAGTAATTATTGAGCTTCTTCGTGAGTTTTTTTATACATATGAAAATCCCGAAAGGTCGCTTCTCTTTGAGGAATACAAAAAAAGGTCTATGATAATAGGAAAGGATATTCTTGTTTTAAGAAACGATGGAGAAGAGAGTGCAAAAGCTATCGGATTAAATGAAGATTACTCCCTTATTGTTCAAAAAGAAAACGGTCAAATTGAGAATATATGTAGTGGAGATGTAAGTATAAAAATATGAGGCTCAACGAGCCTCATATTTTTATGCCTGTTTAATTGCGGTTTCTAAAGCCAGTGTAACCATATCGGTAAATGATGATTGCCTTTCCTCGGCTGTTGTCTGTTCTCCCGTAATAACATTGTCCGAAATTGTCAGTATTGAAAGTGCATTTTTGTCTGCCCGTGCAGCGTTCATATAAAGTGCCGCAGATTCCATTTCAACGCACTTGATTCCCATGGCAATCCACTTATCCGTGGAAAGCGGATTTGCGTCATAAAAAGTATCTGATGAAAGCACATTTCCCACAGTGCAGGGAAGATTCTTTTCCTTTGCAATATTGTGAGCAGCACTAAGTAGCTTAAAAGAAGCAATTGCACTGAAAGAGCCGGGGAGATTATACTGATGTGCATATGCGGAATTGGTGGAAGCACCCATCGCTAAGACAATATCCCTGAGTTTAAGCTTCTTGTCAAAAGCACCTGCCGTTCCGACTCTTATTATATTGTCTACATCAAAGAAATTAAAAAGCTCGTAGCTGTAAATGCCGATTGACGGCATTCCCATTCCGCTTGCCATTACGCTGACACGCTCGCCTTTATAAAAACCTGTATAACCCTTTATTCCTCTTACGTCATTTACAAGAACTGCACCCTCAAGCATATTTTTTGCGATAAATTCGCTTCTTAGCGGGTCGCCGGGCATTAAAACCGTTTTTGCAAAGTCTTCGGGCTTTGCGTTAATATGAGCAGTAGGATATTTTGACATAGAATCACTCTCCTTGTTAATTTTATTATACCATTAAGTTTACCAATAATCAATTAAAAATTAAATATGACAAAAAATGTCATATTATGTTGACAAAATAGCAATCGTCTGATATTATAAAGATATCTTAATAATCGACAAAATTGGTAGAGGTGCGGTTGTTATCAGTAGCTTTTGTATCATGGACATTGGCAGAAGTGAAAGGAATCACCGCCGAAGTGTGTATTGCCTGCCAAGGCATATATGCTGGGTCGTTAGAGAATATCTGCCGGACTGTCACAGACATGTGGAGAGCTATCGTGATTTTACACTAATAGTGTAATTGCAGGTCGCGGTAGTCCGTGACCTTTTTTGTTGGAAAAAAGGAGGAAAATCATAATGAAAAGAAAAAGTAATCTTTTCGCAATCTGTACGACAGTTTTGATGCTGCTCGTGCTGTGTCCTTTAGCAGCTTTTGCTGAAGATGGTGAGGTAACAAGTAAAATGGCAGGCACATTCTGGTCACTTGTTCCGCCGGTTATCGCTATCGGGCTTGCCCTTATTACAAAGGAAGTATACAGCTCCTTGTTTATCGGTATACTTATGGGCGGTCTTTTTGCGGCAAATTTCAACGTCCTTAAAACCGTTGATACCGTTGTAAACGACGGCCTTATTGCCGCAGTATCCGGAACTGCCGGAATTTTCATCTTCCTTGTTGTGCTTGGTGCAATAGTTGCCCTTGTTAACAAGGCAGGCGGCAGTGCCGCTTTTGGTGAGTGGGCGAAGAAAAACATCAAGTCAAGAGTAGGTGCAATGCTTGCAACCTTTGTTCTCGGTGTGCTTATCTTCATTGATGACTACTTTAACTGCCTCACTGTAGGCTCCGTTATGCGTCCTGTAACCGATGCACACAAAATTTCAAGAGCAAAGCTTTCATACCTCATTGATGCTACAGCAGCACCCATTTGTATGATAGCTCCCATTTCTTCATGGGCAGCGGCAGTGTCCGAGTTCGCTCCCGAAGGTCAGGGCCTCAGCCTCTTTATCAAGGCAATTCCTTATAACTTCTATTCACTTCTTACTCTTGTATTTGTGGTTGCTCTTGCCGTAATGAAATTCGATTACGGTCCCATGGCACTTCATGAGAAGAATGCAAAAGAAAAAGGCGACCTTTACACCTGCGGTGACCGTGCGGAAAGTCAGCAGGTACAGGGTTCTTCAAAGGGTAAGGTTATCGACCTTCTTTTCCCCATAATTGTACTTATTGCAGTTTGCGTGTTTACACTTGTATATGTGGGTGGAATATTAGACGGTGCAAGCTTTGTTGATTCCTTCTCAAATACAGATGCTACAATAGGTCTTCCCATGGGCGGTCTTATCGCTCTTGTTATTACAATTGTCTATATGGTTGCACGCCGTGTTATGACCTTTAAGGAAGCTATGGATTGCGTTCCCAAGGGATTTGTCGCAATGGTTCCTGCAATTACAATCCTTACACTGGCAACCTCTCTTAAAAACATGACAGGACTTTTGGGTGCAGACGCATATGTGGCAGGACTTATGGAGGGTGCGGCAGCAGGCCTTGCAAACTTCCTTCCTGCAATTATCTTCCTTGTTGCGTGCTTCCTTTCTTTCTCAACAGGTACATCATGGGGTACATTTGGTATTCTTATTCCCATCGTTGTTGCAATTTTCCCCGCAGAAAGCACAAATCTTATAATCGGAATGTCAGCCTGCCTTGCCGGTGCAGTGTGTGGTGACCACTGTTCGCCCATTTCCGATACAACGATTATGTCCTCTGCAGGCGGTGAATGTAACCATATTAACCACGTTTCCACACAGATGCCCTATGCAATCAGTGTAGCAGCTATTTCATTTGTAATGTATGTTTTAGCCGCTTTCATTAAGAGTGCATTTATTCTTCTTCCTGTGGGAGTTGTGCTTACAATTGCGTTCCTCTTTGTTATGAAAGCTATAACAAAGAACAAGGCATAATAAATTCAAAAGAAAATCAAAACGGGCGGTGCAAGATTTTGCACCGCCTGTCTTTGTCAAAAAACAGGTAAGATTAACAAATAAAAGCATTGACTTTTATTTCCTCTCGGTGTATAATTATCAGTGTATGTACAGTGTTTTTTATTTTATATTTACATAATTATTAAAGGAGTGAATGTTAATGAAAAAAATTTTAAGCGTTGTATTAACATTGATGATGGTATTTTCAGTGTTTACAACAGTATCAGCAGAGACCACTATTGTCCAAGACATAGCGGCAAAGATTGGTGCTAAACAGCCTTATCTTGAGTTTAAAAAAGGAGGCTATCCTAACTTCAAAATTGATGTTACAGCTCGCAGAAGCGGAACGGAAGATGCATATACTTCTGAAGAACTTGATATAGTAGATTCATCTTTGTCAAGCGGTATAGGTGTTGATTTCAAGGCAAAGCTCGATATGAGTGAAATTATGAATGTGTTGAATATCAGCAGTTTCCTTTCTGAAATATTTACAGGTGCTGATGAAACAAAGAAAACAGCACTTCGAAACGGTAAGGTTGTGACAAATATAACAGTTGAAATCACAGGTGATCTTGGTTCTGCTACAGAGGCGGACAAAGGTAAAGGCGGATTGGAAAATTCAGGTAACGGAATATTTGTGAGAACTAACAATTCCTTTAGTGAAACCCCAAAAAAGTGGACGGTTCAGTTTGAGAATAATGACCTTTCAATCGGAACGCTTTATGACAACAGAAGTACATATTTAGCAGATCTTACATTTACTCTTGAAGATGTTGTAAAGTATTCTGAAGAAAAGGAAAATAATACAATAAACGTTAAATTAGCAGGAGAAACAAAACTTGTATTTGGCGGAGATACTGATGCGGATCTTTCTGATGACGGCGAATTTGTAATCGCTAGCTATAGCACAGACGGTGCCTATGTGTTTGACACAAGTAAGCCCTCAACAGGTGGTGGCGGTGTATCAAAATACGCTCTTACATATGAAACAGATGGCGGTACAGCTATTGACAGAGAAACTTATACAAGAAACTCAACGGTTAAGCTTTCTAAGGTTCCCAAGAAGGAAGGCTACATCTTTAACGGCTGGTATCTTGATAAGGCACTTACCCAGAAAGTAACCGAAATTAAAATGACAAAGAACACAACCGTATATGCAGGTTGGGTTGAGGATAACGGTCTTGCAGGTGCAGGCTACGAAACTCCCGAAATGCTTAACGGTGTAGATCACTTTGCATATGTTGTGGGCTATCCCGACGGCACTGTAAAACCGAACAACAACATTACCCGTGCAGAGGTAACCACAATCTTCTTCAGACTTCTTAAAGAAGATGTGAGAAATATGAACCTCACTCACGAAAACAATTTCAGTGATGTAGAAATTTTGGATTGGCACAACACAGCCGTTTCAACCATGGCAAAGCTTGGTGTTATTAACGGCAGAACAGCAGACACCTTTGACCCCAATGCATTTATTACACGAGCTGAGTTTGCCACAATCTGTGCAAGATTTATAGAGGCTGAAGCTTCAGCTACCGATAAATTTGCAGATGTTGCAGGTCATTGGGCAGAAAAAGAAATTTACGAGGCGGCAGAGTACGGCTGGATAAGAGGTTATGAAGATAATTCTTTCAAGCCTGATCAGTATATCACCCGTGCAGAAGCAATGACGATGTTCAACCGAGTTTTAAATCGTGTGCCTGAAACCATTGGGGATTTACACAACGAAATGAAAAAGTGGTCTGACAACAGCGATGCGTCTGCATGGTATTACATTCCCGTGCAGGAAGCTACAAACGGTCATAACTACGAGAAAGATAATAATATCTATGAAACTCATACAGAGCTTACAGAAGATATCGACTGGACAAAATACGAATAATATCATATAGAAACATAAAACCGAAGCAAATTTTGCTTCGGTTTTATGTTTCTGTAATAAACCATGGTTCTATAACAATTATTGCAGTTTTTATGCCTTGACACAATTTCTGCTGAAATTTTACAGCTTCAGCTTCTTTTCTTTCAGCTTCTTTTCTACAAACTCTTTTGAGAGAACATATACTATTGAAAACACGGGTACACCTACAAGCATTCCGACAACACCGTATGCATTTCCGCCGACTGTTACTGCCGCAAGCACCAGAATACCGGGAAGCCCGATTGATTTTCCCACAACCTTGGGATAAATGAAGTTACCTTCAATTTGCTGTAGCACAAGGAAAAATATTATAAACCAAAATGCCTGCATGGGGCTTTCAATCAATATCAGAAACGTCCCTGCTATAACTCCTATCCATGCACCCACAACAGGTATAAGAGCCGTTGCCGCAACAAGGACGGAAATTACCACCGCATAGGGGAATCTGAAAATTAACATTCCTACAAAGCACATAACTCCAAGAATAACAGCTTCTGCAAACTGCACCGTTGCAAAGCGTATAAAGGTCTGATTGATGAGAGTAAATATAGAAGTCGTTTTATCGGAAAACCTTTTCGGAAATATTGCATACAGCAGTTTTTTTGTGCAAAGACACAGAGCTTCCTTTTGTGCCAGCATATAAAAGGCAAACACCACCGCCAAAACAAAATTTATTATTCCTGAGAAAAGCGAGGCTGTAAGAGAATAGGTCGTATTAAAAAAGTTCATTCCGAATTCGGGAAAGGTTTTTCCAATCCCCTCAATTAAATCCATGTTATCAACCGAGGAAAAATCAGCAAAGCTTATTCCCAGATTGCTAAGAAATGCTTTTAGATTACGGAAGGTCCCGTCCAGCGAATCAAAATATTTGGGAAGCAGATTTATAAGAGAGTCGGCTGTTTGTATGAAAGCAGGTAATATAAGAAAAAGAAGTGCAAAAATAACAGCCAGAACCAACACTATGCTTAAAAACAGGCATACAGACCTTTTTATAAAAAATTTTGTTTTGTGCTTTTTGAAAATCCTATCCCACAAATTTTCCAGAGGCCGCATAAACAGATTGAGGATAAAGGCGATTACAAAGCCGTAGATAATCGGCAGAATAAGGGAAATGATTCTGCCTGCAAAATTAAAAATATCCCCGATATTGTCAAGTGCCCAGAAAAGTAAGAGTGCAAAGGTTATGGCAAAGATAACCATTGCAAACGGTGAACGCAGTTTCAGAAAATTACTGCGGGGGGTGGATTCTTTTTTTTCTTCAATTTTAGCCATTTAGCATCACTCCATATGTGGATAATATAGTATTTTCCCATTAAAGTCAATATAATAGAGCTAATATTTACCAATTCGACATATTTAAATAAAAACCCAAATGCAAATCCTGAAGCTGCATTTGGGTTTTAAATATTTTTTCTTTCGTTATGCACTTTTAAATATAGCTTGTAGATACCTATTCCAATAAGCGAAATTACTGTGATTATTCCATACGTAATCAAAAGTGTCTTAAACTTGCTTTCGGCAAAGGCGTCACCTGCATAGGTAGAGGAAATTACTGTGGGAACCCTTGCAATAAGAGTAATGAGAAGAAAGTCTCTGAGACTTATCGAAGTAAAAGGAGCTGCGTATGTAAGCAAGTCCTTAGGTGTGCCCGGAACGAAGAATAGAAAAAACACAACCCTCTTAAGCTTTTTTTCATCCTTTAAAAAACGTATCTTGTTCATAGCGGAGCTGCCTGCGGCTGCTTCAACAAAGTCTTTGCCAAAGGTTTTTACAAGCTTAAAAATTATTGTCTGACCGATGGTGATTCCGGTAAGACATACCAAAAGCCCACCTAACCAACCGTACATACTGCCTGCAACAAATTCGATAAGCTCACCGGGTATAATAGCCACCACAACCTGTGCTATCTGTATAAACAGCATCATAAAAATGCCCAACATACCAAACCTATCAATAAATGCTTCAAACTGCTCAGGTCGGCGAGCGGTCTGAATAAACGGTATTGCAATTACCGTTAAAACAGCCATTGCCGCAAAGAATAATATTATTGAAATATATTTATACGCTTTTTTCATAAAACACCTCATATACAATTTTCAGTATACAAGGAAAATATGAAAAATTCAATTGTTTTGTCGAAAAAATTTTTAAAATGTAGTAAAAAAACCTACTCAACTGCTGCCGAGTGGGTAAATTGGTGACGTGACATCGATTGCAAGGCAATCGACACCTGCTCGTCCACCCAAATGCTATGCATTTCGGTACCGGACTCACACCAATCACCTAAAAACGATTATTAATCGTTTTCTTAACGGCGATTGCACTCTTAGTGTTCTGCGTCACGTCAGAAAGAAAGAGAGAGTAACATCCTAAAGGATGCTACCCTCTCTTACTTTGGAGCTGGTGACGTGACACAGCCGACTTCGTCGTCTTGCCTGCTCGACGACCGCTACGCGTTGCTCACGGTGCCCGTCTCGCACCAACTTCGCTAAAAACGATTAGCAATCGTTTTTTATACGCTCGTTGCACTCTTAGTGTTCTGCGTCACGTCAGAAAGGAAAAGAGAGTAACATCCTAAAGGATGCCACTCTCTTTTCCTTTGGAGCTGGTGACGTGACTTGAACACGCGATCTGCTGATTACGAATCAGCTGCTCTACCGACTGAGCCACACCAGCGTTTTATGAACATATCTATTTTACTAACTTTTGATTTGTTTGTCAAGAGTTAAAACTTAAAAATAAGAGTCAATTTTTCATATATTGTATAATTTTCTTTGACAGAGTGCATAAAAGGTGGTAAAATATATTTTGGATATTGATGTATATATTTTTACATATAATTTTAACATGAAAGGGCGGAGAATTATGAGCTTTATTAATGACGATTTTATGCTCAAAACCGAGACAGCGAAAAAACTTTATCACGAATATGCAGAGGATATGCCGATTATCGACTATCACTGCCACCTTGTACCCAAGATGATTGCGGAAAACAAGAAGTTTAAAAATGCTTTTGAGCTTTTCCTCGGTGGCGACCACTATAAATGGAGACAAATCAGAACCAACGGTACTCCCGAAGAGCTTATCACAGGGGACGGCGGAAGCGATTACGAAAAATTCTACGAATTTGCAAAGGCTATGCCTTATCTTATCGGAAATCCCCTTTACCATTGGACTCACCTTGAGCTTAAGAGATATTTCGGTATCGAAGAAACTCTTAACGAAAAGACCTGTAAGGCAATATGGGACAAGGTAAACGAATGTCTTGCAAAGGATGAATTCCGTCCTCAGGAGCTTATCAAGCGTTCAAATGTTAAGGTGGTTTGTACCACTGATGACCCTGCAGATTCTTTGGAATATCATCAGGCACTGCGTGATTTTGAATGTAAGATTCTTCCTGCATTCCGTCCCGATAAGGCTGTTGAAATCGGTAAGGAAACCTTTATGCCTTATATAGAGATGATTGGAGTTAAGTCCTATGATGAGCTTATAGGCTGGCTTACTTCAAGAATTGAATTTTTCCACGAAAACGGCTGCCGTGTAAGCGACCATGCACTTGAATATGTTCCCTATGCACTTGGTAACCCTGCCGAAGTATTTGACAAGAAGCTTTCAGGAAAAGAGCTTACTCTTGAGGAAATCAATGTGTTTAAGACAGCGGTTATGAAGCATTGTGCAAAGGAATATGTACGCCTTGGCTGGGCAATGCAGCTTCATATCGGTGCTGTTCGTAACAACAATACAAAAATGTACAAAAAGCTTGGTCCTGATACAGGCTTTGACTCTGTAAATGACCTTTGTATCGCAGAAGACCTTGCAAAATTCCTTGACTGTCTTGAAATTGATGATTGCCTTCCCAAGACAATCCTTTATACACTTAATCCTAAGGATAATGCAACTCTGGGAACAATTCTCGGTTGCTTCCAGCAGGGACCCATTCAGGGCAAGATTCAGTTCGGCAGTGCATGGTGGTTCAACGACCAGCGTGACGGAATGGTTGACCAGATGAGGTCTCTTGCAAACCTTGGCATGCTTTCAAGATTTGTTGGTATGCTTACAGACAGCAGAAGCTTTGTTTCATATACCCGTCATGAATATTTCAGAAGAATATTCTGTAACCTTATCGGTCAGTGGGTAGAGGACGGCGAATATCCTGCTGATTGGGAATACCTTGAAAAAATTGTTAAGGGCGTTTGCTATAATAACGCTGAGGCATATTTCGGATTTTAATAAAGGAGCTTACCAAAATGGATTTTACAGTATCAGAGCGTATGTCAACTCTTAAAGGTTCGGCAATACGTGAAATGTTTAAGGCAATGGCAGACCCTGCCATGATTTCACTTGCAGGCGGTAATCCCGCTGCAGAGCTTTTCCCTAATGAAATTCTTGCAGAGATTGCTTCAGATATTCTTAAAAACAACCCCGTCGGTGCACTTCAGTACGGAATTTCCGAGGGTAATGTTGCACTTCGTGAAAAAATTATTGAATTTGTAAAAGAACGTGAGAATATAGAAATCTCACTTGACGAAATCACCATAGTTTCGGGCGGTCAGCAGGCAATTGAGCTTACCTCGAAAATCCTTCTCAATGAAGGGGACAGCGTTATCGTTGAAGCTCCGTCCTTTGTAGGCGGTCTTAATGCATTTCGTTCCTACGGTGCAAACCTTGTGGGTGTAGAAGTAGAAAGTGACGGTATGAATATTGAAAAGCTTAAGGAGGCAATAAAAAACACCCCCAATGTTAAGCTAATTTATACCATTCCCAACTTCCAGAATCCGTCGGGCGTTACAATGAGCCTCAAAAAGAGAAAGGCACTTTATGAAATTGCCCGTGATAACGGCATCTTTATAATTGAGGACAACCCCTATGGCGAGCTTACATTTGACGGAGTGAAGCTTCCCACCATTAAATCAATGGACGAGGCAGGCGTGGTGCTTTACAGCGGCTCTTTCTCCAAAATTCTTGCTCCCGGACTCAGACTTGGCTATCTCATTGCTCCCAAGAATTTCACGGAGAAGGTAGTTTTGGGCAAGCAGGTTTCCGATGTTCATACACCATCGCTTCCTCAGCTTTTGGCTCTTGAATTTATGAAGCGTCACGACATTGTAGAGCTTATCGGAAAAATGCGTGAGCTTTACAAGGAAAAGTGCAGCATCATGATTGATGCCATGAAAAAATATCTTCCCAAGGAAGTTACATATACAGTTCCGGGAGGCGGTCTTTTCGTGTGGTGTAATGCACCGGGAGTAGACACACTTAAGCTTAGCCGTGAATGCAGCGAGCAAAAGGTTCTTATTGTGCCGGGAAATAACTTTGCAACTGACCAGAGTCTTGAAAACAGCGGTTTCAGACTTAATTTCTCAACCATGCCCAACGACAAAATTGTCGAAGGCGTAAAAAGACTTGGTGAGGTTCTTAAAAAGTATTATAACTAAGGAGATACCCCTATGAGAGGTAAATTTATAGTATTTGAAGGAATAGACGGTGCAGGAAAAAGCACTCAGATAGAAATGCTTCGTCAAAAGCTTATAAAAGACGGCAGAAAGGTTTTCATAACCGCAGAGCCTACGGCCTCCGTTACGGGCGGTATCCTTCGTGATGCTTTAAGCGGGAATTATAAACGCAGTGCGTCGGAGCTTGCGGCAATGTTTCTTTCCGACCGCATTTTTCATAACGTGAATGAAAGTGTGGGCATTAATCAGGCTCTGGAGCGTGGCTTTGATGTAATTTCCGACAGATATTATTATTCCTCCTTTGCATATCAGGGGCTTGACAGCGATATTGATTGGGTAATTAATATGAATCTTGATTGCCCTGACATCAGAAAGCCCGACCTTTGTATTTTTCTTGACCTTGATGCGGAAAAATCAAAGGCAAGAATCGATACAAATCGTGCAACCGTGGAAATTTTTGAAAAGGAAGAAATACTTAATAAAATCAGAAATAAGTTTTTTGATGTGTTTAAGCGGCTTCCCGATGAAAATATTGCAATAATTGATGCAAGCGGAAGTGTAGATGAAATTGCGGATGAAATTTTCCGTGTTGTAGATAGGACGATAAAAATTGACTAAGATAATTACTATTAATCCTGATAATATTGATATGGATTTACTTGCACAGGCTGCCGAGGTTATAAAACACGGCGGCCTTGTGGCTTTTCCTACGGAAACTGTTTATGGGCTTGGTGCGGATACCTTTAATGCGGAAGCTGTGGCAAACATTTTCCGTGCAAAGGGGCGTCCCATGGATAACCCTCTTATATCCCATATAGCCGATATAAGCGAGATAGAACGTTTTGCACGTGAAATTCCCGACAGTGCAATTAAGCTTGCAAACGAATTCTGGGGAGGGCCTCTTACCATGATTTTAAAGAAAAAAAGCGGTATTCCCGATGCTGTTACGGCAGGGCTTGATACCGTTGCGGTAAGGCTTCCCAGCCACAGCGTGGCAAATGCACTTATAAAGCTTTCGGGCACGCCCATTGCGGCACCCAGTGCTAACCTTTCCGGCAGTCCCAGCCCAACGACTGCAAAGCATTGCATAGCAGACCTTGAAGGCAGGGTAGACATGATAATAGACGGGGGAAGCAGTATGATCGGTATCGAATCCACCGTCATAGATTTAAGCGGTGAAATCCCCGTGGTGCTCCGTCCGGGCGGAATTACCCCCGAAGATATGCAGAGTGTAATCGGAGAAGTGAAATACAGCGGAGAAACCTCCGATGCACCCCGATGCCCCGGTATGAAATATACGCACTACAGCCCCGATGCACAGGTAATTCTTCTTGAAGATATTTCTTCTGTTGCAGACTATGCAGAAAAGGGAAAGAAAATCTGCGTAATAGCAAAAAATGCACCAAAGCATAATTTAGAGGCTGACCTTGTGTATGATGCAGGCTGTAATGACAGAGAATATGCCGCAAGGCTTTTCTATCTTCTTCGCAAGGCTGATGAAGACGGTGCAGACATAGTCTTTGCCGAGCTTCCCGAAAACCACGGAATCGGAGTGGCTTTATTTAACAGGCTATATAAATCAGCAGGAGGCACGGTGATTTACAGATGAGGAAGGATATACTTTTTGTCTGCACGGGGAACACCTGCAGAAGTCCTATGGCAGAGGCTATATATAATACAATTTCAAAAACGAAGGCAAACTCGGCAGGTATATCGGCAGGTGCACCTCAACGTGCGGCAAAAAATGCCTGTATTGCAGTAAAGGCATATGGTGCGAGCCTTGAAAGCCACCTTTCAAGCCAACTGACTGCAGAGGATTTGACGGAGTATAAATTAATAATTACAATGACTTCCTCCCAGCGTGATATGCTTCGTTCATATGTGAATGAAGATAAGATTATTTCCCTTGCGGATTTTGCAGGGGAGGTGGGAGAGGTTTCCGACCCCTATGGTGGAGATTTACAGCTTTATGAAAAAACCCTGCGGCAGATTTATGAATATATCGTAAAGGGTATTTCACTAAGGTCACAGTGCGTCTATGCCACAAAGGAAGACGCGAAAGATATTACACAGATGGAGTCTGATTATTTTACCGATAATTGGAGCGAAAATTCCGTCCTCACGCATATAAAGAATCAGAAGGTCATCGTCCTCAAATTTGATGAAACTCTTTTAGGCTACTGCATTTTTATGACGGCGGCGGACGAGGGAGAAATACTGAGAATTGCCGTGGATAAAAAGCTTCGCGGCGTGGGGCTTGGGAAGAAGCTTCTCACATCTGTGCTTTGCGAAATGAAAGAGGACGGTATAAATGCAGCTTTCCTTGAGGTAAGGAGCGGCAATCAGAGTGCAATCGCACTTTATAAATCAGTCGGATTTGAGGAAATCGGCATCCGCAAGGGCTATTACCGAGATAATGGCGAGGATGCTGTCTTATATAAATTAGAAACGAAGGAACGGTAAGAATGGCTTATATATTAGGAATTGAAACATCATGCGACGAAACGGCGGCATCTGTCACCGAAAACGGAAGAAAAGTGCTTTCAAATGTGGTTTATTCGCAGATACCCCTGCATACAATTTACGGCGGAGTTGTGCCCGAAATTGCATCACGAAAGCATATTGACAAAATAATACATGTAATCGACCGTGCCATAGAGGAATCGGGAATAAAAAAAGAAGACTTAGATGCTGTTGCTGTAACCTATAACCCCGGTCTTGTTGGTGCTCTTTTAGTGGGCGTTTCTGTGGCAAAGGCGTTTGCATATTCCATAAAGAAGCCCCTCATACCGGTTAATCATATACAGGGGCATATAGCGGCAAATTATATCGCATTTCCCTCTCTTGAACCGCCATTTGTAAGTCTTGTGGCGTCCGGCGGACACAGTCACATATTGCATATTAATGATTATCGCACCTTTGACGTAATCGGTGCTACTACTGACGATGCCGCAGGCGAAGCCTTTGACAAGGCGGCGAGAGTCCTCGGACTTGGTTATCCCGGAGGACCGAAGCTTAACGCCCTTGCAAAGGACGGGAACCCCGAAGCAATCAGATTTCCACGTCCTCACAACGGATATGATTTCAGCTTCAGCGGTCTTAAAACTGCCGTTATTAACTATGTTCATACGGCAGAGCAAAAGGGTGAGGAAATAAATAAAGCAGACGTTGCCGCTTCTTTTCAGCAGGCGGTCTGCGATGTTTTGGTAGATAACACAGTAAAAGCCGCCAAAGAACTTGGAGTGGACAAAATCGCCATTGCAGGCGGAGTTGCGGCAAATACTCTTTTAAGAGAACAAATGGAATCGGAAGGACAAAAAGCAGGTCTTTCTTTCTACTGCCCCCCCATAGAACTTTGCACCGATAATGCGGCAATGATTTCTTGTGCAGGTTATCTGAATTTTGAAGCAGGTATCCGTGGCAATCTTGATTTGAATGCTGTTCCGCAACTAAGTATCAAAGATGTTTAATATTGTTGCTCCTGTCTTGACACGAGTAAAAATTCTGTCGAATTATGTGTAAAGATGTGATAATATGAAGAAAAAGATTGCTTTTTGGTCTTAATTATATGAGTTATCACTAGAAATCGGTGCTTGAATTGTACAGTGTTCATATTAGTTCCGACATTTTGCGACAAAATCTACTAATAAATAGTCTTATAGAAATAAAGAAGATTGCGATTAGAAGTTTTTGTAGAAATATGGTGAAATACTTGAATTTTATGTATAATAGTGATATAATTTAATTAGAAATCTTTGTTAATTATATTATGAAAGAAGATAAAGCAAATGGCAATAACATATGAACGAAAAAAACAAAGACAAAATAATATTTTATATACAATTGTTGCTGCAGTTTTAATATGTGCAGTCTTTTTTGCAATGGTTGTATCTTTCTTTATTAAGGCTGAGGACGATGCTTATGAAATGCTTCATATTCAGACAAAACAGATCAAAGACGATCTTACTTTGCAA
>JAZQAB010000046.1:0-28721 GCA_045545055.1 Clostridia bacterium | reverse complement strand
CGAAAAGGTACGGATGTGGCTCTTTTAGCAAAAAAGCAAGACGAAGAATATGTGTGCCTTGATACATACGGAGAGAGTGTTCCAAAAGAAAAAATAATAGCATATACGGACTTAATATATGTTGAGTTGGAAGATGGTGTTCCGGTATATTCAGAAAACGAATTAACCTTGTATGATAACGGCAACAAGATATCTCTTGAAGACTTTACAGAAAGAGAGAAAATACTGTATCCCGAAAGAACAGGCATAACCTTTGAAGCAGACTACAGGGAAGACCAATTCACTACAAAAAAAGTAATGTGCTATGTTGATAATATAGTGTATGTTTCGAAGAAAGAGTTTGAACGAATTATGCATGGAGAAAACTCGGATGTTCTTGCAGCATACAATGAAAAGACATATAAGCCTGTACCGGAAGGTTGCGAGCATGGTATCCTTATACTGACTCAGGATGAAAGAGGTATATTTGTAAATACTGACGGATACGATTATGCAAGACACTATGCGTTTGATATGAAGCTTGGAGAAAAGCTTCAAACGGCTATTGCACAAGAAATGAAAAAGCATGTATCCCTTGAAATAAAACTGTATTTACCGATGAGAGTTATCGAAAGCGAAGACGGAACGATAGAAAATGAAATAGATGGCTGCGAATACTATGATGCTATACAGGAAGCTGCGGAGAAAGCGAATGACTGCTTGAATGAAAGAGGCCTTGCAGATTATCTCAGAGATGAAAACCTGAAAGCAAAAGTTTTCAGCATTACTCCCGATATCGATATTGTAGAAGAAAAAATGATGGGTGTTGTCACTATACAGCTTGTTAAACCGTTAGAGCATTATGAGCTTGACGAGCTTAAAAACTATTGTTCAGGTCAGTTTACAGACGGTTGGGGAGAAAGCTCAAGCTTTGACGGCATCAGGACAGACGGTACACATTTGTATGTGTGCTTTATGGAAAAATCTGAAGATACTGTTATGACGGAAGAAGAGCTTCTTAATCAAAGCAAAGGTCAAGCACAGGGGATGCAAAGTATTGATGTAATGTAATAAAATATGGTTTTTGACAGCATGAAACAATGCATATAAGTTAAAAATACGAACCAATTGGCGGAGGGAAATCCTCCGCCTTTTTTCGTGCGGAAAGGAGGTAAAATGAGGTATGAGTTAGTTAATTTTTGCGAGATAGATGAGTATGCCATAAAAAGCTATTGTGCCATACATAATCAGCCTGAAGAGAAAAACCTCGGTAATATAGAAAATGTAGATGAGAAAAAACTCGCACCCTTTAATTTTATGGTGGGTGGAACTCCATGTCAGGATTTCAGTATAGGTGGAACGAGAAAAGGGGCAGTATGGAAATGCATGAATTGTAATACCGAATATAATCCGCTTACTGTAGGACAGGAGAAAAGAAAGTATTGTCCCTGCTGCGGAGGAACAGAAATTGAGAAAACACGTTCTTCGCTCCTTGTTGAGTGGTTGCGTATTTTCGAGTATGTAAAACCAGATGTCGCAATTTATGAGAATGTAAAGAACATAGTCAGTTCAAGCTTTATCAAAATGTTTGGACTCTTTGTCGAAGAGCTAATGTCTTGCGGTTACAATGTGTATTTCGGGGTATTAAATTGCAAAGGGTACGGAATACCCCAAAACAGAGACAGACTCTATATGGTCATCATAAAAAAAGAAGTGGATAATAAAAAATTCAAATTTCCATTACAGGAAAACAAAAGTGGTAATTTAAATGATTTTTTAGTGATTGCTGACGAGAGTAATTTCTACGAAACAAGTATTAACGGAATATATATGGATAAAAGAATTAAACCATCAGTAAGAAACGTGTATGAAAAGAACATAAATGAAATTATAAACTCCAAAAAAGAAATGTACCAATGCATCGTAAAAAGCGGATTTCAGGATTGTAAAGTCGGGATTACAGTAGCTCCTACACTCAGGGCAGGAAATCCGCACACAGCAGTTTTTGACGGTAAAAGAATCAGAAGACTTGAACCGATAGAAAATGTCCGCCTTATGGGATTTAGTGATGATGATTTTTATAAAATGAAGTCTGCCGGAGTGAGCAATGCTCAAATATATAAGCAGACAGGGAACTCGATTGCAGTTGCAGTATTGGTAGATTTATATACAAAACTTTACGAAGCAATGCCATATCTTTTTGAAAATGTAAGGCTCGGAAGCTTCTTTAGCGGAATAGGTGCATTTGAAAAAGCATTTACAATTTTAGCAAACAAGGTTAAGGAGGGGGAACATGAAAATCGGAAATAAAATGTATGAAAATTATGAAATGGATTTAATTGCAGCATATGAGGAAATATATAAGATTCCTGCTGATAAAAGAATTACTCAATGGTGGGGAGATGTAGCAATATATGAATTCGTTCCGGGAACAAAGGAATCTGATGCAGAAGCAAGACTTGCTGAAGCCCTCAAAGCTGTTAAAATGACAAGGGATGAATTAAAGAATTACAGCTATACATACAGGCAGACTCTCGAAATAAAACTGAAAGAAAATATGCCGAAGAAATATGAAGCAGTAATCATATTCAATAAGCCTATGCTTTTTACAAACGAGAGATTAGAGTATGATAATGTCCCCGATGGACTGTACCGTTACGATATAAGGGATGGCGGTATGGATGGGAACATGTGTGAGCTGAAAGACCGAGTTGCAGTAAATCATTGGGGGACAGTTCTGAGTAAGGAGGCAGTAGAGTCAAGAATGGTTGACGGTAAAGAAATGAATGCCCAAGAGGGCATTCAAATATCCGAAGATGACTATAACTACACAGGAGAAGTGTTTACCACACAAGAATACCTTGATAATTATGAATATCTTTTAAAAGAGTATTGTGAGCCGGAACAGGACAAAGGAATAGTAATGCAATAGCGGAAAGGAGAAAGTGATGAAAGAAGATTATTTGAAACTCAGAGAGCTTATAAAGCTTGACCTTAAAAATATCCGCTTGTACCATTCGGATGTAGGGAAAGAAGCCATAGCTGTCATACCAGAGCTTAATCTGAGCCAATTTTCAGAATTCGGAAAAGTATATTGGAATGAGGCTCTTGAAGCAAAAGTGGATAAATTTACAGAGAACAAGCTCTTCATAAGTAAAGTGGATGAAGGTATGTTCAGAGCTTTCAGAGAACTGCTTCTCGGAGAAAATGAATCTGAAATGTATGAAAAATGCATCATAGACAAACAGGCATTAGTTGCAGATGATTACGAAAAGCCTGACATGACTTACAAGAAAGAGTTTGCTATGCTGACGGCAGTGTATGAAAATCTTTCAGAAACACCTGATGAAGAGCGTTGCACAGCATATTTTGATAATGTTGGTGAATATCTGTTCAGGCAGAATCAGACTTTAGAAAAAGTAAATGCAGTTGTAGAAAAAGCACTTGACCATCTTGGAATGGAGATGAAGGAATTCATTAACGAATCAAAACATATGACATGTCAATTGATTAAGTTAAAAATGCGTGAGAATATGATGGCACAGAAAATAGCAGTCGGCAACAGTATTCTTTTTGTCACACAAAAACCTGAAAATCATCCGGATACATTTGAGTTTATTGC
The DNA here is from genome assembly GCA_045545055.1 of Clostridia bacterium. Taxonomy (GTDB): domain Bacteria; phylum Bacillota; class Clostridia; order UMGS1883; family UMGS1883; genus UMGS1883. Next base: position 25,120 of record JAZQAB010000046.1, on the reverse strand, counting down.
AGGTGAAATAACCTCGATTGATGAAGAGTCAAAACAATGTCATATTGAAAATGACAGCTTTGTAAGCACAGACGTCTCATTCAGATACATATTAGGTATCTATAATCCTGAAATAGATTATGAGTTTTTCGGATATGAAAGCTGTGAGCTTTTCCTCGGTGCAAACATAAATGATGCTCATTATTTGCTTGCAGAGGCTATGACCTTATATCATGAGCAGAACAACGAGGAAGAAACGCAGGGAATTGAGATGCAGGAGGTGTAGATTAGATGAAAGTTGAAAAAATATCATTTAATTATAGTACCGAAAAACTACGTGGAATTAAGGTTCATGCTCCTGAAGTGTATGAAAATCTTGAATTATATCTGAGCCAAAATATGGATAAGATTTATACAAAGTATGTGCCGAAATCAACAAGATTGTATATTGAAGCAGTACTGTCCGGGGAAGAAAATATTCAGGGTAAAAGCACTAATAAGAACGAAAAGTAAAAATAATCTTTTGAATCCTTGAAATTGGGTGAAAGATATGGTAAAATGCAAATATCCTATATGCGAGGAGGTGTACGCATGAAATGTAAGTTGATGCATAAGAACGTACCTGTTGCTTTGGTTGAGTTTGATGAAGTAACCGGAGTGTTTACTCAAATATACGAAGTAATAAATTCAGGACATATGCCTGTTGGTGTCCCCGTAATAAACGGTGTAGCAGACAGACGTGAGCTTCATTCCTGGTGGTATGCAAGAGCAATTCCTGCAAGCAGAATCGGTCTTAAAGAAGCACTGGAAAAGCTGAAAGTATCCACTACAGCAGAAATGCTCGGAAAAAGTTTCGCACTTAATCTGTCAGACCAATATTGGATAGCACCTGAAGATATGAACTTAAATTGGCACGATGTGAACTTCTTTGAAAATGATTTTTCAGAGGATATCGGTAATATCCTAATCGGTCTTACAAGCGATTCAGATAAGATAAACTATATGTCACCTGACAGTGCATCTGACGGATGGCTCAAGAAAAAGTGGAGAATAGTAGATGGAGAAAGAGTCTTATTCAAAGCAGGAAGCGGCTCAAATTTGCAGGAACCGTATAATGAGGTGTTGGCAACCGCTATTATGAAAAGACTTGGCATTCCATGTGTAGAATATTCATTGACACTTATCGGGGATAAACCATACAGTGCATGCAAGGATTTTATAACTGAAAGCACAGAACTTGTAACAGCTCATAACATCATAAAATCAGTTAAAAAGAGAAATGATGTTTCTCTTTATGAGCATTATATAAACTGCTGTAAGGAGTATGGCATAACCGATATTGAGCATTCAATGAATCAGATGCTGACACTTGATTACATCATTGTAAACGAGGATAGACATCTTAATAACTTCGGTCTTATCAGAAATGCAGACACACTTGAATATGTGAGTGCTGCACCTGTATATGACAGCGGAACATCAATGTGGTTTAATACTGCGGCTAAAAATATAAAAGCAGGAGCAAGAGATATTGAGTCGAAACCTTTCAAAACAAGACATGCAGATCAGATAAAACTTGTGACAGATTTTGATTGGCTTGATCTTGATAAGCTCTATGGAATAGAAGATGAGTTCGCTCAAATTCTTTCAACATCAGAGCAGATGGATGACGAGCGTAAAGATGTTCTTTGCGATGCCTTAAAAACAAGAATTGAACTTCTTAAGGATGCAATGAATCACAGTGTTAAATACACAAATATTCAATCTATCGGTGAAGAACCGGAAAAAGATATTGCATACTCAGGCGAAGATAACGGAATAGTAATGCAGTAAAATTTAATATCAAATTTAAAGCAGACGATTGAAATATATCGCCTGCTTTTTTTTCGTTAAAGGAGTGAGGTGAAATGAAACAAATCAAGCTTACACTGCTCGAAAGAGAAACGATAATTTTACTCAATGAGCGTGAGCCGGAGGCTGAAATATACACATATAATAAAAGACTGATTAAACGGCTCAAACGCTATCCTACGATAGTAAAACTGATACGAGAGGATGATACCGGAGCATATACATTCACTCTTCCGAAGAAGCATCTTTCGATATCGGTCAGAAAGCCGTTAAAGGAAAAAGAGATGGAAAAACTGTGAGAAAATGCAAATTTAATCAATGAACAGGGGTTGAACGGCAGTTTAAAGAATTTATAGGTCGGGGTAAGGGGTTGACACCACCTTGAAAAGTTAAATCTTTTTGAAGAGGGTTGAACGGCAGTTTTCGCACCTAAAAATCGATATTTAAAAACGGGTGATTACGCAAAGTCATTAAAACCAAAGTGAATAAGAGCCATTTTTTGATGAAATGCAGACAGTCGTGTAGCCAAGCAGGAAAAAGCAGTGGTGTCGATAAACCGCCTCCACAGCCTCTGACACCGCACGGCAGTGCCGAGCGGAGGGTGGTGCTGTAAGAGGGGGCATGGTGCTGTTTAGGTGCTGAAAATTGGAATGAACAGACAGGGAAAGGCATTGAGTGGTACTTTTCACGGTGCAGACACAGAAAGGAGAAATTATGGAGAAAAAACATATCAGTATATGGATTGAGGAAGATGTTCTGAAAAAATGTGATGCAAATGTAAAGATTACAAAAGCATCAAACCGCAGCGAATACATAAACGAAGCCATAGAATTTTATAACGGATATCTCCACAGCCAAACGAATGAGGACTTCATCAGTGAGACTCTTATGAAAGTATTTCAGTCATCTATGGACAGTTTTGAAAAGAGAATGGCACGGCAAATGTTCAAGCAGTCGGTTGAGATTTCTAAAATCTTCTGGCTGATAGTTAAAGAGATGAATGTAAATCCTGAAAATGCAGATATATTACACGAAAGTTGTGTGCAGGAAGTCAAAAAAATCAACGGTGCAATTCAGTTTCCGTATAAGCAAAAGGGTGATAAATAATGCCTAAAATTATGGTTAAGATTAAGCATCTGAAAGCGATGAAATCAGTAGATAAATATGTGAATTACCTCGCAAAGCGTGACGGAGTTGATAAGACAATAAATCAAAGAGTTTTAATCGGAAAACCAACTCAAAAACAGATTGATTTCATCGATGAAATGCTTGAAAAGTGTCCTGAAGAAAAGAATAGCTTTGAGTATCAGGACTACATAAATAACCCTACAAAACAAAATGCTTCTGCACTTATAACTGTTATTTCAGAGAACAATCCCGAAGTCTTTGAGAGCCGTGAAATGTATCTTAGCTACATCGCAACAAGACCGAATGTTGAAATGCTTACAGACCACGGATTATTCGGTTTAGAGGATGAAATCAATCTTGAAACTGTAAAGAATGAAATCAAAAACCACGATGGTGTTATATGGACTCCTATCATTTCCTTAATGAGAGAGGATGCAGTAAGAGTTGGATACGATAATGCCGAAATGTGGCGTGACCTTATCCGTTCAAAACAAATTCAAATTGCAAAGGAGTTTGGAATACCGCTGAGTGACTTTAAGTGGTACGGTGCATATCATAATGAGGCAGGGCATCCGCATCTTCATATGATGGTTTATTCAACAGGAAGCAAGCACGGATTTCTGACAGAAAAAAAGATTGAAAATATAAAATCTATTCTCGCAAATGAAATCTTTAAAAGTGATTTATATGAGTTATATGACACGAAAACACATGCAAGGGATGAAGTCTCTGATGAAGCAAAGCTAAAGCTTTCAGAACTGACAGAGAGGATAAAAAATAAAGATTATTCAGATTCGAAAGTCTGTAAAATGCTTCTTGATTTAACGGAGGATTTACAAACTCATAAGGGCAAGAAACAATATGCGTATATCTCCAAAGACTTAAAAATGAAGGTCGATGAAATAGTAAAAGAGCTGTCACAAGATGATGATATACAGAAAATGTATTCTCAATGGTGTGAACTTCAAAGACAAATCATTCAGGTATATAAGGACAGCGAGATTGAGTTCCCGCCTTTGTGGGAGAATGTTGAATTTAAGAAAATAAAAAATGCGGTTATAGCCGAAGCAGTTAAGCTTGGCGATAACCGTTTTTTTATTGATGAGATTGAGGATGGAAATGAAGAAGTTGAAGAAGAAACTGACAAAGACTATGAGCCACAATCTCCGCCATATATTCCTCCGTCAGAACATCAAATCCCCGATACATTTATATGTGATTACAGGTCAGGACTTAAACGAGCAAAAAAGCTTTTGTATGAAGAAAAAGATTACGAAAAGGCATATAACTCTATGCTTCGGCAAGCAAAAAGAGGAAATGTACCTGCAATATTTGACCTCGCAAAAATGCATCAGAACGGTCTGTTTGTTGATAAGAATGAAGATGAAGCAAACAGGTTATATAAAAAAGCTCTTAATGGATATCTTCAATTGGAAAAGAAGAGAGCATCTGAATTTTTTGAATATCAGACAGGCAGAATATATGCTTTAAAAACTGACTTTCAGAATTATGAAGAAGCGAAGAAATGGTTTGAGTTATCTGCTCAAAAGGGAAATGCCTATGCAATGTTTAGTCTTGCCAATTTATACTATTACGGAAAAGGTACAGAGCAGGTCTATGAAAAAGCATTTGAATATTATGAGAAAAGTGCAATGAAGAATTGTGTGCATTCGTTTTATCGAGTGGGTACTATGTTAAGACAAGGTATCGGATGCGAAGCAAATGCTGAAGAATCAGATAAGTGGCTTAGAAAAATAATAGAGCATTACTCTGAAAATTTAGAGCCTGAAGATACAGTAAACTGTTACCGGTTAGGAAGACTTTATGAAAAAGGCTGGGGAACGGCGATAGATTTAGAAATAGCAAAGGAATATTATCTTGAGGCTTCCAAATCAAATAACTCTGATGCTGAATTTGCACTTGCAAGGCTATATTTCCGAGAAGGTGACGAAGAGGAATGTCTTAAATATATTGAGCTTTCAGCCGAACACGGAAATGAATTTGCAAAGAAATGGTACGAGGAAGCAAAGGCATATCAGGCTAAGTACAGAGCTGATGCTGTTATAGATTCGGCAACATATTTGTTCTGCAGACTTGCAAGCATTATTGAGGATGATACAGATAAAAAGGTTGATGGATTTAATAAAACGATTGTCGACTCAAAAGAAAGAATCCGTATTGCTAAAAAGAAAAAGAGCCTCGGCATAAAGATGAGGTGATAGGAATGGTAAAAAAGAAATTTTCCGATGAACAGATTGAAAGAGCAAGTAAGATTGACATTGTTGAAATGCTTAAAAGACAAGGAGAAAAGCTCAAAAGAGAGGGCAGTGAATACCGTTGGCAAAGGCATGAAAGTACAACTATAAGAGGTAACAGATGGTTCAGACATAGTGAGCAGATTGGGGGAGGCCCCATTCAGTTTATTCAACATTTTTATAATATGGATTATGTTGAAGCAGTACGTTATTTGCTAAACGGAGAAGACGGAGCAGAGTTTGTTCAGACAGATGAGAAACCAAGAGAAAAGCCTGTTTTTATTCAACCAAAGCTCTCAGAAAATATGCACAGAAGCTTTGCATATCTCATAAAAACACGTGGAATAGCGCCGGATGTAGTACAGTATTTTGTGAATGAGAAAAAGATAGTTGAGACGGAAGAATTTCATAATGTTGCATTTTGTGGATATGATGAAAACGGTATCATGAAACAGATGCACCTGCGAAGTACAATACCCGGAAGCAGATTTTTTCTTGATGTAGAGGGTAGTGATAAACAATATTATTTTCGTCACATAGGCACAAGTGAAAATGTTTATGTGTTCGAAGCTCCGATTGATATGCTGTCATTTATTACAATGAATAAAGAAAAGTGGCAGCAGCATAATTATGTATGCTTGGGAGGAGTAGCAAAGGATGCACTTCTAAACATTCTTGAAAACAACGAGCATATTAAAATGGTATACTTCTGTGTTGACCAAGATGAAGCAGGAGATAAAATTGTGAAGCGTGTAGGTGAAGAGCTTACTGAAAAAGGTATAGAATGGGATAGAATACTTCCGAAGCTTAAGGATTGGAATGAGGACTTAATGGCGGTGGATGCACAGAATGAATGTTTTAGTTTGTCGATGTGAAGGGAGATGATAATACTTGAATAGTTCAGTAAAACTTTTGCTTATAATCGGAGTGATAATGTTTTCTTTGATTGGTATTTTATCTATTGCATCAAATGTGTACAGCCTTAATACCATTAAGAGTAAAAAAGTAGGTCACGGACAGCACGGTAACGCCCGTTTTGCCACCGAGAAAGAGATTAGAAAGATATATAAGCTTGTACCCTATGAACCAAAGAAATGGAGAAAAACGCAAGGAAATAAAGAGCTTCCGCAGGGAACTGTTGTTGGGATGCGAAGACAGAACGGAAAACTCTGTGCAGTAGTTGATTCAGGCGATGTACATACACTTATGATTGGTGCGGCAGGTGTTGGTAAAACAGCTTGCTTTTTGTATCCGAACCTTGAGTATGCCTGTGCATCAGGAATGAGCTTTCTCTCTACAGATACAAAGGGTGACCTTGCAAGAAGCTACGGTCATATCTGCAAACAGTACGGATATAACGTGGCGGTAATAGACCTTAGAAATCCGGTGCAAAGCGATACCTTTAATATGATTTCTATGGTTAATAAGTATATGGATAAGTACAAAGATACAGGAGAACTGTCAGATAAAGCCAAAGCGGAAAAGTATGCGAAAATCACATCAAAAACAATCGTGTATTCAGGTGAGGGTGATGCATCAAGCTATGGTCAGAATGCTTTCTTCTATGATGCTGCCGAAGGTCTCTTAACTTCCGTAATTTTGCTTGTTGCGGAATATTGCAGACCGGAAGAAAGACATATAATATCCGTGTTTAAAATGATTCAGGATTTACTCGCACCATCAAATTCAGCATCGGCAACAAATAAAAAAATGACTCAGTTTCAGGCTCTTATGGCAAAGCTTCCGGACACTCATAAGGCGAAGTGGTTTGCAGGTGCAGCTCTCAATACTTCGGAACAGGCAATGCAGTCGGTATTATCAACTGCACTTTCAAGACTTAATGCCTTTCTGGACTCGGAAATGGAGCAAATTCTGTGCTTTGATACAGCTATCGATGCAGAGAAATTCTGTAATACAAAATCAGCACTATTCCTCATCATGCCCGAAGAGGATAATACTAAGTATTTCCTTGTATCTCTCATAGTTCAGCAGCTTTACAGAGAAATGCTTGCAATAGCAGATGAAACTAAGGGAAAGCTGAAAAACAGAGTTATGTTCTATCTTGATGAGATAGGAACTATCCCAAAAATTGACTCGGCAGAAATGATGTTCTCTGCAGGCCGTTCACGAAGAATCAGTATTATTGCTATAATTCAGAGTAAGGCACAGCTTGAAAAAAACTACGGTAAAGAAGGTGCAGAGATAATCATAGATAACTGTCAGCTCACCGTATTCGGCGGCTTTGCACCTAACTCAGAAACGGCAGAGGTAATGAGCAAAAATCTTGGCGAACAGACCATAATGTCAGGTTCAATAACTCAGTCGAAAGGAGATGGCTCAAGAAGCTTGCAGATGGTTGCAAGACCGCTAATGACCGTAGATGAGCTTAAAACTTTGCCGAGGTTTCATTTCATTATCACCAAGACAGGATGCCATCCTATGAGGACAAAGCTTGAATTGTTCTTTAATTGGGGTATAGAACTTAACACGGAATATACCGTTGACAAGAAAGAGGTTAAAGAAGTCTATTACGCAGGAAAAGATGGACTGATGGAAGAGATTGAGCGCAGAGAGGGCAGAATGCCGTTTAGATATTCAGAGTCTGCAAGCAGTAAATCAAGCAGCGGAGGAACAATTATGTCTGCTATTAATAAACCGCTGGATGATGTTCAGGAAGGAGAATATGAAGTTGGTGCGATCAGACACAAAGCAAGACCGCATTAAAGAATTATATATAGCAGACCTTCCTCCAAGAGCTTGCAGTGTGTATTATTATCTCTTTCATAAATGCTATAACAAGGACTCCTGCTTTCCGTCTATATCAACTATCTGCAAGGAAACAAAGCTCTCCAGAAGTACCGTAAAAAGAGCATTGGAGGATTTGGTAAAGGCAGGTTTTATCTGTAAGGAACGCAGATACAGAGAAAACGGAGCTAACAGCAGTAATGTCTATCATTTAGGTGAAAATAAGCCATAGTTTCTTGTAATAAAAAGGCAGTAAAAGGAAAAGATAACTCCGAGGTGATTATGATGCCAAGAGCAATACACAAAGGGGCTTTAAGCTTCGGTATGGTACACGTGCCTGTAGAATTATATACAGCGACACAGGACAATGATATACATTTTAATCAGTTATGTAAAGATGACGGTAGCAGGGTTAAATATAAAAAAGTTTGTTCAAAATGTGGAAAAGAAGTTGGCAATGAGGATATTGTTAAAGGTTTTGAAATTGAGGATGGAAAGTATGTTACGCTCAGCGATGAGGATTTTGAAAAGGCAAAGTCTGAAAAAGATAAGAACATAACTATACTTCATTTTACAGACCTTCATTCGGTAAGACCTATATTTTTTGATAAGACATACCACATAATACCGACATCCGGCGGAGAAAAAGCCTTTACTCTTATGCGTCAAGCTATGAGTGAGGAAAATAAAATTGCAATCGCAAAAACTGTAATGGGAAATTCAGAAAAGCTTCTTGCCATAATTCCAACAGAAGAGGGAATGCTTGCAGTATCGCTCTTCTTTATTGATGAAGTTAAGGTAATTCCGAAAAACATACCAAAGCTTGAGGTGAGTAAGGAAGAGGTAACAGTGGCTAAAACCTTGATTAAAGCTATGGAAAAAGAGTTTGAGCCGGACCTATATCACGATGAATACCAGAAAAAGCTCCTTGAAATTATTCAGATGAAGAAGGACGGCAAGGAAATAGTAGCAAGCGATAACGATACTACAATCGTTGTAATTAACATTATGGAGGCAATGCAGCAAACACTCAAAGAAATGCAGAAATCAAAGAAACCTGCTAAAAAGGCAGCAGGTAAAAAGTAATGGGAGATTTATTTGAAGATAAGACTGTCACTCCAATGCTCATTCGTGACGAAGTTCCGCCGTTTGACGATAAAGATTATATTTATGAGTTAAAGTGGGATGGATGCAGGTGTCTTGCATATCTCGATAAAAACGGTACAGAATTAAAAAATAAACGGAATCTCAGAATTGATCCGATATTTCCCGAACTGTCACAGCTTCATAAACAGGCAAAGAAAAGATGTATTTTAGACGGTGAGCTTATAGTCTTAATAAACGGAAAACCTGACTTTGAAGCTCTGCAAAGAAGAACAATAATGACAAATCCCGTTAAAATAAAGCTCTCTGCAGATGAACACCCTGCATCATTTATTGCTTATGACATTTTATACTACGATAATAAATCTGTTACTGATTTACCTGTCACGGAACGTAAGAAGTTAATTGATAAAGTGCTGAAAGAAAATGACAGAGTGGCTATATCACGATATGTTGAAGAAAACGGTAAAGCATTATTTGATTTTACAACAGAGCAGAATATTGAAGGTATTGTTGCTAAAAAGAAATCAAGCCTGTATTACCCCGGAAAGAGAACAAAGGATTGGGTTAAAATCAAGAATATGCTTGATGATGATTTTGTAATCTGCGGATATGTTCAGCAAGAAAACAATATGGTATCCGTAATTCTTGGTCAGTATTATAATGATGAGCTTGTATATAAAGGCAGTGTTGCGTTTGGTGTCCGTGGTGAGAATTTCAAAAGAATAAAAGCCGTCAATAAAAGAAATACTCCTCCGTTAAATAAATGGACGGAGGAGGGAGAAATACAATGGATAGAGCCTGTTATGGTCTGTACCGTTAAATTTATGAACTACACTAAATCAGGAGCAATGCGCCAACCTGTTCTTAAAGGCATAAGAGAAGATAAAACACCGGAGGAATGTGTGGCAAAAAATTTGTAATAGCTCAAAACGCAATCTTTCTGCCCATTTTCTGAACCGAGGATAGGTTCATAGTGAACCTACAAGAAGACTAAAACTGAATTAAGGGTTACAGGAATAATAATATATCAACGTGAGTATTGCAATATTTGTAAAAATATGTTATAATCTCGGCATAAACCAACGGAAAGGAAGTGTTTGAGAATGAATAAAACAGAACTCGTTGCAGCTATGGCAGCAAAGACAGGTGTGTCAAAGAAAGATACAGAAGCAGTATTGAATGCATTTATCGAGACAGTTCAGGAAGCAGTTAAGGCAGATGATAAGGTACAGCTCGTAGGCTTTGGTACTTTTGAAACACGTGAAAGAGCAGCTCGTGAGGGTATCAATCCTCTTACAAAAGAGAAGATTCAGATTGCTGCTTGTAAGGTTCCTGCTTTCAAGGTAGGCAAGGCATTTAAGGATATGGTGAAATAATTAATCTCTAATTCCTATACTTATAAAAGGCTCATTCACTATAAAAGTGGGTGAGCTTTTTATTTTTCAAAAAAAGCGAACAAATGTTTGGTGAAACTATTGACAATTTTCAAAAAATAGGGTTATACTACTATTAGATTGTTGTGAATGGAGATGAAAAAATTGACTACACGCTACTATCTATGTATTGACCTGAGAACCTTTTACGCATCGGTAGAGAGCGTGGAAAGAGGACTCGATCCAATGGTAACTAAGCTTGTTGTTGCTGATCCGGACCGTTCCGGAGGTACAGTATGCCTTGCAGTTACAACAGCAATGAAAAAATTAGGCGTAAAAAACAGATGCAGGGTAAGAGAAATTCCTAAAAACATTGAATATATTATGGCAGAGCCGAGAATGAAGCTTTACATTGACTATGCCGCTGAAATATACGGTATTTATTTAAAGAATATTTCAAAGGATGATATTTTCGTCTACTCAGTCGATGAGGCCTTTTTGGATGTTACAAACTATCTTTCCCTTTATCATATGACGCCAAAGGAATTAGGGCAAAAACTTATGGATGAAATATATAATGAGCTTGGATTAAGGTCTGCCTGCGGAATAGGAACAAACCTCTATCTTACAAAAGTTGCTCTTGATATTACCGCAAAGCATTCTCCTGATTCCATAGGATTTCTTGATGAAGAAACCTATAGAAAAACCTTGTGGAATCATCGCCCTATTACAGATTTTTGGAGGATAGGCGAAGGAACAGCACGGAGATTGGCACGTTTGGGAATTTATACGATGGAGGGTATTGCAAAAGCTAATGAAGACTTGCTGTATAAGGTTTTTGGTGTGGATGCAGAATTACTGATAGACCATGCCAACGGTTTAGAAACCACCACTATAGCTGATATTAAAGCATACAGACCAAAAACAAAAAGCTTTACAAGCGGTCAGGTGTTACCCGAAGACTACACTTTTTCAGACGGTGAAATAGTCGTAAAGGAAATGATGGATGAGTTATGCTTTCAAATGGTAGAGAAAGGATATGTCACTAAATCTGTAACACTACATGTCGGATACTCATATAAGGCAAATCTTGAACCTGCGCACGGAACATTTTCAGTGGATTCAGAAACAAATGCTCCTGCGGTTCTTATTCCTGAAATATCAAAGCTTTACCGGGATATAGTGGACTTTCGATACCCGATAAGGAGAATACACATATATTGCAACAATGTTGTTAGGGAAGACCATAGGCAGATGAGTTTTTTTGACAATAATGAGAAAATAGAGAAAAGCACAACAATTCAAAAAACAATGCTTGATATTAAAAAGAAGTATGGCAAAAACGCTGTCTTCAAAGGAATTGACCTGCACGACAGTGCTACAACAAGACAGCGTAACAGGCAGATTGGAGGACATAAATCAGGAGAATGAGAAGAAGGAAAATGACTCCGGCAGAAAGAGCTAAACAGTTTCAGCCGTTCTCTGCACTAAGAGGATTGGAAGAAGCTTTGCTTGAAAAAGAGCGCGAGATTGCCGAGAAGAAAGAATTAACTGAAGATATGGCTGAAAAACTAAATTCAGCACTCCAAAATCTTAGCGAAGGTAAAAAAATAAGTGTATTGTTTTTCAACGATGGCAGCATAGATAAAATTGCAGGAGAAGTAATGAAAATTGACAAAACACAAAGGAAAATAACTATAGAGGATCGTATAATCAAGTTTAACGATTTAATGGAAATTGAAGATAACGTGTATTAATAAAATCATTAGATGGGTGTCTGATGATTTTATTAGAATTGATACATTTTAATAATTATTTTTATACTTTAGTGTGATAGCTTTGAACTGCTTAATGTGCTATGGTTTGTAGATGATAAAAAGGAGGTACAAGGCTAACACTCTAAAGTTCAAATCGTGACAACAGACATTCTGTAGAGTAGAAAATGAAAAAGTGGTATAATATATAAATATACCAAACAGAACGAAGGAGTTGTCATGTATGAAAAGAATCACATTAGAGAAAATCAAAAAATATCGGGATTATCTTATAAGTGAGGAAAAGGGAAAGGCGACTATTGAGAAGTACATTCGTGATATAGCGAAATTTTACGAATGGTTAGACGGAAGAAAACTCACGAAAACCACTGTGCTTGATTACAAGCACAAGCTGATTGAAGAATATTCACCTGTAACCGTTAATTCAATAATTGCTTCGTTAAACAGCTTCTTTAAGTTCAATGAATGGTTTGAATTAAGGGTTAAAAACCTAAAGCTACAAAGAGCAGTATTCAGTAGGAGCGATAGGGAACTAACAAAACAGGAATATGAAAGACTACTCTTTGCTGCTAAATCAAAAAAGAATGAAAAGCTATACTTGATAATGCAGACAATATGTTCCACCGGAATCAGAGTGTCGGAGCTTAAGTATATAACAGTGGAAAGTTTAAAACTCGGTCAGGCACAGGTAAAACTAAAAGGAAAAATACGAACAGTAATTTTGACAAGGGAATTGTGTAAGATACTCAGAGCTTACACAAAAGATGAAAATATAACCGAGGGATGTATATTCATCACAAGAAACGGAAATCCGGTAGACAGGCACAGCATCTGGAAAGCCATGAAAAAGCTTTGTGAAGATGCAGGTGTAGAAAAAGAAAAAGTATTTCCGCACAACCTTCGCCATTTATTCGCCAGAACATTTTACTCCATACAAAAAGATATTGTAAGACTTGCAGATATTCTCGGACACAGCAGCATTAACACTACAAGAATTTACACAATAGAAAACGGAGATATTCACCGTCAGCAAATGCACAGACTCGGACTTATACGAATCAGGGCATAAAAATACCACATAATCAACATTATGTGGTCAAAAAAACAGAATTAAAATACCATCTGTTGTTATTATACGGCTAAAGCAAAAATTAGTCAACGATTTAGAACGAAAAAGTGGCCTGAATACCAAATTTAATTAGAATTACATACTTTTGAGCAACCAAACAAAACCGATAACAAAAATAGAAAATTATCGGTCTATAAATCTTTCAAAAAACGCCCAAAAAGAAATGAGCTAAAATCAAGAACAGAGGAATATTAACTTTTAAAGTAAGCAAACACCCACATAATGTTGATTATGTGGGTGATTGTGCGAGGAGGAGAGAAAATGAAAAAGGTATTAAGCTTATTGATTTCACTGCTTTTATTATTCGGAGCAGGGTGTAGCAAGACAGAAGAAAAAACTGAGAGCAGGGTAACAACGGAAATAACGGAAGATGCTATTAAATTTAAGATTACAAGCAATCCAAGAGAAGACTTGGATGTTGAAGTAGTACCCGGAATAACCTCTACTTACGGTTTGATGAGAGTTCATTTTCTCGATGTAGGGCAAGGCGATTGTTCTTTCATTGAGCTTGGCAACGGTCAAACAATGCTTATTGATGCAGGTAATCCAAAAGATGGCGATGATATTGTAGAGTATATAAAGGATTTACAGTATGGAGATATTGACTACGTTGTAGCAACGCATCCTCACGACGACCACATCGGAGGAATGGCAGAGGTACTGAAAATTTTTCCTGTTGAAAAAATGTATATGCCTAACGCTGTTCATACCTCGTATTCTTTTGAAAACTTGCTTAATGTCATAGAAGAAAAAGACATTGACCTGAATGTTGCCAAATCAGGTACATCTATTCTCAATAGCGGTCCAATAGAGATAGACATATTATCTCCTGTGCAAGAAGAGTATTCTGAGATGAACAACTATTCAGCGGTTGTAAGAATTATATATGGGGAATCATCCTTTTTGTTTACAGGTGATGCAGAAAGAATAGTTGAAAGTGAAATCTTAAATTCCGAAATTGATGTTGATGTACTTAAAGTAGGGCATCACGGTTCAAACAGTTCTTCTTCTGAAGCTTTCATTGAAGCAACAACACCGCAGATTGCTGTAATCTCTTGCGGTCAGGACAATATGTACGGTCATCCGGACTATGAAGTTCTTTCTTTGTTGGATGAAAATAATGTAAAGGTTTATCGTACTGATGAAGCAGGAACTATAATGGTTACTGCAGACCAAAAAGACAACATAACAGTAGATAAAAAAGCATCTGAAATAAAGGAAAATGCTCCGCCTGAAAACACTTTAAACAACAACTCAGCAACAGAGAATGCCGAAGTAGTATATATCACGAATACCGGGGAATGTTATCACAAAGGGACTTGTTCTTATCTTAAAAGCAAAATCGAAACAACAAAAGCGAAAGCTCAGTCAATGGGACTTAGAGCTTGCAGTAGATGCAGACCTCCTGAATAATTTTGATTGACGAACATAGTCACATTATGGTATAATTTGTAAGAAGTTATATTGTGAGAGGATGTTTGTGATGTCTGAACAGACAAATACTCCATATTACATATTTATAATCTGCGGTGATGTTCCGATGATGATAGGAAAGACCGGACAATATGTGAGAAAATTTAAGAATGCATTAGCTTTTGCAAAAAAGATTGATGCTCTTGAATATGTTGACAGACACGGATATAACAGAATTGCAACAGTAAGACAAATTAGGAAATATACATGATTTGCAGGCAGTCATTTGACTGCCTGTATATTTTTTTGTACAAGAAGCGAACAAATGTTCTTGACAAGGTTTGTGTGGTTTGGGTATAATAAGAGTTGAATGGAGGTGGACGGAGTACGAATAGCGGAGCTTGATGAAATGTCTTATCGAAGAGAATTGTGGTCGCACAGACCTCTTACTGATTTCTGGAGAGTAGGAAACGGATATGCAAAGAAACTTGAGGAAAACCGTTTATATACAATGGGAGATATAGCGAGGTTTTCTAAAATTGCATATGGTGAAGAAAAGTTATATAAAATGTTTGGAATTAATGCAGAACTTCTGATTGACCATGCTTGGGGATACGAACCCTGCACAATGAAAATGATTAAAGAGTATAAGCCTGAAAGTAAAAGCATAAGTACAGGGCAAGTATTACATTGTGCTTATATATTCGAGGATGCAAGGCTTGTTGTAAGAGAAATGCTTGAACTTCTTGCATACGATATGCTTGAAAAGAGGATAGTTACAGACCAGATTGTGTTAACTATCGGATATGACAGAGAAAGCTTATCAAATGAAGCAGTAAGGCAAAATTACAAGGGAGAAATAACGGATGATTATTACGGCAGAAAAGTTCCAAAACACGCACACGGTACCGCAAATATCGGAAGATATACCTCTTCTGCAATTCTTATAACAAAGGCAGCTCTTGACTTGTATGATGAAATTGTAGATAAAATGCTTCTTGTACGAAGAATAACCATTACTGCAAATCATATAATCAGTGAAAAATATATTCCGGATGATAATATTCCTGAGCAGCTAAATCTATTTACTGATTACGAACAGGAAGCAAAGGAAAGAAAAGCGGAGGAGGAAAGGCTGAAAAAAGAACGCGCCCTGCAGGAAACCACTATTAATTTGAAAAAGAAATACGGTAAAAATGCTGTGCTTAAAGGGAACAACCTTTTTGAAGAATCGACTGCCAGACAGCGTAATTCTCAGATAGGAGGTCACAAAAGTTGAACAACCGATATGATGATATTATAAATTTGCCACATCACGAATCGTCAGTTTATAAAAGAATGCCGATGATAAACCGTGCTGCTCAGTTTGCTCCTTTTGCGGCTTTAACAAAGTCTTAGCATACGAGATGTCGTGTTTGTATTTTAAGCCAACAGTATAACTATGCCCGTTTGGGTTTAGATGCTGTTGGCTTTTTTATTTTAATTGCGGGAAACCGTACTAAATATATAGCAGAAATGATTAACTCATAATGAGTTTTTTGTTTCTGCTTTTTTTATTGCTTAATGCAGGAAACTGCTTTAAATATAAAATTTTTAAGAAAAGGAGCTGATGCGTATGATTGTGTGATTATACACTCATTGTATCAAAGAAAAAACATATGGAGGTTTTAGAATGAATGAAAACAAAGCAAATGTAAAGATTTTGACTATGGCAAAATATGGACTATAGAGGATAACGACAATAAGAGAATTAGAAAAAATGAGAGAACGCTATTCACAGTAATGTGAATAGCGTTTTTTTAATCACTTAATTTATGTGTTTTGATTTTCTTTTATAAAATGTCGATGCTCTTCTGGTGTCATTCCATAATGCTGCTTATATTTGGAAATGAAAAAGGAAACTGTGTTGTAACCGCATTGTGCAGCAATTTCACCTATGCTTAAATCAGAAGTTGCTACTAAATCAGTCGCCAAGGTGAGTCTCATTTCTATTAGAGCTTCAATCGGTGTCTTTCCAGTTTCTTTTTTGAACAGTCTAATAAGGTAACTTTTTTCACGGTGAACTAATCTTGAAAGTTCACCTAGCGTGATGCTTCGATGAAGATTTTTCTGCATATATAAAATTATAGTTTCAGAAATGGTTGCTTTTGGTTTCAATAACTCGTAGTTCTTTTTTAATATTTCTGCGTTTAAAGCATATATAAGTTGGTGTACCAGCTCTTTAGCTATTAAGGAATTTTTATCTGGTAAAGCAATAAGATTTTGATAGATGTTCATAAACTCTTGTGCATGGGTAGGATGAATAATTGGTTCAAGACGTAGTATCGATTCATGTTTGCACATGGGCTGGTATTCATTTTGTTTGTTTCGTGAATACATATCTTGATTAACACAATTACTGAAATCAAGAGTAAGTATATAAGATTCCTGTATTCCAATTGCGGAAAGAATCCCGTGTGGCTTTCTAACAAGAATGTCCCCAGGAGTGAGAGAATGTTCTTTTATTGAGTTGTAGGAATAAATTCTACCAGTTCCTAATTCCATATCTATCTCATAGTCTTTAACCTTGCGAGTTACGTATGTAGTTGTGGAAGATACAAATCTTCTCGCTTCTAAAATAGTGAAATCCATAAAAACTCCTCCGCATCTAATATACTTTATATTTTATATGAAAAAAAGAAAAAGTCAATATACTTATATCAAAAGACGAAATAGTTTATTGACCAAGCAATTCTTAAATGATAAAATTGTATCAAAAAAGATGAGGCTGGTGAAACAATGAATGTGCTTTTAATTGGTGATTCGATACGAATGTTTTATGAAAAAGATGTAGAGTCAAGGCTGGGAGATGGTTATGATATATATGCACCAGAAGAAAACTGTCGTTTTTCTTCTTACGTTCTTAATAGTCTCAGATTTTGGCTAACGAAATACCCATCCCCTGATATCATTCATTTTAATGCAGGATTATGGGACACTGCGATATTATACGCCGAGGATGGTTGCTTTATTGGAATTGATGAATATGTCAAAAATATGAAAAAGATAATTCGAGTTTTGAAGAGTACAGGGGCAAAAGTGATTTTTGCAACAACAACTCCGGTAAGCGATGAAAAGCATAATCTTGTTGGACCAATGCCACCAGCACATAGGAATGAAGATATTGTTAGATACAATGCTGCTGTATTAAACGCTTTTAAGAACGAAGATATTTTCGTTAATGATTTGTTTTCAATAATGCATGATAAAAAAGAATTATATCTTAGTGAAGATATGATTCACCCTAATGAAAAAGGTGTAGAACTTCTTGGTAATGCAGTAGCTCAGGCAATTTTAAATTGTCCCGTATCTGAAGGTGAGCACTCGGTACAAAAAAGTGAGTATATTGAATTTAATGAAAAAACCATACAATAAAAGAAAATTTAGAAAGGTGAGTTTATTATGAGTTTTATGTTTCATCCCTATCCTTATGCTGACCCGAATGCGGTAAACAAGGTAAATATCCCTCAGTCAATTAAGGAAAATCTTGTTCACGGAATTTTGAATGTTGGAAAGAAGATTTCCTCTCTCTTGACCAGGGAGTAAAGACAATCGGTATCGATGCATACCCCGGTGCTGAATATGAGGCACTTATCAATGTTCTTCGTCAGCAACTTGCAACAAAGGGTGTTGAATTTATTGATGCAGCAAGTGTGCTTCTCCCTTCCGAAGTAATTACTGCAAAAATTAAACCCTACCTTCCTGAAGACAGAGATAAGTTTTTAAGCGAGGATATGATTCATCCTAACGAAGCTGGGGTTAAATTACTCGGCAGGGCGGTAGCTTGTGCAATTAAGGAGTGTCCGGTTTCAGAAAAAAAGCATTTTGAAGCAAAAACGCGAAAAATAGCAATGTGCGAAAAAACCATACAATAGTAAAACAAACAGAAAAATGTTGAATAATTAAAAGAGGTGATTTTATGAATTGCAGTAAAATAATTGAAGAAAGTGGCATTTTACCTGTTATAAACATAACAGAAGTAGAATTGGCGAAGCCGCTTGTAACTGTTCTTATTGAAGAAGGGATTCACACAATTGAGGTAACTTTAAGATCAGACTGCTCTCTTGAAGCAATTGCGGAAATAAAAAAATACTTCCCGGATATGGTTGTTGGAGCCGGAACTGTACTTGATATCGAAATGATAGATAAGGCACTTGCAGCAGGTGCTGATTATATTGTAACACCCGGATTTGATGTTGAAATGGTTGAATATTGTTTAAAGAAAGGTGTTGAAATTTTTCCGGGATGCTCGACTGCGACCGAGATGCAAAAAGCATATAAAATGGGGCTTCGGATATTAAAGTTTTTCCCTTCTGAACTCAGTGGTGGGGTCGAAGCGATAAAGCTTTTATCAGGACCATTTAAAGGGGTTAAATTTGTACCTACAGGTGGAATAAACTACACTAATCTCGATAAGTATTTAAGTTGCGAAAAGGTTGTGGCTTGTGGCGGCAGTTATATGGCGACAGCCGAGCAACTCAAGAACAGAGATTTTGAGGGGATCCGAATTTCATGCAGAAAAGCGATGGATATTTCGCTTGGGTTTGAACTTGCTCATGTGGGTATAAATCACAATACTGAAGATGAGGCAAATTCAACATCAGCTGAATTTGGAAAAATTTTCCGTATGCCTGTTAAAATTGGTAATTCGTCAATTTTTGCAGGTGATGCAGTAGAATGTATGAAAACGAATTTTTATGGCACAAAAGGCCATATAGGCTTTAAAACACGTTCGTCGTTGCGTGCACTTGCGTGGTTTAGAAGACAAGGCTATGAAGTGATTGAAGAAAGCATCAAAATGAAACCAAACGGTAATGTTTTGGCAGCATATCTTAAAAATGAAATTGCTGGATTTGCAGTACATATTGTAGAAAAGTAAAGGAGATGTCATCATGAAAAAAGTGGTAGGATTCGGAGATTATATGTTGCGGCTTAATCCCGTGAATTATTTCAAATTTTTACAGTCACCCTATTGGGAAGCAAATTTTACAGGAGCCGAGGCAAATGTTTGTGTGTCACTTGCCAATATGGGGGTAAAGACTGAATTTGTCAGCAAGCTGCCCCAAAACGAAATTGCAAGATGTGCGGTTTCGGCACTTGACAAATATCGTGTAGGAACAGATTTTATTGCAAAGGGTGGAGACAGAATAGGTTTGTTCTATGTTGAAAAAGGTGCTTCTCAGAGACCTTCGCGTGTGATTTATGATAGAATGAATTCATCATTTATAAATTCAAAAAGCGAGGACTATGATTGGGATGAAATATTTAGAGATGCAGGATATTTTCACTTTACCGGAATCACTCCGGCACTTGACCAAAATGTTGCAACTCTATGTGAGGAGGCATTAAAAAAAGCAAAAGAACACGGCATTACTGTAAGCTGTGATTTAAATTACAGAAAGAATTTGTGGACAACCGAACAGGCCAGAAACACAATGGAGAAGCTTTTAGAATATGTTGATGTACTTATTGCAAACGAGGAGGACGCTGAAAAGGTTCTTGGCATAAGTGCACCGGATACAGATGTAACACAAGGTAAACTCAGTAAAGAAGGATACATCTATGTTGCAGACCAGATATGTAAAAAATATAACATCAAAAAGGTTGCAATAACCTTGCGACAGAGTATAAGTGCTTCTGATAATAACTGGTCCGGTCTTTTATACACCGACGGTCAAGCATATTTTTCAAAGGAATATGCTGTTCATCTTGTGGATAGAGTTGGTGGCGGAGATTCATTTGGTGCAGGGCTTATTTATGCAATTGGACACGAATTCTCAAATCAGGATTGTATAGAATATGCAGTTGCAGCATCGTGCCTCAAACAGACAATAGAATGGGATGTAAATCTTTCGACCGTTGACGAAGTGCTAACACTTATGGGTGGCGATGGTTCGGGAAGAGTACAGAGGTGAGATTGTGGAAAAAAACTTGATCATCGTCAATAACACCAATTCTCTTGTAGGAGAAGGGCCCTTATGGGATGTAAAAACCAATACACTTCTATTTTTGGATATTCGTGGGGAATGTATATGGAAGCATAATTTGCAAAATTGCAAGTGTGATAAGATTACATTACCACAGATGATAGGTTGTATGGGTGTTTGCGAAAACGGAGATTTGATTGTTGCACTTGAAGATGCTATTTACCGTTTGAATAAAGATGGTGAAATGTCCAAAGCTCATCAAGATATAAAAATTAAGGGCAGACGTTTTAATGACGGAAAGGTTGGCCCGGACGGAGCATTTTATGTCGGGACATCGGATGATAATAATATGGGTGCATTTTATCGTCTTAAAGATGGGGTGCTCACAGAACTTTTCGAAGGATGCGGATGCTCCAACGGTATTGAATGGACAACAGATGAAAAGCATATGTATTATATTGATACCCCAAGGCAAATGATAGAAATTTTCGATTTCGAAAAGGAAACAGGGGAGCTTACTAATCGACGCAAATTTATGGATGTGCCGATTGAGCTTGGAAAACCTGATGGTATGACACTTGATGCTAATGATGATTTATGGGTTGCACTATGGGACGGGCACAAGGTGATTCAAATAGACAAAGATTCTAAAAGAATCAAAGATGAGATTCCGGTACCCTGCCCCAAGGCATCTTGCTGTGCTTTTGGAGGAGCGGATTTAAATGAGCTTTTCATTACAACGGCAGGCTTTTATGACACTGAAGAATATACAGATGCCGGGAAAACATTTAAAACAAGTCTCAATACAAAGGGAAAAACTATAAATTATTATAAATATTAATGAGGAGAATTTTATGAAAAGCGTATTAATTATTGGTGGAGAAAGAAATTCCGGGCTTGGAATAGCAGAGAAATTTTTAAGTGAAGGTTGGACAACTGTGATTACATGTCGTGATGAAAATCAGGTAAAGGCTGTTGCAGCAAAACTTGAAAAGCAGTATGATACTCCTTGCTTTGGGTTCGGATTTTCTCCGCTGGATGCAATAACAGATACGGATTTGCTATTTGAAAAAATTGAAAACGCAGGAGTTGAGCTTGATGCCTTGGTTTGTGTTGCAGCTGACCTCGGAAGATGGATGGATCCTCTTACTGTAGATCCTCAGGATTGGGTTAATGTTCTTAACACAAATGTTGTCGGTTATTTTATGCCTGCAAGAGCTACGGTTCAGCAGATGCTCAGAACCGGTAAAGCAAAAGGCGGTACGATTGTGTTTATAGGATCTATAAACTATGAAAGTGCACTTCCGGAGCGTAGTGCATATGTTGCAAGTAAGGGAGCGATATCTTCGATGGCGAAAGGTCTTGCTCTTGATTTTGGAAAATATGGAGTTAGGGTTAATTGCTTGGCACCGGGAGCTATATGGACAGATCGTTATGATGCACTTGATTCAGCAGAGATTGATAGAAGATTAGAGTCCATACCTCTCAGAGAATTTTCAACAAAGGAAACTATGGGAAAAAATGTATATTACCTCGCAACTGATATGTCACATCCTATGACAGGCTCTACTGTTATTGTTGACGGTGGTGTTTCCTCTATTGTTAACGGTGCATATTAAGCGAAAAAACTAATAGCTTAAAGAATCTGTATGGAGGAATAAGTATGAAGATAATAATGGGTGCAATAAAGGAGTTTAACGATGATGCTCTGATGCTTGCGAAGCAAATAGGCTCGAGAGGATTTCATTTTAACACTCCGCCGATAGCTACAGATGCTGAAAATTTTTGGTCAACAAGGGCATTAAAGTGGTTAAAGGAATACACTGAAAAATTCGGGCTTACACTTGATATGATTGAAAATGTTCCCATAAGGTTTTTGGACAAAGTCATAATGGGTTTGCCGGGACGTGATGAACAAATTGAGAATTATATAAAAACTCTGCATAACATGGGTGAGGTCGGAATACCTATTCTTGGCCACCATTTTTGCCCGACCTGGGCTTGGCGGACAACAATTTCAAAGCCATATCGTGGTGGTGCTACGGTGTCGGCATATGATAAATCTGTAGAAGATAAGGTCCCCAATGCGTATGCAGTCAGCAAATATCATATGATTAACATGGATAATAAAGATAATCCACCTACTTCAGATGAACTTTGGGACAACTTTACATACTTTATTAAAGCAGTCATTCCGGAAGCCGAGAAGGCAGGAGTTAAGCTTATTACCCACCCGTCTGATCCTCCGCTACCTGTTGTGGCCGGAGTTGAACGAATCTTTATTTCAAAAGAAGATTTTCTGAAGGCTGAGGAAATTGCCAATAGCCCGGCGTGGGGAATTAACTTTTGTATGGGTACATTCTCACAACTCGGCGGTGAGGAATATGTACTTGATATGATTAAAGAATTTGTGCCGAGGGATCGAATACATATGGTGCATTTCCGTGATGTCCAGGGTACCGTTGAAAATTTCGGGGAGTGTTTCCTTGGAGACGGCAGGTATAATCCGTGCAAGGTTATGAGAGCACTTTCTGAGCATGGGTACGATGGTCTTGTTCTGGATGACCATGTTCCGTATTTGACTAACGATACAAGATGGGGACACACCTCTCGGGCATATGAATTTGGATATATATGCGGAATGGCATCAATGATGGCATATGATGATGAGGCTTGAGTTCTCAGACCTGTAGAAATAAATGATTACTTGTGGTGCTGAATAGAGAAAAGCTGATTTTGTTCTGAAAATAAAAATAAAGGAGATCAACTATGAGTATAATAAAGATAACAAAACCGCGACAGAGATGGCTTTTTGGAGGCATTGGTTTTCACAACAGTGAGGCAACTATGACGCCACTTATGTCGGACGAATTTTTAAATGAAAAAGTACTTAAGGTGTTCAGAGAAATTTCTCCAACATTTTCGAGAGTTTTTATAGGCTATGCGGATTGGACAAAGGAAGCAATGGACTCATTTGCAGACTACTATGATAAGACTTTTCGAAAAGCAAATACGCTTCTATATGCTGTGCCTGGCAGAATTCCTATGATTATGGATGACTTTAATATTGAGGAATACTGTGAAAAAGTTGCAACTAATCTTGATTATCTTATCAATGTTCGTAAGTGTACAAAAATTCGATATTATTGCGTTACAAACGAGTTGTCTTGTGGGAATACATACGCATATTTATCTAAAAATTTAGAATTATTTAAGAAGCTCCACGAATGTCTGTATAAGGCGTTTAAAAGACATAAATTAAATATAGGCCTACTTGCAACTGATTGTTCTGGACCTCATAACTATCATCAGATTCAATGGGCGACAGAGAATATGGATGAAGTTACAGAGATGTACTGTGCTCATTTATATGCTAATGGCCCCGTCCCCGGTGATTTAAGTAATTATAAATATATGTGTGATTCGTTCGCAGGACCAGTTAGCAGTGCTAACAGCGTCGAGAAGCGTTTTATGCTTGGCGAATTTGGATATGTATATCAAAAAGCAGGTCAACTTGGTTTTCCTATGGGAAATGATGCGTCTTATTGCGTTAATTTGCCTGATACAGAGGCAGATTTTGCCATAGCTCTTCCTGAGGTTGCAATGGCTGCTATAAACACAGGCTGCTTTGCTGCTGTTTCTTGGACAATGTTTGATTATCCTGACCCCTTTATTTGTGAAGATGGAGATACGAAAGAAGAAAAAGAAAAATACAATGCGGCTCGTTTTTCGGGGTTTGGACTATCTTATCGCTATAATAAGAATGGTCTTATAAAATGGTGTGATGACGAAAAAGATTATGGTTCAAGAGCAGCTCTCTACACTATGGGATATATGTCAAAGTTCTTTAAGAAAGGTTCTCGAGTGTTAAATTGTGATTGGGATGATAAGTATGTTCGTTGCTGTGCTATTACAAATCCAGATGCTTCTGTATCGATTGCGATTATTAACTGGAAAAACGAACAAACTGTATCCACTATAGAACTTGAACATAACTGCAGCAAACCGCTCAGAAAATATGTTTTTGAAGCTGCAGATATTCCATATAACGATTTTGGTGATTTGCAAGAGTTCTCAGAAACTGTAAAAGTAACGGATAATAAAATTGAAACGGTGTTGCCTCCACGTTCAATTATATTTTTGACAACGGACTATATTGAAAGAATCCCAAGTGAAATATTCGGAATAGAGGTTAAAGATGGTTGGCTTCGTTGGAGTTCATGTAAGGACGAGGAACACTGCTATTATCGGGTATATGCAAATGGTAGACAGGTAGCATCAACAGTTGATGAAAAAATTCGAGTTCATAGTACAGACCTTAAATATGAAGTTTTGTCTGTAGATAAATGGGGAAATGTGAGAAAATAATATTGCAAGAAAACTCAAATTATGTTTTTTG
>JAZQAB010000045.1:0-4296 GCA_045545055.1 Clostridia bacterium | reverse complement strand
GTTTCATGCGAATTAAATTTACGCAAATTCCTATACAGTAAAAAAAGGGTTCACCTCCCGACGTACCTACGTACGCCTTCGGGAGGGGAAGCCTTTTCCTATCCCTTAAAACAGGGGGTGCAAAAAAACTCGTTTTTTTGCACCCCCTGTGTGTTTCTTTCAGAAAGCTGAACGTCTTTTAAACTCTTTCCTGTAGTACTTTCTTTTCGTATTCTTTCACTTCTGTTATATAATCACTCTTAATGTTTTCACGGCTCAGATATTCATTCCACACATCACCAATAGGAGCTGTTTTGAGTTCCTCCTGAAGCACCATAAGCTCGGTAAGTCTTCCTTCGTTCTGAAGCTTTTTAAGAGCATCTTTTGGCTGCAAAAGTGCGTTAAGAAGGGCTTTTTGCACACTTCTCATTCCTGTTACCCATGCAGATATACGGTTTATTGATGCATCAAAATAGTCTGTTGCAATAAACACTCTGTCAAGTGCATCATGATGAACAATTTCTTTTGCAATTTCCTTTGTTTCATCATCAAACAATACCACATGGTCGCTGTCCCATCTGACACCCCTTGTAACATGAAGTGCAAGCTTCTCGTGGAACGGAAGCATTGCCGCAATCTTATCGGAAACAACCTCTGTGGGATGATAATGTCCGTTATCCATAAGAGGGGTTATCCCCTTCTGATTTACATAATTAAGGCAAAATTCCGCACTGCCCACGGTGTATGATTCCATACCTATGCCGAACACCTTTGATTCAAGGCACACATATACCTTGTCCTTATCGTAATCCATTGAAAGGATTTCATCAAGAGATTTTTTAAATCTTTCTCTGGGGCCGAGTCTGTCTGCAGGAATATCCTTATAGCCGTCGGGAATCCAGATATTCATAACACAGGCAACTCCCGTTTCTTCTGCAAAATACTGTGATATTTCAATACATCTTTTTCCGTGCTCCACCCAGAATTTCCTTACATTTTCGTCGGGTG
Organism: Clostridia bacterium; assembly: GCA_045545055.1. Lineage (GTDB taxonomy): Bacteria > Bacillota > Clostridia > UMGS1883 > UMGS1883 > UMGS1883. The sequence goes on along the minus strand of JAZQAB010000045.1, from coordinate 3,309 downwards.
AAGACAAAGTAAGATTGTCTTTAACCATTGCATGAGAGAAGAATGTGGGATTAAAATCAAGCCCCATTCCTCTTTCCTTTGCAAAATCCACCCACGCCTTGAAATGCTCAGGACGTAGTGCATCACGGTCTGCCTTTTCACCGTCAAAAATTGCATAGCAGGCGTGAACGTTTATTTTCTTTTTACCGGGGATAAGGGAAAGTGCCTTATCTATATCTGCCATAAGCTCTTTGGGATTTCTTGCTCTTCCGGGATAATTACCCGTTGTCTGGATACCTCCCGTAAGCTCGCCGATGCTGTCAAAACCGATTACGTCATCACCCTGCCAGCAATGCATGGAAACGGGAACATTTTTCAGAATTTCTATAGCCTTTTCTGTATCTACGCCCAAATCTTCGTAGATTTTTCTGGTTTCTTCATATCTGCTCATTTTAATTCTCCTCACGCCTTAAATGAATTACTTATTATTTCTCTTAATTTTTCCAAAGTGTACTCACCGTCTTTAGTATAGAACTGTGAAATGATATTTCCCATTGCAGTTGTTTCAGTTGCACCTGTCACTACTTTTTTTCCTGTGTATTCTTCAGTCAGGGAGCAAAGATATTTATCCTTACTTCCTCCGCCCACAATATGAATCGTGCTGATTTTTGTATTTGATATGGACTCAATTTCCTCCATCGCCCATTTATATGACCTTGCAAGAGAATGATACACACTGTTTATAACCTCTCCCAATGTCATATCAGGCTTATCAAGATAATTTTTGATTGCATCTATCATATTTTCAGGTGCAACAAAGTCCTGTGCGTTTACATCTATGTAATAATAATTTGCACTGTTAATTGCCTCTGTCATCATTTCATCATAGGTAAGTGCTTTTCCGAGATTACGCCTGATATTCTGGAGAAGCCACATTCCCATATAGTTTTTAAGGAAACGGAATCTGTGTTCTATTCCACCCTCATTTGCAAAATTAGCTTTCTGTGCATTTTTCGTAAGGATAGGGTCTTTCGTTTCAATTCCTATAAGGCTCCACGTTCCCGATGATATATATGCATCGTTATCCTTCAAGGGACACGCCGCAACAGCAGATGCAGTATCATGACTGGGGCAGAATAAAACCTTTGCATTAAAACCGCAATAGCGTTGCATTTCTTCTGTGAAGTCACCGATAAAATCGCTCGGCATCAGAATTTCTCCAAAAATATCTTCACTTATTCCAAGCTTATTTAATACGAATGTATCGGGCTTATACTCCTTTGCGTTCATAAAGCCTGTGGTTGTCATATTTGTATACTCGTTTTTCATAACTCCCGTAAGGCAATATGAAAGAAAGGCAGGTACCATTAAAAAGTGCTTTGCCTTATCAAGTCGGCCCGAAAGCTTATCGCTGTACAGCTGATAAATAGTATTAATATTAAGCTTCTGTATACCTGTTCGTGCATACAAGTCCTCTTTTGAAATAACTTCTTCAACCTTGTCGGGAATAGTTATTGTCCTTGAATCTCTGTAGCTGTATACAGGAGAAATGATGTTTTCCTTTTCGTCCAGAAGAACATAGTCAACTCCCCATGTATCAATAGCGACAGTTTTAGGAATCTTTCCGATTTCGCTGCATTTTTTAATGCCTGCTTTAACCTCTTTTATAAGGCTTTCAATATCCCAGAGCAAAGAACCGTTTACCTCTTTGATATTGTTTTCAAATCTGTAGATTTCCTCGGTATAAATTTTTCCGTCTTCAAGCCAACCCAAAATATGTCTGCCCGAAGATGCTCCAATGTCTACTGCAAGTACGTACATTATTCATTCCACCTCTTAATTAAGTATATCATTGTATGATTTTGATTTAAATAACTTAGTTTGAGAAAAAAACTATCCTTATTTGCATAAGAGGTCTTGACTCTCTATACAAGACCTCTTTTTGCAATATCCTTATATTTTTTTGGAGAAACAGCGTAATTGTTTTTAAAAATCTTATAAAAGTAGCTTATATTTTCATATCCGACGGCAGCAGAAATTTCTTCAATTGTCATATCGGTATTCTTTAAATAGAAGCATGCCTGCGAAAGTCTTTTTTCCTGCAAAAGCTCTGTGTAGTTTTTTCCTGTCTTAATTTTAATTTCTCTCGACAAAGAACACATATCACAAAAAAGTATCTGCGAAAGCTCGGAAAGGCTTCCGTCTTTATAGTTATCCTCTATGTATCTGAGAACATTTACTATTGTTTCATCCTGTTCATATGCTTCAAGCTTATCAGTATGATTTATTAATTGTAAAAACAAAAGTGCCATGGTTTTCTGGTTGATGTTACGTTTGTTTGAAACCTTATGCAATAAATTCCATATTAAATTCTCAATAAGGTTTTGTATGGGCAAAATTTCCGAAACCATGAAATGGAGATAGGGTGTATCGCTGTTATTTCCTTTTATCGTATCAATAAGGAACTTCCGAAGCGGCGTATTCTCTTCCCCGACTATTCTCAGCACGTCATCAAAAAAAGATGGCAGAACAATAAAATTCACGGCAACATCATCATGTTCTGCAGGCAGTATTTCCTGAACTGCACTTTGGCATAAAATCAACAGCTCGCCTTCTTTAAGTGTGACTTTTTTGCCGTTTACCAAGTGGTGGGTGCAACCACTGCACATATACACCATTTCAATAAAATCATGGGAATGTTCGGGGAATCTGACAAATCTGGTATGAGGTCTTACGGTTATAAGCTTACCTCTTTCAAGCAGTTTTTGGCTGTTTATCACATTTAGTGAGCCTTGCATATAAATATTACGCTCTATATCTATCCCACCGTCTAAGAATCTCTGTTCTTCCTCTGTTACTGCTTTCAGCTTATTGAGCAGTCTTGAATCAATCATCTTTTCACCTGTTTTCCGTGATGTTGCTTTTATTATATAACAGATTTTCCCGTTTGACAATATAATTTCATTCTTATAAAGAGATTTTTTGTAGGGAGTATCGCAAAACGTATAATAATACAAATTTTTTTTGCGTAAAACTATTGCAGGGAACGGATAAATCCGTTCCCTGCAATAGTTTTATAACAACTCCATTTGCGTAGAATTTCCCATTTATCAAATTAAATCGGAGATAGGAATTTTGTCACCCGGCATATAAATTTTCCCGTCTATGTCCCAGCCGTTGAAGATTTTCTTTGCCGGTTTGAACAAATCTTCGGGGGCTAATACATATGGAGCGTTATTTACATTTTTAACTTCCTCATTGACACGGAGAAGCTCTTTTATCACGGACTGTCCGTCATAGGTAAACCTCATTGACTGATGATAGTTAAGC
>JAZQAB010000044.1:0-3759 GCA_045545055.1 Clostridia bacterium | reverse complement strand
GACTGTCCCCAATGTGTCGCTTTTTGGGGTTTTCTACTCACGGTTGATAAAATTTGTATTAAATGTCATTTACAGGTGAAAATAAATTTGGTATAATTTAACGCATAGGGGCGAACCTGCGTGGTCGCCCGTCAAATTACGTGTATTGGAGATTGATCATGATAAATCTAAATTTCGCGGAGAAAATAGCTTCCTTGCGTGAATCCTTGGGAATGACACAGGAAGAATTCGGAAAAAGCCTCGGGGTTACAAACCGTGCAGTTTCCAAGTGGGAAAATGAAATTTCATATCCCAGTATTGATTCAATATATAAGATTTGTAAGCTTTATAATGTCAGTATCGAGTATTTCTTTTCTGATTTGGAGCCCGCCTTTAAGAAAGAAGGGGTAAAGCTTGCCATGCCCACTATCCGTGAGCTTTACAAAATAGGCAGAGGACCTTCAAGCTCTCACACTATGGGACCGGAAAAAGCGTGCCTTATGTTCAAGCGTAAATATCCCGATGCAGATCGATATAAAGTTATTCTTTACGGCTCCTTGGCACAAACAGGCAAGGGACACATGACTGATTACGCCATAACACAGGCGTTTTTACCAACTCGATGTGATATAGAGTTTGATTGCATCACCAAGGAAATCCCCCATCCGAACACCATGGATATATTCGCTTTTAATAATAATGTAAAAATGGGATTTTCCCGTGTTTGCAGTATCGGTGGAGGACAGATTACAATAGAAGGGGAGGAGCTTTCGGAAAATACTAACTTGTATCCGCTTCATACCTTTTCTGAAATGGCTGAGTACTGTCGGGAAAACAACCTTCGATTGTGGCAATATGTGAATGAATGTGAGGGAGAGGACATAGATGCCTTTATCCGCAGAATCTGGGAAGAAATGAAGCGTTCTATAAAAAAAGGTCTTTCTGATACAGGTTGCATTCCGGGAAAACTCAAGGTGCAAAAGAAAGCACAGTTTCTGTATAAGCAGCATCATATAGATGAAACCGAGCAAACAAGGGAAAACAGGCTTGTGTGTTCTTATGCATTTGCAATAAGTGAGCAAAATGCCTGCGGTGAAAAAATAGTAACTGCACCTACCTGCGGCTCCAGCGGTGTTCTTCCGGCAGTACTTTATTACATTCAGCAAAAAAGAAATTTTTCCGATGAAGATATATACAAGGCATTAAAAACGGCAGCACTTGTGGGTAACATCGTTAAAACCAATGCATCAATCAGTGGTGCCGAATGCGGTTGTCAGGCGGAAATCGGCACGGCATGTGCGATGGCGTCTGCGGCGTTGGCAGAGCTTTATAATATGAGTCTGGAGCAGATTGAATATGCCGCAGAAATTGCAATTGAGCACCATTTGGGACTTACTTGTGACCCGATTTACGGTCTTGTACAGATTCCCTGCATTGAGCGAAATGCCGTTGCGGCAATGCGTGCCTTAAATGCAGTTAACCTTGCAAATTTCCTGACCGATACGAGAAAAATTTCTTTTGACGTTGTTGTGCAGACAATGTATGAAACGGGGAAGGATTTGTCCCGTCATTACAGAGAAACGGGCGAAGGCGGACTTGCAAAATTATACAAATGAAAAAGAAGCGTGCCGCTTCACCCTCGTCGCACCCGAACACTGCACGTACACAGTTTCATGTGAATTAAATTTAGGCAAATTCCTATACAGTAAAAAAGTTCCGATTTGGAGGCTATCCCCAAATCGGAACTTTTTTACATATGCTTGTGTATTTTTCTGTATGTAAGTGGTGTAACGCCGTTATATTCTTTAAAAAGCTCGTTAAAGTAGGTCGCCGACCGAAAGCCGGACTTCTCCGCAATTTCTGACGTAGACAGTTTTGTCGACGCAAGAAGTCTTTTTGCTTCACGCAGTCTGTGATTGATAATAAATTTTCTCAGCGTAACCCCTGTTGCACTTTTAACGAGATTGCTTATGTAATACGGATGGTAACCAAAATGGTCGGCAATATCCTTGTTTGAAATATAGGGATTGTGATAATTTTCCCTTACAAATTCAATTACATTATTTGTAAGGGTTCTTGAATCACTAAGCTCGATTTCACGCATCAATTCTATAAAACCGGTTTTTAATGCGGAGGATGCGGCACTGCGGTAGTACTTGCGAACACCATTGAACTCATCCACGCATTTTTTTATATATTCACGAACTCTCTCTGATTTATGAATAATGGTACGCTTGAATTCCTCCTGCATTACATAATGAGGAATCCTATTTTTATCAATAGCATCATATGAAACGCCGAGGGAATCCTTTATATCGGCAAATTCATCAGTCAAATCAAAATCAAGCACATAATATTTTACATCGGGCGATACATCAAAGCTGTAATAATTTCCCGGAGGAATATAAACAAATAACCCCGGAGTTACTTTGTATTTAGAGTTTCCGATACTACATATCCCCGTACCTTCCAAAAAGTAAAAAATACGACAATCATAATTATAATGCTTTCTTGAAAGCAGGGAAAAATCATCCAGCTTTTTAATATGAAGTGCCACACGGATGTGCGGATTTATATGTATAAAATCCATAGAGAAACACCTCTCATTTTTCAATTATTCTTCTTTGGGAATTTTAATATTGATTCCGTTAATTGTTACGCTGTCATCAGCAGGGATAAGAAGATATTTTCTTCCGTTAATTATACGGGTTTCCACGGAATATGTATATTCGGGGTCAACAGTGATTTTAACCTGCGGAGTTACCACTTCAAATTTTTTGCTTTCAATTATATTTGTCGGTATCAAGGTTGCATTTTCTCCAAAATCCTTATCGCATTTTTCTCTGAATGCCTGAACCTTTTCTTCAGCAACTCCGCTGTATTTAAGCATGTTTCCCACGTCATCAGCCGTAAAGTCAAGAGGCTGTGGGTCCTTGCTTTCCTTATGCTGAGTTATTCTCTCGCGGATTTGCTCGTGCACTGATTGTACCACATCAAAGCTACAATCATTTTCAAGTGTCTGGGTAAGTGCATTTGTAAAAACTTCTTTTTGTTCGGGGACGGACATAGGAGCTTTTGTTTTAAAAAGAGAATCTATAAGTGCTTCTTGAACTATAGCAGTATTTCTCACATAAAAAAGTGCATTGTAGATATTTGTGTTTCTGTCATCAAAAGCAGGGAACATAAAGCCGACCTCGGGAGATGCAACGGTCTGCGGAGTGATAAATGAATGGAACTCATTTTCCTCACGTATATACGCAATTTCGGCTTTGCCGTCCTTTACAGGGCATATACTGCAAAGAAAATAGGAAAAAACATCCGTTGAATCCTTACCGCGTGACTCACCGTCAGCACCCTTAAACGGAATGTCATATGTATCGGCAATCAGCAGGATAACATAATTACCCTCCATCTGTACATTTTCAATTATTTTTGTGTATAATTTTTCACGTGCCTCTTCGTCGGAAAGTGCTGTGTCTTTAAGCTTCATCAGCAGACCATGTTCTTCACTGCCTGTTACCTGTGCTGTAGTAAATGTAATATCCGTAAGGCATTTTCCAAGCCCTCCGGAGAGGGTTTTTCTTATTATTGCCAAAAATCTGTCCTTTTCATTTTGCGGCATCAATGCACCGCTGGCGTCTATTCTTGCCACAATTTCCTTTTGCTGATTTACAAAGCAGCCGTAAAAGCGTGAAATGCAGTTTCTTTCTCCGCTAAGTCGCCTTCTTATTTCGTTAATTTCTTTCTGTATCATAGGTGTGCTCCAATCTGTAGATATAT
>JAZQAB010000043.1:0-33975 GCA_045545055.1 Clostridia bacterium | reverse complement strand
AAAACGAAACTCATGCGGGAGAGCCCACATGTTCTTTCTTTTTGGGGTTCTATAATAAATATTGGGGTGATGAGATTCCTCGTTTGCACTCGGAATGACAAATAAGAAAGCCTTGTTAAGCAGGAAATACTTTGATTGTCATTCTGAAGGAGTTTACGACTGAAGAATCTCATCCCAATATTAAATAAGCAAGCCATTTGGGATTTCCCAAATGGCTTTGTCTTTATTCAATATAAATTTTTGCACCTGTTTTATACAAAACGTCCTTGTATTTCCAGCCGGTAAATATTTTTTCACCCGTGTCAAACATCTGCGACGGAGAAAGGATAAACTTTCTGCCGTTTGAATCCTTATACACGTCAAACTGTGTATTGACAGTGTCTGTGCCGTCTGTAAGCTTTACCGTGGTATAATGCCAGAAATTATCGTACTCGTATACTATAGTTCCGTTGTGCGAGCCTAAAAACGCTTCGTTAGTCGTAGTGGAAAACTGTATTTCCCTGATGGTTCTGATGCCAAATATTCCGGGAACCACGTGCCATGTTTCTCCGCCGTCAAGGCTTTCAAGAAGTGAGGGCGTATTATCCGTATCGAAGCCTTTCGCGCCGAGTAAGAGATGCTTCGGGTACTTCGGATTCTGCCTGAGGACAGCGTTTCCGCTTCCAAAGCTGTGAGATTTTGACGTAAAAGTTCCTTTTGAAATGTCAATAACTCCTAAACCCCAGCAAGACACAAGATAGACTCTGTTGGAATCCGCAGCATCAAAGAATGCTTTTGTTTCGTCGCTTGTCTTGTCCGTCATATTGGATTTATAGAGGGAGGTCCATGTCTTTCCCCTATCGTCGGAATACATAATATAAAATGTAGGACTGTCACCATATATATCCCAAGCAATCATCTTGTCGGGATCGGCATCGCATATATCAAGAATGAAGTACTTATTTAAATTCCATGTGGCACCGTTATCACTGCTTGTGGCACATGAGGAATAAATTATATTCTTATTATCCGCATCATATTCAAGCACATGCGTGTTCATGCCGGCAGGATCGGAAACACGGTTCGGGAAATATTTTCCGCCGTTTTCCGTCAATGACAGCTTGTTTCCGTTTTTATCAACGTATGTGTTGCCCTTGTCCTCCGTTACAATTATTCCTACAGAGGATTTTGAACTGTTGGCATTACCGTTCCATACGATATAACGACTCGGATTTGAGGGATCCGTCACCGTAAAGGTAGCAATCGTACGTCCTGCGGTAGAAGGATTCGGCCGCTTGTTAAACGAGGGCGTACTGCTTTTTGTGTAAGCACTGTTTGAGGTGACGATATTGCCGTCTATCCTTGACAAAACTAAATTTCCCGAAGCATCCATATTGAAATGGCTTATCGACATACCTGTGTAGCCGCCCGATGCCTTTTTCCACGCTGAGGTACTCTTTTCCCATTTATATATTCCGCCGCTGCTGTATGCGATGATATAATCCTCACATCTGTCGAAGCCTGCGGCTATGTACATATTCGATGCTCCCGATACATGCTTGGAAACATCGGCAGCCGTCCATCCTGTCGTGCTTGCTGCATTGTCTATTTCACTTACGGGCAGATAGCGGAACGCTCTGTCGGCATTATCATATGTGATATAGAGATATCCCTCAAGGATATCTGCCTTCGTTATCCGGCACCATGACCATACATAGGAATAGAAATCACTTCCGCTATTGTTGAAGTTTGTCCAGCTTGTGCCGCCGTCACTTGTCAGTGCAAGGCCGTAATTTCCTGTAGCACTGTCGTGATAGGAAGCAACAATTTTAAGCGGAGAATAGCTGACTACAGCAACAGCCAACATACTACTGTTTGCATTATAGCTTTTCTTAGTCCAAGTCCATGTGCCGTTTGAATATGTACCTATATTGATTCCTGCAAGGCTATGGGTAGTTCCCGAGTAGCAGGCAACAACTGTCTTTCCGTCGTCCGATACATTGATAGATACCGCCGGAGCTGTATTGTCCGCATCATTAACCGTTTCTGAGGGAGCGAGAATTGTTTCCCATGTAGTTCCGTCATTTGCGGATTTTAAGATTCCTTTTCCCGTCACGGCATAGAGATTGCCGTTTGAATCATAGGCGAGTAGTCTGTCCACCTTAGAGGTTGTGATATAGTCATCAAGGATACGTACCCACGTTTTACCGCTGTCGGTACTGCGGAATATTCCGGGGATATTAAGCTCCTTTGCGCCCTCCCCTTTTGAGTAGGCAAAAAGAATATCCTTATTGGTCGGGTGGCAGAGCACGTCTGCTATATCTGTTTCACCTATGTTACGGGTGATATTATACCAGTGGTCTCCCCCGCTCTTCGTAATCCAGACGCCTGTGGTATCGCCGCCTGCAAGAATCAGATTGCTATCTATGGGAGAAATATCCATACAGCGAATCTGCTGACCGCCCTCGCCGCCAATAGCACCTGATTCTTTCTCAGCCAATGTAACAATATGCATGGACTTAAACCATGGAGTGTAGCGTGTGAAATATATAGATTCTGCGGTTGGGGTTAAATCATCACCATCTCTGAGCAGAGAAATGCGTATATCCTCTGCCGCCAAAGCGGCGGAGGATATACAAAAAATCAATGCTACAGAAACAATAATTCTGAATAATTGTTTCATATAGTTCTCCTGTTAGTTGTTAAGCTGTTCCGGTGTTTCAAGAACGGGTGCAAGTGTTTCACCGTTCCAAAGGAATGCTTTCAATACATCTCCTGCCTTAATTGTAACAGCAGAAAGATCAACTATAGCAGCAGCCTTGCCGTTTGCAACATCAACCTTGTTGTAATAGATTCCTCTGATAGCATCTTCCTCATCATAATGAACGAAAATGAGTGCTGCAAGGTCGCCGTTATCAAGAGCATCTACAGGAATAGTGGTCTTGATAACCTTGGAATTATTATTTGAAAGCTGAGTTATTTCTGTACCCGAAGTCTGTGCCTTTGTAAGATTCTTCGTTACAATAGCACGTCCTGCGGTTGTGAGCTTAACCTCTGTGGCATCGCCGGAATTGAATGTGAGCTTTACAGTAGCACCCATTTTTCCTGCCGTTTTGGTTTCGATAGCATTTCCCTGTGCATCGGTTAATATAATATCCACATTATCTGCCGCTATGGAAGTAACCTCTATCTGGAAATAACCTGCCTCTGCAAGTGAAATTGTCATAGGCTTCGCTGCGGTAATTTCGTAGGCACTTCCTGTAAGCTGAAGATTATTAGCCTGCCATCCGAGTATAGGCTTTCCGTCATTTATACCAATGTCTGCGGCAAAGGCAGCTGTATTACCCTCTTCTTTATTAAGAGTTGACAAAACAGTTTCTGAGCCGAAGTCCTCCGAAGCAAGGCGGTATGCCGACTTATTGTTGGTAGGAATAGATTGTGCGTTTGCTCCGTAGTATATCGGCTTTAAAGTCGTAACAGCTTCATCTCCTTCTCCCGTTGTATAAGTGGAGTTAAGAGCGTAATACCTTTGTGAGCTACCGGCACTGTTGTTGCCGTGCCGCACAAAGAGCATAGCCGCTTTAGTTGATGAATTGAATGTATCTGCGGCATCATCAGATGTTTTAATCTGAACGTCACCGCTATTGTATACGTAGTTGTCACTGCCTTTGGTGACGCCATTAGCAAGACCTGCCGCATAATAGTCTTCTCTGGTAACTACAGTACCTGTATTGTATGCATTGCCGGCGAAGGTTCCGCCCCCATTACCGAAGCCAACCAATCCTGCTACTTGACCTCTTCCTGTAATATCACCGGTATTAAAGCAGTTTTTAAGATTAACAACTTTACTTTCACCATATTGCCCGCGGAGGTTACCTACAATACCACCCACACGATAGTTATTCGGGGCATTAAGCACTCCTCCGAAGCCACAGTTTTCTACGGTCACAGTTGAACTGGCGGCAACCGTACCGATTAGACCACCAACACCATAATCTTGAGCTGATGTAGAAGAACTTGACTGAGCGTTTGTTCCTTTGCTGAAATCAATCTTAAGGTCACTATAGCAGTTCTTAATTGTCGCCACACCTGATGCAGTTCCTGCAATTGAGCCGAAAACAGTAACCACGGAAGAATCATTGTTAGTTTTCACTTCGCCGGATACGGTTACGTTCTCAACCGTGCCTCCACTAAGAGTTATGCACAGTCCTCCAAGTGAATGTCCCGCAGTCTTGGTATCAGTAAAATAAATATCGCTAAGCTTTAAATTCTTTATTGTACCACTAACTTCGCCAAACATTCCGGAATAAGGAGATGCATTTGACTGAAATCTAAGATTGTAAATTGTATACCCTTTACCGTCAAACGTACCTGTATATGCCACAGACTGTGCAATCTGATGTGATTTCCAGTTTACGTCCAAGCTTTTATCTCCCATATGGATATCACTTGTGAGAACAGCCCATGCAGAAGCTTCTCCGCCGTTTACGATAGCGGCAAACTTTGCAAGCTCGCGACCGTTTGAAATCTGATAGGGTGAAGCCTCTGTACCTGCGCCCTGAAGGCTGTCGGCAACAGTGCCGTCCCATTGTTCAAGATCTGCAAGATGAGTATTGTCCCCGATTGCGAGAGATTCAATCTTTGAAGTACCGTCTGCCCAAACAGGAGCAGGCTCTTCGCTTGCCTGTGCAAGAGTAACGGGTGTTACAACTGCCAATGCTGTTACGCTGAAAAGCATTATTGCAACTGTCAGTGATAAAATTTTCTTTACCATTGTTTTTACTTCCTTTCATTTTTTCTGTCGAGGCACCGCTCGACGGGGGTTTGTATTTTGTAATTTAATTTAAATAATTTTTTGTGGTTTTTTCAATCCCTCCACCACGCAAAGCGTGGTTCCCATCCCTTTAGGCAAGGGAGGCTTTATATGGAATGTATATTCGGAGTGTTCCGGCTCCGAATATATTCCCTGTCATTCTGAGCGTAGCGAAGAATCTCGATTTGCGGGAGGAGCAAGCCCCTCCCCTACGTTCAGGATGGCATGCGGGGGATTTTCCATTTATTTCTCGGCTTTTTTTGCTTCGAAGTCTGCACGCTTTTCGGCGTTGATTTCTTTCTGACGTGCCACGTCATATGTTCCCTGACTTACAGCCTTTTTAAGGCCTGCGGTGTTCCGTGCCGCAAAATCCTTGATTGCTGCGTCGAGGGTGATATCACCCATCCATACCTTCTGGAAGAGAGTGTTCCAGTTCTCTCCCTCAATGCTATAGCTTTCAGCGGGATAGGTCTTTATCTCATCGGGAACAAAAGAAGCGAATTTAATCAGTCTGGGGTCTATCTTACTTTCGTCTGCCACTTCGAGGACGTCCTTCTTACAGCTAAGGTCAATACCCTCCTCAAAAAGGGTCTTTCTCGTATCAAGTGAATAGATGAATTTATATGCTTCCATGGTAGCCTTTGCGGTTTTCTCGTTTTTAAGTGCATTTTTTGAAATTGACATACCACCGCTGATTGAAGCCGCATTCTCTGTGAACTCGTATCCGTCAAGTGTGGGGAACTGACATACGTCCCAATCACATTCTGCAGGAAACTGAGTGGTATATACGCCTACGTCCCAGCTCACTGCCGGAATCATACCGATAATACCTGATGAGAAGTATGCTCTTGCAGTGTCGTTATCAAGGGTTTCTGCCCCGGGGAACATACTGCCGTCAGCCTTTAAATCAAGCACCCACTGATATCTGTCCTTATGTCCGGGATATGATACCGTAAGCTTATCCAAATCAATTTCTGTGGCAGGATTATCGAGATCAAAGGAATTTTCGGTCTGCATTTCTACAGTGTAGTAAGTAGCGAACTTAAGCGGAAATGCAAAGCCGTATACACCTCCGCCGAGAGCGGTAATTTTCTTTGCCGCTTCACGCATTTCGGAAATAGTTTCGGGAGCCTTTGCTTCGCCGTTCTTATCAACAATGCCTGCCTTCTTAAACAAATCCTTGTTATATGCAAGACCTGCTGTAACAGCCTTTCTCTGAACTGTGTACTGCTTACCGTCGAATACGTTACTTCCCTCTGTTCCGGGCATATCATATTCTTCCAAAAATTCCTTACCGCCGGGAAGGTCCTCAATGGGGATAATATCTCCAAGAGGCTGGAACTTCTTGATTCGTGCTCCGGAAAGCCCTACAATTTCGGGAAGCTGACCGCTCTGCTGTGCAACGTCGTGCTGAGTTGCATCCATCACGGTTTCCCACTTTATGTAGATGTCTTTTTCGTCACCCTCGGTAGCGTTCCATTCGTCAACCAGCTTTTCCCAGACTGCCTGACCACCGCCGTCACCTGTCCATACGGTTACAACGGTGTCGTTATCGTCCGGTGCTGATTTACTCGTTGCTTTTTCTTTGCCGCCGCAGCCTGTAAGAGAGGCTACGCAAAGAGCAAGTGATAGAGTGAGTGCCAATGTTTTTTTCATTCTGTTTTCCTCCTTGTTTTGTTTTGAAATATGTAAATTAAATTAAATTCTGTCAGTTGTTGGTAATTCACGGGCGACCACGCAGGGTTCGCCCCTACGCTGACTGAGGGATTGTTTTGTAGTTTTTACAATCCCTCCACCGCTAACACGGTCCCCCTCCCTTTACACAAGGGAGGCTTTCGCCCCTACATTCACGGGTTAAGACAGTTTATGTTCCTGTACAGGAACATAAAAGGGATATATCCCTTTTGCCCTATTGTATATTTATATTTTAACTCATTATATACTGCATTTCAAGAGAACTTTCTTTCTGAAAATTTAACAAAACAAATATTATTTTGCTAAATTTTGGTGAAGTTTTTACGGAAAGCCAATCAAAAACGAACCACGGGCGACCACACAGAGTCGCCCCTACGCTGTTGTAGCAAATTTTTGGTTCAACGTATGTTAATTGAAAAAAACACGCCTTGGTTTGTTCCAAAGCGTGTTTTTTGTCTGTTATTCCATTACATACACTGTTCTTGTATTCTGATCCCAGCCGACACGAACATCAAGCGATTCCGCTACAAATCGTACAGGAACTACCGTTCTGCCATTAGGTGTGATAAATGGCGATGCATCAAGTGTGATTTCCTTGCCGTTTACGGTTGCCTTATCGCTTCCGGGGGTAAGGGTGATTGTTTTTGTTCCTTTTTTGGCTGTAATAAGTCGTGTTTCGTTATTGTAATCAACAGTTGCACCAAGTTCCTCGAAAAGTCCTCGCATAGGAACCAAGGTTCTGCCGTTTACAATCTGAGGCATTTCGTCAAAGCTTACTTCCCTGCCGTTCATCATGATTGTGATTTTGCTGTCAAGGAATTCCTTATATTTATTGTAGTCATAGATAAACAAGCCCTGATGTCCGCCGATGAACGCCTTTCCGGCATGGAATCCGACATAGTTAAAGTATCCGCCGAAGATTCCGGGAATAGGATGCCAGGTCTCGCCTCCGTCAAAGGTTTCTGTAGCTTTGAAATCCTTGTCGTTAACATAGGTATTCGGAGTGCTCGTCACAATAATGTGATTGGGGTTCTCGGGATTAATGTTCATTGCACTAAATGCTCCGTAGCCGATTTTGTCGCCGATATTCGTTTCGGAACCCGTTGTCATATCCATCTTCAGCACTCTGAGCGAGGTCAGATACCAAAGCGTATTATTATCGGTAAAGAACAGGTTTCTCAAATCGTTTTTCGAGGGCTTACCCACAAATTTCCATGTCTTGCCTTTATCATCGCTGATATGGAATTCAAGGTCAGCACCCGTGCCTTTAAGTCCGAGCCAGCGGGAGCCATCGGGAGAAATCGCACCGAGGCACATAGAATTCTCTTCCCATGTCTTTCCGTTGTCGTGGGTGGTGTTATATGTGGTGTAGAAGGTATTGGGGTCGTTCACATCATACTGGAAAACATAGCATTTTCCGTAGGTGGTTTCTTCCTTCTTTGTTGCCGCATCATAGTCCTGCCAGGTAATTCCGCGGTCAAAGGACTGACGGACGCCGTCAAAATCGGGGTTTGCGTTATTTGTACCGATGTAACCTATTACGTGATTATCATCATTGGGGTCAAAAACAGCCTTTGTAAGGGTAAGGTCCTTGCCCGGCTTATCGAGGCGGTTAACGGTCGGATAGCTACCGTCCTCGCCAAAGGTACCGTTCTCGGAATAGAAGCCCTTGGAGTCAACTACCACCAAGAATACTTCACCCTTCTTATTAATAGTCATGTCCGATACGCTGGCACCGGAAAAGCCGGAGCTTTTGTAGGTAATTACACCATTATCATATTCATATATACCGCCTACGCCGAAAAGGACTCTGCCGGGCTTATTCATATCTACTGCCTGTGCCTGCCACAGATATCCGGTGTATGCCTTGTCTTCATATTTCAAGCCATCCTTGAAGGTTCCTTCCCAGATATTGTCCTCGGCTGTAAAGAGAGGCTCCCAGCTCTTGCCGTAGTCGTAGCTGACCTGATGGTTAAAGGTGGAATTTTGCTTACAGCAATAAAGAGGGTAAACTCCGTTTTCGTTTTTGGGGCCGAATTCCATTCCGTAGAATGTAGTATTCTTCTTTGCAACGCCCTCGGCAAGATTTTCGTAGTAGTGCTCATATGCGGATTTCCATGTCTCTCCGCCGTCCTCCGATATGTAAAGAGCGAAGGGGTCAGCTTTTCCGGAGGCTTTATCCGTAAACTGACCTGCGGCATAAACCTCAAGCGGTTTTTCGGGATGAACTGCAACGGATTCCACTGCAAAAGTTTTCGTTTCGTCAGTTCCCTTTACGCTCCAAGTGGCACCGCCGTCGTGGGAAGTGTAGAGACCGGGAACTGCATTGGTGTCCTTTGCATTGTTTGTTGCGGCAGCGTAGATATGCTGACCGTCAGCGGAAACCTCGATATGCACGAAGCTGTTACCCGCAGTTTTTGTGTTTCCTGCCCATTCGGGGAAGAAATTGGTTACCGTTTCGGTAGCTTTTTCAAACTTGAAGATACCTGCGCAGAATGCCGCATAGAGATTACCTTCCGCATCCACCGTAAGTACACCGCTGTGGTGGTCGGCACGGTCATCACTGCCGGGAATAATCTCCTGCCAGGTAAGTCCGCCATCTGTAGAGCGTGCAACTCCTGTTTTCTTACACTGAACGTAAACTGTATTTTCGTCCACCGGGTCGCAAACAAGGCCGCGGGGCACCTGACCGGGATAGCCGTTGTTTGTATTGAACCAGGTCTTTCCGCCGTTTTCAGTTTTCCATATGCCCGTGGTATTCGTCAGGAAATATGCAATATCGGAATTTGCAGGGGAAATTTCAATATCTCTTACCTGCTGATTGCCTTCGCCTGCATTTAGGCCGCGGTCAAGCTGAGCCTGATCCGAAAAGTGGAAAAGCTTCAGCCACGGTGCGTATGTAGTGGTAAACTGAGTGTCCATATACGGCGTCTTGTACACCGATGCAGGCACTGCACGAATATTGTCATACTCGTAAAAATCTGCCGCACCTACCGAAAATGATGAAAACATCATTAACAAAGCTAAAGTAATTGCAATTAAACTCTTTTTCATGTTAACCATTCCTTTCTGTCTTTATTATAAACCATGCGGTTACACTTTTCAATGATAAAATGCTTGTATTTTTCCCATTTACTTGCACAAAACAAATATTTCATATTGATTTATTTAAACATAAATGATATACTCAAATTAAGGAAGGTGAATGTAGTGAATTTTAATAGTATTAACCCCTTTGTTCGCATTGCGTACGAGTTTAAGTGGACGGAGCAAATGTCTAAAGTAACATATGCTTACGATTGCCGTTTTTACTTCATTCACAAGGGAAACGGAGAGCTTTTTGTCGATGGTAAGAAGTATAACGCAAAAAATGGAAAGCTCTTTTATATCCCCATGGGATGCACCTATAAATTTATACTTTCCGAAGATGCCCATCTTTTTGCAATATATTTTGATTTAGTCAATGATTATTCGCATTTAAAGGAGCCGATTGCAAGAGATGAGCTTTATGAGGACAGTCCGAAGTATACACTTCCCGAGAAATTTTCAAATGTAATCTGGAGCAGAACATGGAAGCTTTTTGAAAATGTAAAAAGATGCGTGGATGAATTCACCGCTATGACGCCTTATTACAGGGAGTACACCTCAGGAATTATTAAAACAAGCCTTGCTGAATTGATTCGTGAATACGAGCTTGATACAGATAGTGAGTACAGTATTGCAAGCAAGGCACTACTTTTTACCAGACACAACGCAAGGAATCCGTCTCTTTCCAACGAGGATATTGCAAATCATGTAGGTTATCACCCATATTATGTGAGCAACCTTGTGAAAAATGCCACAGGTTACACGCTCAGGCAATATCTTACCAATACAAGGCTTAAAAGAGCGAGAAATCTTCTCTGCTCTACCACTCTGGATATAACAGCAATTGCACTGGACTGCGGATTCAATTCCGTGACATATTTTAACAGAGTTTTTAAGGAGAATATCGGTATCACACCGGGCGAGTACAGGAGAACACATATGCTGCTGTGAATTGTTCGGGCGACCACACAGGGTCGCCCCTACTTTTTACCGAAAAAAGAACAACCCTCGAAATGAAGGTTGTTCTTTCTTTATGTTTGTTTTGATTATTTTGTACAACTTACATTATTGCCACTGCTTGTGTAGTTATTGTAATTACCGCAAATTAAATCAGAACCAAGTGTTGTTGCCGCAGAAGCCGTGGATGAGCCTGAGCAATTCTTAATTGTCAGATATGCCCCCCTCGCACTATTGTCCGCTCCTGTTCCGATGATGGCTCCAACCTTAGAAGTACCGGCAACATTGAAATGCCCTGTGAAGCCGCAAGCATCTATCGTTATCACATTCGCCGAGGAAGCATTTGCTCTGCCTACCAAGCCTCCTATCCCGGAATTTGTAGTAGCATCAGTAAATGTCTTTCCTGCATCGGAAGCATCAACGGTAATTGACACATCACAATTTTTAACGTCAGTTTTTCCTGCAATTGTTCCGGCAATAGTGCCGAATGCCGGCATATACTGAGTTGAGCCTTCTTTTGCCCTTACTTTACCGCCGATTATGTCTACGTTGTCAATTAAATTGTTTGTACCGCCTATGCCGCCAACAAGAACTCCGGTATATTTTGATTTATGTGCTGTAGCGTTTGCAATCATGTATGTTTCCTGAAGCTTCAGATTCTTTATGGTTGCACCACTGATTTGCTTAAACATACCGGTATATGTGCCCTGTGTTGAACTTGGGGCAATATACAAACCATAGATTGATTTGCCGTTACCGTCAAATATACCACTGTAGGTAGTCATCACAAAACTATCCCATGCTTTTGCACCGCTCACATTGTCGGAATTATTGTACCAACCGGTCATGGATATCGGTTTTCCTTCCTCATCAAGGAAGTTATTAAGATAAATATCATTCATCAGGATTGCGTTAGCTGTTACTTCACCGCCATTTACAAGCTGTGCAAATTTTGCCAAATCCTCACCACTGTAAATCTGATAATATGTTTTTGTATCTATAGTTTCAGTGGCAAGCGATGCTGACGCTTCTCCTGTCCAGTTACCCATCCAGATTGGTTCATAGGTTGTGGGAATAGAAGGAACTGTATATTCGTCAGGCGTCTTATCGTGGAGCATATACTCATCTGTTCCTCCGACAGCCTTCCAACCGATAATCTCGTAACCTGGGCGTACGAGTCCCTTTGCCTTTGCATCTGCATTTGTGGGGAAGGTCAGCTCGGAGGGAGTGTTTGTGCCTGCAACATACTGACTCGGATATGTTGCAAAGGACATTCCTTCGTACTCAAATGTAAGCTCAATAGAAAGATTTGGTGACCATTTTGCCTGAAGAACAGTATTGTCGTTAATCACCACTTCACCGCCGGGAGCAACTTCCTCACCCGTTGCTTTATTAATCCAGCCTACAAAGTCATAATCCTTAACTGAAATTGAACCTTTCAGTGCTGCCTGTGCAGTTTCTCCGGGATTGTAACGTGTAGATGCTATCGGGAATCCGACAAGAGTCTGTGCATCTGCACCTGTTGGAAGATTAGGTTCATAAGAAAGCTCGTATATGCCGCTATTTGCCGGCTGGTTCATTTCAAGTAGGAACACAGTACGATTTGCAAGTGAAGCATAGCTTGCCTGCAGAAGAAAACCTGTGGGACTGTCGGGAGCGTTTTCTGAGGGACGTACATCTGCAATTGTTGCCGGAAGCACCTCTACGCCTGCACTGCTTACAGTATACTTATAGAAATTGAAGTTTTCCTTTGTGTTTAGCCAGAAATCTTCCGATTCAGCTGCAGCCGGATAAATATCGCTATTAAGATTAATTTTTGCAAACTCGTCGTAAATCTCGGTTGATATACCACCGTAAAGTCTGGTTTGTGCAGAAAAAGAAGTAGAGAGATTACCAAAAATTTTCTTATTATAATCAAAATACTCGGTAACTGCCGAAAGCTCTCCCCTTGCATCTGTGCCGATACGGATAATATCACCGCGTTTGATTGAGCCGTCAATAACCGTGTCACCGGTAAGCTTGGCAACGGCGTCATAGGGAACTACAACGCTTTCACGCTTATCAGGTGCGGAGTAATAGTATATTTTCTGAATTTCAGTTCCGTCTTCGTCGAAAGCTGTTACGATTCTGTCGACAACAAGATAGTAGCCTTCAGGTTCCGCACCGGGGTTATAGCCCTCAAGAATTACAATGGAAGCATTTGGTGTCTTATTTCCGACAGTGTATACAGTGGGGTTAATTACATCGTCATTTCCGATTCCTGAGGTTATAGTCATAAACTTTTCAAAATCGGTAACGGGAGTTATGTTATCGCTTTGTGTGGGAATAACAACACAAAGTGCCTCGCCCAGATTCAGGAAAAATTTATCCGCAATTTTGCCGGGAGTGCTACTCTTATAATCAAGACCACCGACCTTGCGTTTTTCGGATTTATTAGGGAGTGCATTGAATTCTGCTGCACCTTTTGTAGGAGTGTGTGCCGCAAAAAGTGTCGTTTCTTCCCTGTCTATATTCTCCGGACGTGCCACAGTATCGATTACATTAATCTTGCCCTCATTGTTGAGAGAGAAGATTATACCCTGCATTTTAACGGGATTATTTTCTCCATTCGGGAAAAGCTGAGTATTTTTCTTGATGTCCTCGTGCTTTGTATATTTTTTACCGTCAATTTTTACCGAGCTTGCCAAATCGTATACCACATATTTTTCACTGCCTGTAACCATCAGTGCTGCCTGAAGATTCTTTCTCAAAGAGCTTCCTCCGGAATAGTCCATGGCAACAACATAGCCTAATACTTCCTCATTAGGCGTTACAGACATACCTACAATAACACCCTCATGGTTAAGAAGGAAGGTTCCCTTGCTGTTGAGCGTGAGATACTTTTTCCAATCACCGCTTGTGGTATTTATTGTTGTGTACTCAAAGCCGTTAATTGTCAATATTTCTCCGTCAGCACCGGAGCTTTCGAGCATTTCAATTTTACCCTCAACTGTTTTTCGGCTGAGAATGCCTTTATAAAGCTCCTTATCAAAGCTCTCCGCAACAGAAATAACATCATATTTTTTAAGGTCTTCAAGCTTGATTTCTCTGTCCTCTGCATCTGTAATCTGCCAATCCTTGTTTTTCATGTAGATCAGATTTTTATACTTTTCATAAAGGTCATATATGGTTTCCTCTTCGACATTTACTGTTCCAACTACTACAGAACGATATGCCTCAATTATTACAAGGTCATTTCCGACAATTGTAATTTTACCGCAGCCTGTGTCAAGATGCTTAAGTTCAAGCTTTGATGCATCAACGCTTTTGCCGTTATAAATAACATTTGCAGACTTTGAGAAGGATTCGGTTTTTAAGGAACCATTGCCTTTTTTGTAGGAAAAGCTGATATCACTTGCACCTATATTGAAGCTTTCAATGTCTCTGTAGCTGTATTCATCAACATCGGCATCAATTGTTCCTATGTAAAGAAGCACGTTCTCATGCTTTTCGTAATAGCCCTTTACCTTAAATCCAAGAAGGCTGTTGTAGGGTTCGTAATTAAGGCGGAGTGTCTTTGTTGCACCTGTGCCTGTTGTGATGGTGATATAACCCTCAGAGCATGCACCACCGGGAACAATATTTGAATACTCGTTAGCCGTTATCTGTCCCTCAATCTTTTCTGCATTCCAGAACTCTGTGAGAATTGTCATATTCTCGTCAAAGGTGTACTGTGCCGAACCGTTGGAGCTGTAGGAATACACGTTGAGCATTTTTGCATCAAGAGCATCTTCAAGGAGTCTGAACATCTGCTTAAATGAAAGCTGAGTTATGCTGTCGTTTACACCAACGTACAAATCGCCATGGGCTGCCGCCTGAAAATATCCGGGAGTAAAGCCACCACGTTCGTCGGCATATACATCATAATTTAACATTCTGCCAAGGATTGTAACAGCCTCGCCAACTGTGATTGCATCATAGGGACGGAAGGCTATTCCCTGCCAGCCTGCAATATATCCAAGCTCGTATGCAGATGATGTTACCGCAAAGTAGCCGTTATCCGTTGGAACATCGGAGAAGAACTGCTCGCTTGCGCCCACGGGGATATTATTTCCGCGAAGACGCATAGCGTAGGTCAGGAACTCTCCGCGTGTTACACTTTCCTTTAAATCAAGGGGGAATTCATCTTCCGCAGTAAATACTCCCAATGAGCGAAGAATCTGAAATTCATCGAATCTGCTCTCTTCTCTACCTGCAGTTTCAACTTTTTTTACGGGGAACGTATAGCTTTCACTCACGGTTATAGCAATATACGGAGCCGTAGTAGTGTTTACACCCTTTACGTGTGCCTGAGGAGTTCCGGGGTTTGCCTGATTTTTGAAAGGAACACCAAGAAGCTTTACTGAGAGAGTTTCACCGTCACCGATTGCACTATTTACAAGCGAGGTGATGTTAAACTGCATATCTGCCCAGTTCTTTGCACTCTGCTTAAGCTCTGTCGGAAGCGAAGCACTTACCCTCTGCCCCTCATAGAATGCAGGCTGATTTGTAAAGTTAAGCTCACCCTTGCTCCACGGCTTTGTACGTTGAACATCAATGGTCTGGTGGAGGTTTGAGCCTCTTGCCACATGGAGATTAAGCGAAGCCGTTGCTATTTTTTTATCCGCAAAATCCGACAGGTCAGCCTTGTAGAAAACAGCTATTTCCTTTTCGGGAGATTCCTCCGGTTTATAGAAAAGCTGGTCTGCACCGTCACTGCTTACAACAAGAGTGTCATTATCTGGAAGTGCCGCACTGATAGCTGCCGCATTATCCTGATTGATTACAACGGAATAAACGTTAGGCTGAATGTCCGCACTTCTGAAATCATCGGAAAGTGTTACCGGACACTTAAACCCTTCGGAGAAAATTTCCACAGGAGCATATACGACTCCGTTACGCTCGGTAAGTCCATTTTCCAAAAGGACGGTCTTGCCGTTTATGTTAATTACAATATTTTCAACATCCATAGTAAGCGTATCACGCATACGTTTAATGGTATATGTATTACCGTTTCGGGTAATATCAATACCTATGTAGCCGCAAAGCTCCTCAAGGGGAACAAATACGGTGTTGAATTTGCTATAGGGTTCGTTTTTGAAATCGACTATAGCACCATTAATTGAAAGTTCCGCTGCATATTCTCTTTCAGCCAGAACACTTATCGTGCCGACTAATGAAAAGAGCATTGCAAGCGTAAGAACAAGTGCTGTCAATTTCTTAAAGTGTACTTTCTTCATTTGAATTCCTCCTTTGATAACAATAGTACAATATAATTGTACATCATAACGGGAAGATAGTCAATTAAACAAATTTTGTCAATCTTTAACATTTCAAATATTTATTGGAAAGAGCAGCCGTTCTTGCTTATATGGAACAATACAATACACAAACAAAAAAGTTTACGTAAAATTACAGAAAACAAAACCCAATTCAGTTTAAAATTTCTCATTTTGGAGACTGTCCCCAAAATGAGAAATTTTATTATATGACAAAAAGAAAGAACAGCCCTCAGAAAAAAAGGCTGCTCTTTTCATGTCACTTTATATAAATTTCTTTTCCGCTCTGCTTTGCACTCTCATACATTGCAAAGACAGTTTTCATGGTGTTTGCCGAATCAAATACGGAGAAATACTTTCCATGGTCGTAATACTGCCTCAAAAGGGTTATGTGCCCTGTCCCCCAGTATGCTTTTTCGCCCTCTGCAGTAACATCGTGGCAGAGCATCTCATCATCTAAAAACAACTTGTCATCGGTGTAATGAAGCGTTCCTTTTTCGCAAACCACCTGAATATCGGGCGAGCTGTTGTAGGCAAATGCATTCGTGGCAAAGAAAACCGCTTTTGCATCATTGTTTGTCCGAAGCGATGCCATAAAGCTGTCCTCCACCTCAATTACATCTTCAAGAGAGAAATTATTCATGACGGCTTTAAGAGATTTGAATCCACCTGTAAAATAACCCATTAAGTCAAGCGTATGTATAGCCTGATTAATCAGAACGCCACCGCCCTCGGTTTCCCATTTTCCACGCCACACATCGGTGTCATAATATGCCTTATCCCGAACCCATGTTAAAAGACCGCGAACACCAAGAATTTCTCCCATTTCCCCCAAAGCAAGTATCTCCTTCATTTTCAAAACGCAGGTATTGAGCCTGTTCTGAAAACAAACGGCAACTTTTCCAATATCGGGAAGCGTAAGCATTTTTTCAAATTGTGAGTTATCCATTGCAAGCGGTTTTTCGCACACAACATCTTTTCTTTTTTCAAGGGCAAGCCTTACCATATCAAAATGCAGATAGTGAGGTGTACATATGTGCACTGAATCAATTTTTTCATCATTAAGCATTTCATTAAAATCAGTATATGTAACTACATCGTATTTTTCAGTACATCTAAAAATACGATCCTTGTCGCAATCACACACCGCATAAAGACGGGCGTTCTCCACTTTTTCAAGTGCCGCCGCGTGTATGGGTCCTATTGCTCCGTAACCTACAATACATACATTTTTCAAATGAATCTCTCCCTTTCAGACAAGCAATGAAGTCTTAATATTACAGATTCTCAGGACATTCTCCGCAATCGGGAACATCAATGGGAATGCCGCCTTTATTGGCAGATTCTATCGCTGCAAGTCCCGGTATTGTATATCTTGCGGCAGTCCATGCATTGAGAATCGGCTGCTTATGATTGTACACCGCTTTGCAGAAATCGTCAATAAGGAATTTATGACTTCCCATATGTCCATTTGGAAGACCTTCATATTCTTTTGGAAGTCTGTCTACCTCTTTTTGTTGAACGGGAGAAAAAACATCCCACTGCCATTTGTGGTTTGCTGCACCTGTCTTAAATTCAGGGTCATTTTTGTTGGCAGTCATTTCACTTGAATTGACGTAATCACTTACATCTGTGACTTTCATTTTTTCAGCTTCACCGGGCTTTGATATCCTTTGAATTAAAAGATGCTGTGCATTACTAAACTCATAACTGCCGTCCACGCCATAAAAGCCGGAAATATATGAGCTTGGAGCTTTATAACCAATTCTTCTTGCCTCTGTTACTCTTGCAATACCGCCATTTGAAAGCTCCATAAGTACATACTGATTAGAGAATTCGTTACCCCACTCGTTTGTACCCTTTCCAAATCTGCCGTCATCAACTGTATCCTTGTATCCCAAACATACTACTTTCTTTACATAAGTATTGGTAGCGGACAGAATCATACCTGTTGAATGTGTTGGGTAGAACAACGGCGGCATACCTGCTTCGTTTGGAGTTTTGCCATAACCGATAGCATCAATATCGTGAAAATACTGACTGTCGCCATGGGCAAAAGTGCCGAACTTCCCTTCCTGGTATGCCTCACGACAAAACATAGCACAGGGATAATAATAACAAGTTTCACCCATCATATATATACATCCGGTTTGTTTTACAAGCTCGACAATCTCCTGACATTCTTCAACAGATGTCGCCATAGGAACTGCACTATATAAATGTTTTCCGGCTTTAAGTGCACGAATAACAATATCACCATGCAGATGCCTTTGTGTAAAGTTTGCTATACAGTTAATCTTTGGATTAGCCAATGCATCTTCATAGGTATCTATAATTTCTACATCAAACCTGTTTTTAAAGTCTTCTGCTTTTTCTCTGATTAAATCGCACACATAAACCTTCTCAACATAAGGATGTTCTTTAAATAACGGAACAAAATGTTGTGCAAACTTACCACAACCGATAATAGCAACTGTTAATTTAGTATTCATAAGAACTATCCCCTTTTATAAATTCACCAAAACACCGTTATCAGCAGATTCATGAATAGACTGCATAATTTCAGTAAGATGACGTGCATACTCAAGAGAAACAATATAGGGCTTACCCTTAAGAGTCTCAGAAATCATTGTGTAGATTGAGTAATGGTCACCGAAAATCTTACCTTCAAGAGTGATATTTGTCTTTTCTGTATGAGTTACACTTCTGTATACATTGGGGTCATCTGCCGCAGGATAAGATATTTCGTGGATTTCCATTTCGTTACCCTTTACATAGATAGTACCCTTGTCCCCCTGTACAACCCAGTTGGGAAGATAATCGGAAATAATATTGTGGTCTACCTGAACAATTACGCCACTCTCAGTGATAAGAGTTGAGCAGAACATATCATCAGCATCACCGGGATTGATAATCTGCCTCTTCTGAGCATATACGGATTTGATGGGCTCATCAACAAGGCACATAGCCTGCTCAACAATATGCGGACCCCAGTTGTTGAGATAGCCGCCTGCATATGCTTTAAGAGTCTGCCAGTCGCTTCTCTTACCGAAGGTCATCTGTGCACGGTAAACGCGGAATACCTTACCGATTTTACCTTCTTTGATAACTTCCTTGAGCTTAACAACGTCAGCACCGTCGTGACAAGGAATGAAAGGCATTACGATACAGTTGTTCTCCTCTGCTGCTTTGATGATAGAATCAGCCTCATCTGTTGTGATTGCCCAGGGCTTTGTGATAAGAACATTCTTACCTGCACGAAGGAAATCAAGAGCGATTGCCGTATGAGTGAAGCTGTATGTAAGGATAATAGCGAAATCATACTCATCGCTGTTAAGCATTGTATGATAGTCTGTATACTTCTTTGCTTCGGGGAATCTCTGGGAATACTTGTCAAGAGCTTCTGTGTTAACGTCACAGATAGCTGTAACCTCAAATTCAGGATGCTTTTCAAGCACCGGTCCGTGAAGTTCATTTGCGGTACGTCCGCAACCAATAACTGCTGTTTTAATTGCCATAATAATTATCTCCTTTATCTTTTTTAATTATTTATTAAGTGATTTTTTAAGAAGTGCAAGTGCCTTCTTCATACTCTCTAAACCTTCACCGTTCTTGGTTTCAAAGGAAATTGTTCCGTCGTAACCTGTTTTTACAAGATTATTAATTACAGTCTGAACGAAGTCACTGTAGCCGTCCTCGGGAAGAATTCTGTCCATTTCTGAAATGTGAACATGCTTTAAGCTATCCTTGAAATTAACCACATCTTCAGGGTTATCTTCGTTTGCCATCATATGAATGGTGTCACCTAAAAGCTGAATTCTCGGATTCTTTACGCCGTTTACAACCCTCATACCGTCACTGAGGGTATTGATAAAGTTGCATGCAGCCGCCCTGAGAGGCTCCATAACTACAGTAATATCATATTTTTCACATGCAGGTACGATAATATCCTTACAGATTTTTATAATCTGCTCATAGCCCGTATCCTGAGTAGTTTCTTCATCAAGGGCACGTGCAGGTGCACTGCCGAATACAACCTTTTTTGCACCGAGTCTCTTAAGACGGGAAAATGTCTTGTCGATGTATTCTGCTATTATTTTTTCATCTGCATCTTTTCCTGTAACACGGATTGTTTTCGGGAAAAGTGCACAGCTACACTCACAACCGAGATCAAGTTCTTCAAGAAGATTTGCAAGCTTTTCAAACTCTTCATCGGAAAGAGATGCAACAAGCATAGCACGCATTTCAACAAAGTCAAAGCCTGCTTCCTTAATCATTTTGATAAGTTCGTAATCAACCTCTGTTTTCATCGGGGTTGAAAATTCTTTACAAAAACCGTATTTCATTTTTTAGTCCTCCTTAGGTCCATAAAATCTGATAAATTTAAGTTTTCCTTTTATCTCAAAGGGCTTACACGATGCACCGATAAAATATTGACTTCCGGGCTTTAAGCTTTCTCCGTTTAGCTCGCCTGTTCCCTCAAGAACGTAAATACCGCTGAACACGCCACCGCTTTCAAAGGTTTCTGCTGCATCGATATCTGCCATTTCAAGAGCAAACATTTGGGTGTTGTTATAACCGATGATGCTTCTCCCCTGCTTTTTGATGCCCCAGCGTTCTTTAACTGTTTCTTTGGAAAGTCCGTCATAGTTAAAGCAATCAAACATTTTATCAAAACCAAGTCCCTGATGGCACATAAAGTCAGCAACCTGAAGTCCTTTCGGTGTTACCCTTTCAGTTCTGATGGTGTAATCGGTAGGCTCCTGAACCTCTATAAGGAAGCAGCCTGCTCCGATTGCATGGGGTATTCCGCCCTCAATAAGGAAGGTATCCCCTTTTTTTACCTCGAATTTGTGAAGGCAGTCAAGCATTGCCGCTATATCCTGCTTATCGAATACTTCTTTCCAGTATTCACGTGTTATCCCTTCCTTAAATCCAAAGTAGATGCAGGGCTTTTCACCGTTTATTTCTCTGCCGTCCACAATATGCCAGCACTCGGTTTTTCCGTAGGCGGAGTCAAAAAGCTCTCTTGCTTTTGCCTTAGTAGGATGAACCTGAATTGTGAGCCGTTCGGCAGAATCAATGATTTTAACAAGTACGCCAAGATTGTTTCCAAACTTCCCAATATGTCTGCTTCCGAGAAGTTCTTCAGAATGTTCCTCTATCAACTGAGCTAATGAAACATCAGTTCCGCTGACCATACTGAGTCCTTCCACAATATCTTCCCTGCCGCTGTTTCTTGCCCTTACGGTGGACATTATCCATTCTTCAGGGAAATTTGTATCCAAGGCATTTTCTATGCCGTGAAGCTTATCAATAAGGCTTCCGCCGCTATAAGTACGCCAAGCACCGGCACGGTCAAGCTTTATGGGTTTTGTTATATCAATCATCTGCTCTTGTCCTCGTTGGCAAAGTCACGAACTGTGCCTGTAGGTCTGTGGCTGAAGTTAAGTCTTTTAAGACCTGCTTCCTTGTCGGGCATAAAGTCAACCCACATATAATGCATATGTCTCTCACCTGTAACCTCTGCACCATGGTTTGAACCAAGCGGAATATGAATGATTTCGTCACCCTTCATGTTATACTTGCCTTCGTCAATAATAACTTCCATATCATTTTCTGCGAAGCTGTAGAAGAACTGGTCAAGCATCGGATGTGCGTGAGGTCTTACAAGGTCATAACCGTAAGATTCAACAGATCCGATTGTGAATCTGGGAATAATTTCGTGAGGAATCATCATTCTGCTGATAGTTTTTTCGCTCTTGTTGGGGTCGATATACTGGATTGAGTCCTGATAAGGCACAACAACGGGGAACTGTGTATTGTATTCCTTAAGGTCTGCTTCGTCACCCTCTTCTTCGTCCCACTGAATTTCAAGAATACGAGTTGTAGCTACTGCCTTGACAACAAGCTCCTTTTTGGGGTCGGAAACAAATGTCGTTCTGTCATTAAACTGATATTCTTTACCGTCTGTTGTGTAAACAGCATCACCTTCAAGAAGGATAAGAATATGATAATATCCAACATTTGCACCAAAGGTTACACTGTCACCTGCTGCAATTTTGTGGTGAACGGGACGTGCTCCGTTGATTTCACCTTTGCAAAGCTCTACACTGTGGGTTCCTTCTTTTTTGGTGTCAACATACTCAAATTTTACTTCTTCTGCCATTTTAAAATCCTCCAATTATGTAAATTTAATTATTTTACCATTTCCGGATTAACCGAGGTTACTCGGTCAACTACAAGCTGCCTAAATTCCGGTGAAAGCATTGCAAAGAACGCTGTAAAGCCCGTTACCCTTACAACAAGGTCGGGGTATTTAAATGGGTCTTTGTGTGCCTCCAGAATCTTTTTTGCATCAATTATATTAATGTTAAGAAGTGTATTTCCTGTGTTCATGATTGTACGAATCATGTTAACCATTTTGTCAATACCTTCCTCATCATTTACAATGCCGGGGTCAAATTCAAGCTGAACGGGTGCACAGTTACCATATCCGGGCTGAATCATTCCAATAGAGTTACACATTGCAGAAACTGCACCGTCTTTTCTGAAACCACCATTGGGATTTGCACCGTGGTTGATTGCCTCGTATGCTTTTCTGCCGTTAGGAGTTGCGGAAACTGTTCTTCCGAGTCCGAGAGTATTTGACCAGGAGAAGAATCCGGGAATAAAGTTAATTCCGGGATGCTGATTATTGAGGTCACGTACAAGCTCGGTGTAAAGGTCACTAACTTTCTTTGCCCATTCATCGCCAAGAGAACCTCCGCCGCAGTAACGCTCGCTGTTTAACATAAGCTGACGGATATATTCTCCGTCCTTATCCTCGTAATTGTTTTTCATATGCTCTGTAAGCTCTTCAAAGGAAATCTTTCCTTCCTTCTCTATTCTCTGCTTACATGCCGCAAAGCTGTCCGCAACAACTGCTATACCGCTTCCGTCAACGCACATGTTATAGTAGTTAGCACCGCCGTCCGTTATATTAACGCCCTTTTCAATGAGCCCATGCTGGAACAGATTAAGTATAAGCTCAGGCTGACTCTTTGTCTGATATTTAAGGTGATGCATAATACCGTTACCCGTTGCATCAACTGCCGCTTTAAGATGGACTTTATAAAGGTTCCAAAGCTTGTCAACAGATTTTTCGCCTTCAGATTCCATCATTTCGTAATATGCAACCTCAAAAACCTTGGCAAGATTGATTTTAACGGTGTCGTTCATTGTATATTCCATTCCCGGCATACACATCCAATGACAGCCTGCTGCCACTCTCTTTCTTGCAAGCTCAAGAGGATAACCGCATTTCATGAAGCCCTCTGCAAGAGCCGTATCGGAGGAATATCTTGGCCAACCCTGTTTGTTTTTAAAAAGATACGCTACGGATTTTTTGAAAAATTCTTCGTCAAGGTTATCATGTACACGGATTGTAAGGTTACATGCAATATTGATTTTATCCGCTGCTTCAAGGCAAAGGTAAGAAATTTTTGACGTCATATCCTTGCCATTTACATCAGGACCGCCAAGCTGGAAATATCGGCTGTCCTGAAGGAAGAGACATGCAAGATAAAATACAGCTTCCTCATCTGTAAGAACTCCTGCCTTAGTATCCTTTTCATAGTAGGGACGAAGCATTTCATCAAGCTGACCGCCCGCACTTCCTCTGTTATATGTACGGGAAAGCATGCTGAACCAGCACATCCACTGAATGGCCTCCTTAAATGTTTCGGGGGCAGCATCGGCAACCTTGTCGTTCATCGCAGACATTTCATAAAGATTTGCCTTAAGAGTGGGATTAATTTCCTTCTCTGCAAGATCTTTAATTTCCGATGCCATTCTTTTAAGGAAACGTATAATTGCCTCAACAACCGCAATTTCACTGTCGTAGAATTCATGATGGCTTTCATCATGAAGCTCTCTTTGTTCTTTGAGTTTATCGAGGATACCGCCCCAGCCAAGCTCAAAACCTATCTCAAGGTCAGGTGTAAAGTGATGGCAGTTGTCAATACCGGATATTACGTTATATTTATCAAAAAGCACCTTTAAATCATCAAAGGGGTAATCGGGATTCCACTTGCAGTCAACGGGGCGAAGTCTTTCAAGGAAAAGAAAGCCTTTCCCCACAAAAGCATCAAGCGGGTCGCAATACAAAGGATGGGAGTCAAGAATAGCACAATAATTCTCCGTCCATGCTTTGTAACCGTATATTGAACCGTTAGGATGATTCGGCTTTAATTCATACTTAAATTCATCCTGCACAATCAAGCCGTAGTCATCTTCGTTTGCACCGCCATTACGTGCCTTTTCCTCTGTCTGAGCTACTTTTCTTTCACGGAGAAGCTTTATTCTTTTATCATAAGAAAATTCTTCATCAGCAGAAAATTTATTAATTAATCTCAGTTCACTCATTCTTCTTTCCTCCTTATATTATTTTATATGAAATACCGATTTTTGTGAGTGTATCACGAATTTCGGAAAGCTTATCTTCGCCGAAAGGTCTTGACGATTCAAATTGATTTTCAGCATTAAGTGCTTTATACTTACCCTCACCAAGGGGATTAAAATTAAGTACTTCGTATCTGAAAAGATTTTTCATGCTCTTAATATAGTTTGCGATTACACTGATATTTTCGATTGAATCCGTTGCTTTGGGAATAAGCGGAGTACGAACAATTACAGGTATACCAAGCTCATCAAGCAATTTAATGTTTTCAATAATATTCACGTTTGATACGCCCGTATATTTTTTATGTTCCTCATCGTCAAATATTTTAAGGTCACACATAATGAGGTCAACCTTGGAGAGAAGCTCTTTTGCATAATCATAGGAGAAACAAAGATTGGTTTCAACAGCAACCTTTATATTCTCTTTATGACACGCTTCGGTAAGAGCAATTGCAAATTCCTTCTGGCAAAGAACCTCACCGCCCGAAAGTGTGACACCGCCCTTTGAGCTGTCGTAATACGCCTTATCCTGACGCACCTGATACATGACATCTTCTATGCTCATTTTTTCTCCACACATCACAAGAGCTTCTGCATAGCAAGCTTCGGCACATTTTCCGCAATTAACGCACTTTGCACGGTCAATTATATGCTTGCCGTCTTTCACCTGATGGGCTCCTGTAGGACATACCTCAAAGCATTTTCCACAGCCTATACACTTAGTTTCATAAAACATTAATTCTCTGTGATTATTGATTGTTTCCGGATTATGACACCATGTGCAGTGCATGTTACACCCTTTGAAAAATACCGTTGTGCGGATTCCGTCACCGTCTGTGAGGGAAAACCTCTGAATGTTAGTGATTATACCTTGCATTTTTATTCCTCCCAAGCCTTTATTCCGTTTGCATATCCGTCAAAGCCGTCAAGAATGTATTGACCGCTTTTTTTCATAAGAACCTGAACCCTATCATCCTTAAATACAAAATGAATGTTCAACGAGCCAAAATATGTATCTATAATCTGAGTTTTTATGACAAAGTGATTCTCCATCACCCATGCCGCCGAGGTCGCACACTCATAATGTCCCTCACCTACATCGCCCATAGAGAGCAATTGACGGCGGTTTTCGGGGAATTCGCCGAATACATTTTTACATATACCAAAAGGAAGTTCGTATTTGATATTATCTTTTTCAAAAATCAAAGTTCCGTTTTCTTTTTCAAGCTTTATGCCAAACGAAGTTATATTCATGGGATTTTCCGAAAGATTATATGTGACGGAATTAATCTTTTTTGAAAAAGCAGAGTCGCTTTTACCCTTTTGACAGGTAAGCATACGGCTATTTGCATATTCACTTAATAAAGAATACGCTTCCCTGTTTTCAGGGAGCTGCTCTTTACTGAAATTATGTATAAGTGTTTTATATACCTCGTGAAATATAATGGGTCTTGCCGTGGCACTGTCAGCCTGATTGTCAGAGGTTATTGCAAAAGTGAAATCGGTATTTCTGTCATATACTGCAATCTGGTCTCCCATTCCGATAAGTGCAAATCCGTTTTCAGGCATACACCAGATAAGATAACCGTAGCCATGACTTCCATGGTAATTTACGCCGTTAATTATGTTATTATGAACCTGCTTTGTAACCGCTTGTTTCATGAATTCGCGGTCAATGTACTGCTTTGAGTTCCACTCACCGTACTGTGCCACAAAGCGTGTAAACAAAAGCAAATCACGAGTTGTACACATTACTCCGCTATCACCGATTGTGTAACCGCCCGGTGCATAGAGCGTGTAGCTCTCTTTTGAAAAACCTATCTCAAGAAGAACCTTTTCCTTAAGGTATTCCAGAAATTCTTTTCCCGTAAGCTTTTCAATAATGCAATTAAGTATGTATGAACCAATAGAGTCATAGAAGAAAAGTGTACCCGGAAGCTTATTTTCCGTCTTCATTGAGAAGTATGCCCGAAGTCTGCTTTCGCAGTTCTGATACCAAGGAAAATACCCGCAACAATTTGTGGACATTGTCAGCATATCGCGGATTGTTACTTCCTCTGCAAATTCATTGGGATTATCCTCCTTTAATTCCGGGAAATAATCCATAACCTTATCTTCAAGAGAAAGTAAGCCCTCGGTATAAGCAAGACCTACGGCTATTGCAATAAAGCTCTTTGAAACCGAATACATTCTATGTAGATAATCTTTATGAAAAGGCTTATAGTAGCTTTCTGCAAAGATGTCGTTTCCCTTCGCCATAATCACACTGTGAGTTGTCAGATTTGCCGTATCAATAGTTTTAAAAAATTCAAGTACCTTTTCAGATGAGATACCTGCTTTTTCAGGGGTTGTCTTTCCAAACATATGCCTCACCTTCCTTTTACATTTGTATTATCGCATATAAAAATTTGTATGTAAATGTCATAAACAAACATTAAATTGTGTTTTTCGGACTTTCATAAATTTTATTTGAGCGAAATATCCATTTTTAAATAATGCTTGCAAAAGTATAACGATTGTGATAAACTAACTTCATCAAGATTGAGGTGATTTAATTGCTGCTTAAAAATATTGAGCCCTTTGCAAGAAAAGTACTTATAACTTCCATGAATAACACAGCAAAAAACGATGTTTATACTAAGCTGAAAACTCCCGATTGCAGGCTGTTTTACATCATAAGCGGAAGCGGCAGCATGGGGGTAGACGGGGAAACCTATCCCCTGCACCCCGGTTGTGCGATTCTTTTTCAGTCTGCAACGGAATATACATGGCATTTGGACGAAAAAGGCGTGTCATACATAGCGGTTAACTTTGATTACACTATGAATTTCTCACATATCGACAAATCCTTTCACCCAATTCAATCAAAAAACTTTACTCAAAACAGTGCACTTGAAAAAATCGTTTTTGAGGACTCTGAAATCCTTAACAATCATATTTACCTTGAAACTGCAACTCAGCTTGAAGCAAATTTAAGGCTGCTGGCATCGGAATTTTATTTGAAAAACGACTATACCTCCGAGCTTCTGTCCACGTGCCTTAAATTTATAATAATCAACATTGTACGCCTTTGCAAAACGCAACAAAACCCCGAACAAAAACGGAGCTATGACATTGTAAGGCGTGTGATTCAATATATAGAAAATAACTATCAGGAAAATCTTACAAATGATGCTTTGGGAGAATATTTTCACTTCAACTCCTCGCACCTCAACAGAATTTTTAAGCAGCATACAGGCGATACACTTCACAATTTCCTTGTTCGCTACAGAATGAATCTGGCTATGGATTTGCTCCACACAAGCAATCTTTCAATCAGCGAAATTGTGGCTTCGGTTGGTTTTTCCGATATACCTCATTTTATAAAGTCCTTTAAAAAAAGTACCGGGAAAACTCCCGGTGAATACAGAAATTCAATACAAAAAGCAGAGTGATTAACTCTGCTTTTTGTATTATGTAATTAAATTATACACCACTATACGCACTGAAGCCTCCGTCAACGGGGATTACAACACCGTTGACAAAGCTTGATGCATCCTTATGCACAAGGAAAAGAAGTGTACCGATAAGCTCCTCCGACTTACCGAATCGCTCCATAGGGGTTGCCGCTAAGATTTTGCCTGTTCGGGGTGTCGGTGTTCCGTCCTCATTAAACAGAAGCTTTTCGTTCTGCTTTGTTACAAAGAAGCCGGGGGCAATCGCATTACAACGAATGTTGGTCTTTGAAAAATGAACCGCAAGCCACTGTGTAAAGTTGGATATTGCCGCCTTTGCACCTGAGTATGCAGGGATTTTGGTAAGAGGTGTATATGCATTCATACTTGAAATGTTAACAATGCTTGCATCTTCCTTATCAAGCATATCCTTTGCAAATACCTGTGTGGGTAAAAGTGTGCCAAGGAAATTAAGATTGAATACAAATTCAACACCTGACTTATCAAGGTCAAAAAAAGTCTTTACATTCCCCATGTCTTCGGGAGTAAAGTATTCGTCATCAGTTGTTGCCTTAGGATTGTTACCACCTGCACCGTTAATAAGAATATCGCATGTTCCGAAATCCTTTACAATTTCATCGTGTGCTTTTTCTATGCTTTCCTTATCAAGCACATTACACTCATATCCTTTTGCAATACCGCCGTCTGCATTTATCTTTTCTGCATAGCTTTTTGCCGCTTCTTCATTGAGGTCAAGCAGTGCTACCTTTGCACCGGTCTTTGCAAGTGCCTCGGCAAACATAGAGCAAAGAACTCCCCCTGCACCTGTTACAACGGCTACCTTGCCTGTTAAATCTATATTAAATGGTAATTTCAACTTTATCACTCCTAATTCCGTATTCTGCATTCCGCACTTGGGAAACATTAGAGAAATGCCTTACTTGCATTTCTCTAATGTTTCCCATATTCCTGCCATGTACATTGCACCGAGTGCTCTGTCATAAAGACCGTAACCTGGTTTTCCTGTTTCTCCCCATATCATTCTTCCGTGGTCAGGACGAAGATAGCCTTTGAAATCACAATCGTGATATGCTTTAAGAATTTCTACAACATCAAGAGAACCACACTCACTAAGATGACCGCTTTCTTCAAATGAGCCGTCGGGAAGTATCTTTATATTTCTTACGTGGGCAAAGTGTATTCTTCCCATTGCTCCATATTTTCTTACCATTGCGGTATAGTCATTAAATGTTGCACAGCCAAGAGAGCCGCTGCAAAGGGTAAGTCCGTGATGTACGTCATCATAAAGAGAAAGGAATCTGTCAATATTCTTCTCATTTGTGATAATTCTCGGAATGCCGAAGATACTCCACGGCGGATCATCGGGGTGTATCGCCATATTAACATCACACTCTACTGCTACTGGCATAATTTCCTTGATAAAGTATTCAAGGTTTGCCCATAATCCCTCTTCCCCTATTTTCTTATATTCTTCTATAAGACCTGTCATTTCATCAGGTGTATATGATGCATCCCAGCCCGGAAGTGTCATCTTTGTGGGGTCCATTTTGTCCACATCTTCCTTGTAGTAAACAAGTGCGTTTGACCCATCGGGAAGCTCTTGGTCAAGACGTGAACGAGTCCAGTCAAAAACGGGCATGAAGTTATAGCATATACACTTTACCCCTGCCTTTGCAAGACGGCGAATATTTTCCTTATAGTTATCTATGTAGAGCTGATAATTACCACGTCTGAGCTTTATATC
Source organism: Clostridia bacterium (assembly GCA_045545055.1). Taxonomy (GTDB): domain Bacteria; phylum Bacillota; class Clostridia; order UMGS1883; family UMGS1883; genus UMGS1883. The sequence goes on along the minus strand of JAZQAB010000043.1, from coordinate 4,506 downwards.
CTCATGTACGGGAACTGACTCGATAACTTCCATTTCCAAACCTTTGGCATTTACCATTGCCTTCATTTTATCGATTTCACTCTGCTCCCAGACTTGTCCTACGGGAACACTGTACACAGCCGTTACAACGCCTGTCATACATGGAATTTGTCTGATATGGTCGAGCGTTATCGAATCGCTTTCGCCATACCAACGAAATGTCATTTTCATAGGTTTGCCTCCTTTTCACACAAAATTTTAATTTCATTATACCTTCTTTTGACAAATTGTCAATGTCTAAAAAACACATATAATTGTCATTTTCCAACTTTCGCAGTTTTTCGCAATATAGTACAAAAACAGGGTGTAAAAAGCTTAAACTTTTTTACACCCTGTTTTATACTATTTCAAATTATTAAGTATTTCCCGTATGTTCTCAAAAACAAATTCGGGTTTAACTTCGCTTTTTTCAAGGTCCTCCATAGTGCCCTCTCCACTAAGAACAAAAGCACTGCTGATACCTGCATTTACTCCGCAGGCTATATCCGTGTAAAGTCTGTCACCGATAACAATTGCTTCTTCCTTTTTAAAGCCTGTTTTTTCAAGAGCAAGCTCTACCATTGCAGGCTGAGGCTTTCCGATAAAGAGAGGTCTGCGTTTTGTTGCGTTATAAAGCATCTCACTTACACTTCCGCAGTCGGGAACGAATCCATACCACGTGGGACATACCCAGTCGGGATTTGTAGCGATGTAGTCAACGCCCTTTCCGAGAAGAATACAAGCATCCTCCAGCTTTTGGAAGGTCAGCTCAGTATCAAATCCCATACAAAGGCAATCTATATCCTCCTCAAGCTTTGTGGTAATCGGAAGCTTTGCCTCGGCAAGCTGCTCGGTAAATGATTTTGTTCCGAATGCATAAATCTTATGATACTTCTTTTTATTAAGATGAGCAATTGTTGCATTTGTAGAAGTCAAGAAATCATCAACATTTGCTTCTATGCCTAAAGACGCAAGCTTTTCAATATACTTATCTACACTTTTTGATGAGTTATTGGTAACAAACATATACCGACCGCCGATTTCTTTGACATAGTTGAGAAAATCTATAGTTCCGTCAAAAAGCTCGGTATCAATATAAATTGTTCCGTCCATATCCAAAAGAAATAATTTTTTTTGCTTTAAATCTCCCATTTTTATACCTCTCTATCGTTATTTGACCATAATTTTCTCTGTCCTGTCGAAACAGCGGAAGCACCACACTTTATTGCGTCAATTGCCTCTTGGTCAGTTTCTATAAGACCGCCTGCGATAATTGGAACCTCCACAGTTTCCTTTAGTTTAGGAATAACTTTAAGAACACTCCCCGGCATAATCTCTATCATCTGTGCTTTTGATGTTTTCCATGATTCAACAGTGGTGTTTACGGAGCGTGAATCTACTATGAAAAATCTCTGAACGGTAAACAATCCCAACTCTCGGGCTATTTTGATAGTGCCTGTTCGTGTACTGATAATCCCGTCTACTCCTTTGGCTTTCAAATATTCAATTCCGCTTCTGTCCTTGCCTATTCCTTCTGCAAGATCAAGATGGATAAAGCATTTCTTACCTGCCTCGTGCAATATATTGACAGTATCGTCCAGAGTCAAAATATTGGGATTAAGGTCAAAAACAATTTTTACGTCCGAGTCTGCTGCACAGATAAGCTCATCATAATTACGGACTGCGGCAATTACCTTGTTACGCATCAGCATATTATCACCAATCTATCATTATTTTTGCGGCAATTGTATTTGCTCCGCCTGCATTATTATTATAGCATTTTATATTTTAATTAGCAAGTGTGCAATTAACTTATTTACTTACATCAATATCAATTTCTAAACAAAAAAGAAGCGTGCCGCTTCACCCTTGTCGCACACAATCCTTGTGCGAACATGGCTTCATGCGTCTTAATTTTACGCAAATTCCTATACGGCAAAAAAGACATGAGAAAGCACAGGGGTAACCCCATGCTTTAACACGTCTCCTAATCTCTGTAAAATAATAATACCACTTTTGTTATTTTTTGTCAAGAACAAAATAACAAATAAGGCTTTTAACAAAATATACTGTTTAAAGAAGCTCACGTCTGAGTTCTTCCACACTTTTGGAGCTGAGATATGAGGGTGCAATATCAAATACACTTTTGCAGCCCGATACGCCTTCACAATTAAGTTTATATGCCGCTCTCGCATATGCCACAAGCACGGAGGATGTAAATTCCGGATTGGAATCAAGCTTTAAGCTGTATTCAATAATGTGATTATTTCCGCCTCCTGTTTTTCCGCTGCGAATTACAAATCCGCCGTGAGGAATACCGCTATGGTCACGAACAAGCTCTTCCTTACTTATGAAATGAACTGTTGTATCATAGTCGGCAAAGTAGTTGGGCATTGATTTAATTTCATTTTCTATACGGCTAAGGTCTGCCCCCTCCTCTGCTACCACAAAGCACTCACGGGTGTGCTTCTCCCTTGTAGTAAGAGAGGGATTTTCCCCATTCCTTACCTTTTCCAATGCATCGGGCACGGGAATTGTATACTGACGGGCATCAAGCACGCCGTCAATTCGGCGAATAGCATCGGAATGCCCCTGACTTACGCCCTTACCCCAAAAAGTATAAGTACTGCCCTGAGGAAGAATTGCTTCACCAAAAAGGCGGTTAAGAGAAAACATACCCGGATCCCAGCCTACAGATATAACCGCAACCTTTCCGCTCGCTTTTGCTTCCTTGTCGACATTTGCAAAATGCTTAGGAATCTCTGCATGAGTATCAAAGCTGTCTATAACATTAAAAAGCTTTGCCATCTCAGGTGTCTGCAAAGGGAGGTCTGTGGCACTGCCTCCGCAAAGAATCATAACATCGATTTTGTCGGCATAATCCTTCGCCTCGTCTACATGACAAACCTTAACGCCCTCTGTATTAATCTTTACACTTTTTGGGTCACGGCGTGAAAACACCGCTACAAGCTCCATATCATCATTTTGTTTTATAGCTGCTTCAACACCACGTCCGAGGTTGCCATAGCCAGAAATACCTATTCTTATCATTGTATACGCCTACCTTTCTTTACCGATATTATTTTAGCACAAAAATTTCCAATATACAACAATGCTTTTAAAAAAAGATAAAAATCATTAAGGAGCTGTGGAATCACAGCTCCTTAAAAATTACTGAAGTTTATTTAAAAATTCTTCCAGTCTGTCAAGACCCTTTACAATGTTTTCCATGCTTGTTGCATAGCTCCAGCGAACGTGCTCGTCACTGTCGAAATCCTTACAGGGAACAACGGAAACAAGTGCTTCATCAAGAAGAATTTCAGCAAAAGAACCACTGTCCTTAATCACCTTTCCGTTAAATGACTTACCGAAAAGTGCTTTTACATTCATCATCACATAAAATGCACCCTGAGGCATCAGGCAGGAAACACCGGGAAGCGTATTCATTCGCTCAACCATATAGTTTCTGCGTTTTTCAAACTCTGCCTTCATTGCAATTACTTCGTCCATTGAGCCGTTAAGTGCTGCCTGTGCAGCTTTCTGTGCGATAGAGTTTGGATTACTTGTCGCATGACTCTGTACGCTTGACATTGCCTTTGCCAAAGCTGCGTTTGAAGCAGTATAGCCAATTCTCCAGCCTGTCATTGCATATGTCTTGCTGACACCGTTTATGATAATTGTCAAATCCTTAATATCTTCCCCAAAAGAAGCAATGGAAACATGCTTTGTGTCGCCATAAATAAGATGCTCATAAATTTCATCGGAAATAACATATATATTCTTTTCTACGCAAAGAGCCGCAATTTTACGAAGCTCCTCCTCGGAATAAATCATTCCCGTGGGATTTGAGGGGGTATTGATAATCACTGCACGTGTCTTATCGGTAATTGCAGAAGCAATCTTCTGTGCACTTACCACAAAGCCCTCCTCCTCGCTTGCTTTAAGAAGAACGGGAACGCCATCATTAAGCTTAACCATTTCGGGATAGCTTACCCAGCAAGGAGTAGGAATTATTACCTCATCTCCGGGGTTGAGAATCACACCCAAAGCATTCATAAGAGAATGCTTTGCACCATTTGATATAACAATATTCTCAATGCCGTAATCAAGATTATTATCACGCTTAAATTTCTCGGCAACAGCAGCCTTAAGCTCCTTTGTACCGGAAGCAGGCGTGTAACGGGTAAAGCCGTCATTGATTGCCTTTATTGCCGCATCACTTATATGCTTGGGAGTATTGAAATCGGGTTCTCCTGCACCGAAACCTACAACATCTATTCCGTTTGCTTTCATTTCATTAACCTTTGCTGTGATTGCAAGAGTTGAGGAAGGTGCAACCGATGCAAATTTCTTTGAGATATTCATTTTTTCTATCACCACCATATATTTTCTCTATATTCTACACTATTTTTAAAGGTTTTGCAACAAAAAAATTTTCAGTTATAAAATTTTTGTATATTTAGTATAGATTTATACTATATTCGTCCA
>JAZQAB010000042.1:0-7876 GCA_045545055.1 Clostridia bacterium | reverse complement strand
GATGAAAAGGTAAAGGTAACGATTATGCAAACAAGAGGACTTAACAGCAACTATGCCGACAAAGCAGGTCTTATAATATCATACTGATTAAAAAAACAACTGTAACATTTTGTCACAGTTGTTTTTTGTTTTAGTATAATTTTGTAAACTGATAATCAGGATCAATTCCTAAATTTTTCAGTGCTTCGTATTTTCGCTTTTTGATATCCTCGTCAAGATTATCAAAGAAGTTATTTCCCTCAGTGTCAATATCCACGATAAAGGGACCAAGCTCTTTTACATTGAAAAACCACGCTGCTTCAATGCTGCCCAGTTCATCGAAAAGATGAACATCATCAACCCTTATGGAATCAACCCATAAATTGGGACTGACGCTTCTGGGGGAAACGTGTACACACTTTTTTTCCTTCATCATTTTTGCGGTTTCTTTTCCCATAGTGGTTTTTCCCACAATCATACGAAGCTTCCAGTTGTCGACGCTTTTTGCACCCCATTTTTCAAAACGAATACTGGAGGTGGGCATAAAGCTCATCAGCTTCCATTTTCCGTTTTCCTTTATGACGATAGGTCCGTTATGGATAAGAATATTTCTGTCGTCGGTGGAAAAGGGGAGCGTGTTTCCTTCATCAAAGATATATTTTTGAAGTCTCGAGCGGCAGGTGAAAACATCGCCGCTGATATATACGGTGTCACCTATGCGAAGCTGTGTAACGTCCTCTTCGGTGAGAGGTGCGGTCAAATGATATTCAGCCATTTTTGTTCATTTTCCTTTCTTAAAAAATTATGCGTTCGGTGCTGCTTTTCTTTGCCCGTAATTTTATCTGTCGCCAAACCACATTGGGCTTTCCATTTTAACAACCTGATTATCGGCGGTAATTCGGCTTGATGCTCTTCTTGCTACCATGCAGTTGGTGCTCGTTGCACAGGCGATTCCTGCAATATGAGTGTATGCATACTCTACATTTACCGCAAGCACGCTTGTGTTACCGCCGCTTCCTAAAATGCCAATTCCCAAAGAATTAAGTGCATTATATAAATCCTCTTCAATTTTTGCAAACATAGGATCGGGATGCTTTGAACCTACTGTTCTCAGACATGCTGCCTCTTTAGCCAAATTTGCCGCAACATTTGCCGTACCACCTATACCTATACCAAGTACCGATGGAGGGCAAACTGCACCTGCACGGGCGGAGGCAACAAAGCTGTCGATAACGAACTTTTCAATTCCTGCAATTCCGTCTGCAAAAGCAACGATTCTGTGCCTTGTTCCACCAAAGCATTCGCTTCCGCCGCCCTTTGCAGCGTAGGACATTTCAATCGCATCTCCGTCAACAAACTGATATGTAAAATCAGGAATATTCATACCTATATTGTTGCCGGGGTCAAAGCCTGTTAAGGGGTGCTTCATTGTGGCACGGAGATAGCCCATTTTTGTTGCCTTTGCAACTGCACGGCGTGCCGCATTTTCAAGCTCTACAAATCCGCCCTCAAGCTCGCACTTATTACCAACCTTAAAATAGAAAATAGGCCAGCCGGTGTCAACACACAGGGGATTTTCTCTTTCCTTTGACATATCCATGCTTGTAAGGGTTGCTGAAAGTCCCTTTTTTGCAGCTTCATTTGTTTCGTTTGCAATAGCCTTTTCAAAGGCGTTTCTCACATCGGGGGATATTTCTGTGGCACCGCGTTTGATTGTTTCAAACAATGCCTGTTCATAAACCTCGGTTTTAATCATTTAGTTTCACCTCAATAGTACTGTCTTTGATTTGAATTACTGTTTTAAACTGCTTGTTTCTGTCGCAAAGATAGTCGAAAATAATTTTTGTTTCTTCCTCATCTGCGATAGCAGGAAAACCAGTATGTATATCAAGCCTTAATGGATAAAGCTCAAGCTTTGTAAGCTTTCCGTTCTCAAAGGTCATATAAGGCATAAGTGAACGGAAATTATTAACATCTGCATGAAGACCACCGTTACCCTTTTTGCTTCTTTCCTGAATCTGTTCCTTTGCAGTAAGCCCATAGGGCAGTTTGTACTTTTCTCTGAAATCATCGGGCATGCAAAAGGGCATATGGCTTTGAAAAATAAAATTTCCCAGACTGTAGAATATAGGCTTCTCTTTGTAAAGCTCAATAGCCTTAAGCTGATGCGTTCCTGTGCCTATTACTGCCGATGCACCTGCGTCAATACATTTGTGTGCAAATTCAATAAGGAAATCGTCAGGTTCATCATCGGTATCATGCTTAATCTCGTGGGAATGAATGTTTACAATTACGTTTTCACACTCTTTCAGAGCTTCCTTGATTGTTTTTACTGTTCTTTCCATATCAACGGGATTAACCTTTGTGATTTTACCTTCTTTGTCGCTTTCGCAGAACGTATAATCTCCAAATCCAAAACAGCCTTCAGGCGGATAGGGAGTATAGCCTCCGGCTCTTGAGCGGTTTCTTCTTCCGTCAATATGAGTTCCTGCCGATATTTCTTTAAGTGCCTTCATGTGCTCGGAGGTAATATGATAGGTGGTAGAAAATCTAAGAGGATTAAGCCCCGGCCTGCCCGGAACCGTGTCGGAAGGATTTCCTGCACGTGCCGCATCATTAAATGTGGAGCAAATGGAAATCAGTGCCGCTTTATTATCGCCGTCACCTACCAACACATAGGCAGATGCTTCATTTAAATCCTTGCCGGCTCCGCATATGGGAATATTTCTTTTTTTTACGGCATCAAGCGTTTCAAACATGCCGTCATAGGAATAATCCATGGTATGATTATTGGCAAAGGAGCAACCGTTGAAACCAAAGCTCAGGGTATCATCCAACGCACTTTCCTTGGATACAAGCCATGTGCCTCCGCAGTAAGAAGAGCCGTGCACGGGTTTATCCGATACTACATTTTCAAGATTAAACAGCCTGACATCTGCCGATGATACAATGTCTTTAATTGCTTTTCCGCTGTATTCCTTTGGAAAATTTTCCAGTAAAATTGCATCACCAACGCTTAGAATTGTTTGCTTCATTAATTGGTTCTCCTTTCGTCGGATTTTTCGACCTTTTCCATATCGATGCCGTTCATGTTGTCAAGCACAAATTGAACACACGTGTCTGTGCCGATGAGGAAGGCATCTTCATCAATCATAAAGTCGTTGTTATGTGGGAGGGAAGTACAGCCCTTTTCTTCATTGCGTGTTCCTAAACGGATAAATACGCCCGGCCTTTTAGTGAGATATTGTGAAAAATCTTCACTGCTTAGCTTTTCAGGCATTTTTTGAATGCCTGATGCAACTTTTTTGGCACTTTCAAGAACAAGCTCTGAAATATAAGGGTTATTGTACACCACGAAGGCTTTCAGAGATGTATCAAGCACAGCCTCTACACCTGTTTCTGCGGCTGTGTTTTTTGCTATTTCTTCAATTCTCCTGATAAGGAAGCTGTCAAGCTCCATGTCAAAGGTGCGGATTGTGCCGAGCATAAAGGCGTGGTCGGCAATAACGTTCTGTGTAGTGCCGCCCTCGAGCCTGCCTATAGAGCAGACATATTTGCTGAATGGGTTTATTTCCCTGCCAAGCATATATTGAATGTTGTTATAGGTGCGAACTGCTGCCGCCAAAGCATCTGCACCCGATTGTGGAAGTGTGGCGTGAGCGGTTCTGCCGTTAAAATCAAGTCGGAAATTACGGCTCGATGCCATGGAACTTCCGGCACATACACCAATTTTGCCGCTTTCAAGCCAGTTTTCAATGTGGAGACCGATTATAACATCTATTTCCTCCATTACTCCGCCCTTAACCATTTCACCGGCACCGCTGCGGATGCCCTCTTCGCTGGGCTGAAACAGAAGCATTACACGGCATGAAAGATTATCTTCCATTTCTTTAAGTGCCTTAGCAGTGCCTAAGAGCATTGCAGTATGTGCATCGTGTCCGCAGGCGTGCATTTTTCCGGGAATTTTGGATTTGAACGGAAGGTCAGTTTTCTCATTAATAAGAAGAGCATCCATATCTGCACGGATTCCTATGGTAAAGTGTTTTTTTTCGGGATTGATAAACGCCACAACACTGCTTTCTCCGTAAGCTTCGCTGTAAGGAATGTTCATTTTGTCAAGCTCACGCTTAACAATTTTTATTGTGTTTGGTAAATCAAAACCAATTTCAGGTGATTCATGAATTTCATGCCGTAAGGAAATTATGTATTCTTTATCTGCGTACATAGTATAGCTCCTTTTCAAATTTCAATATTTGCAAGTGGCATATGCTGTTGGCAACCGTATATATCATTATCACACAAGCTACCGCTGATATTTTTGCGTGGGAAAGTAATTTTAACTGAATTTACAACATCATATTTTATAATATCAATCTTTTCTGTGGAAACGTCATATGCTTTTGAAACAGCTTCCTTGCTCAGCCTTTCATACACATATTTCATATCCTCTTTGGTATTAAATATCAAATCAAAAGTAATGAAAAGCGGACCTGCATTTTTGCTCCTGAGAATCTTTGTATAATCAATTAGCTTTTTCATGCTTTTACCTCCTCAATGCTGATTTTAGCCGTTTCGGAAAGGGAATCAACCTTTGCCAGATGGAATACAGAAAACTCATATACTGCACCAACATGAATATCAGACGGGGAGAAAGGAAATGCCAGATTTCCTGCTGAAGATTTTCTGCCCTCATAATCACAATGGAGCATTCTGCTTCTTGCAAGAGCACAAACCATGTCGGCAATTTCCTGAGTTTTTCCCACGATGTCCATAATTACGCCCAAAGAGGATTCCTTGCCGCCGCTAAGCTTAAAGTTCAACTCATAGCTGTTTTCGGGCAGGGTATTTTTTGTGTTTTCTTTTATAAAGGCAGTCACAGTGTCAATAATTTCATCAATATGCTCTATTGTTTTTGGGTCGTAAATGGTAGCAGGGCAGATTGTTCTGTAGCCCGAGCATTTTACACCTTCAAGCTTTAATGTCTTTTCAGCCGCTTCCTTAAAGACGGAGCCTGTTACCCTGACTGTTCTTTCGTCTGCTTGTTCAAACTTTGAGTTTGTCAGATCACAAACACCGTCAGGCTCATATATCATGTACGGATTCGACTGCTCATAAAGCGTATGTGCGGCTACTCTGTCAACGGTGCATTTGCGAATAGGATTTGCAGGGCGAAGCTCAAAATAATCCTTGTGCATATATGCCTGCATCACATCTGCCGCAGCAACCGGCTCGGAACACATTGCACCGCATTCCATTATTTTTGCCATATGAAATGCTAAGCCCTCATCATAGCCGTTATAAATACAGGGGGCGGCATAGATTGCCGTGTCACAGGCACGTCCGCAGAGAATTACATCGACCTTTTCTTCGAGTAATTTTATTATCGGAGCAATACCAATCTGGCTTACAATTGCAGTGCTTTCTTCGATTGCATTTTTGTTAAGGGGCATTTCATCACTCATGTTAATGATTTTTCCGTCCTCGAATTTTTTCAGTACATATTCCTTAGAAACATCGCTGTACACAACGCCCACCTTAAAGCTGAGACCTTGCTCTTTTGCAATTTCATAAATTATTTCACGTACCCAATTTACATGCCTTTCGCTTCCTGCACCACCTGCTGTTCCTATGATGAAAGGAGCTTTGTGGCTGAGTGCCTTGGGAAGTGCCAGAGAAAGGTCGCGTTTTACAGCACCTCTGTCGGTAAAGGATTTTCCGCTTCCCAGATAGTAGGGACCGGGGTCGGTAGAACCGGCATCAACTCCCAGATAATCTACCTTTTCACTGAATGCGTTTTCTAAGGCTTCTGCACTGTATCCATAGCCCAGAAGTCCGTTAAGAGCAACTATCTTCATATCATAACCTCCATACTTCAATCTCTAATTCCATTTTAACAGTAAATACAAAATATTTATTGCATTATGTTCTTTTTTTATTGCATTTTGTTCGGAAGTGTGGTATGATATTTTATGGTGATTTTATGGACATAAAAAATTTTGTTCTTTCTTACTACAAAAATGCGACAAAGGACTTTTACATATCCTACATTACCAATCCCAAAGAGGCTCTCAAGCTTCATACGCACGATTATTTTCAAATGTACTATGTGCAGCACGGAAATATTATCCATCATATTAAGGAAACCGAGGCGAAGCTTTCCCACGGCGATGTTTTTATAGTACCGCCAAATCTTCCGCATTATATAGAAAAAAAAGAAAACGAAGTAGCGTTTTACTCCGTTTCTTTTACATCTGATTTTCTTTTGGGAATACGTGAAAGTAATAAGCTGATTTTCGATTTTCTGCACTATCTGTCAACGACTGCTCTTGAAAGCATTCAGCCAAAGCTTACATTGCCTCATGAGGATATTATCTTTGTTGAAACAATTTTCGGACGTATAAAAACAGAATTTGACGGTGAGAAAACCGGCAAGGAAGAGATTATAAAGGAATGTGTGTCTACATTACTTTCAATTTTTGCCAGGGTGTATTTCGAGGAAAAGGCACAGTTGATTAATGTCGAGTATGGTAAACAGGCAGTAATGCATTGCATTGAATATATTGATAATCATTTTGATGAAGAAATTTCCCTTGGTGAAATTGCACACCTTTCTGCAATGTCAAAAACCTGCTTTTGCGGGCTTTTCAGGTCGATTACCGGAGCATCCTTTCATGAGTATTTAAACAAAAAACGAATAGAGCATGCTTGTGAAATGATTTTGTCGGGGAGGAAAATAACCACCGTTGCATCGCTTTGCGGATATAGTGATTTTTCTACCTTTTACCGGAATTTTAAAAAATATATGGACGTATCTCCATCAAGATACGCGGCAGAGAGAACCAATATAACCAAAGCAAAGAAGGTTTAAAAAAGTTTTAGCTTTTTTAAACCTTCTTTGCTATTACTGAGCTTTAATGAATTTCATTCGGAAAATAATTGCTGTAACCACGGTTGAAATAACAATTTCGGGAATCATGTACGTACCGTTGTAAATCAGGGAGTAGGCAAGCACTGTTTGTCCCTTTTCGGCATAGACACCCCAGATGAGTATCCCCGAAATTATATGGCATAAATATCTCAAAAGCGTTACCAAAAACGCACTGAGCGGTGCAGAAAAGCTTCTTTTTCCGCTGATTCTGTAAAAGAATCCCGACAGCCCCAATACTCCAAAGGCAAGAATATAGTCAATCACCACTACAAGGAAGAAATATAAAAAAGTCTGTGTGGGAGGTGGATAAAATCCAAAAATCATCTGTAAAGCCGCATACGCCAAGCTGCAGCAAAGCCCCCATTTTGTGCCAAATAAAATGCCTGCGGCAATAATCGGAACCATTGATGCAAGTGTCACACTGCCGCCTTGAAGCCATGGGGCAGGGATAAGCTTACTTACCCACATAAGTACGGTGGCAAGTGCAATCAGGAGTGCACTTGTGGTTATTTTTTTAGTTGTGTTCATTTGTGAATATCATTCCTTTCATAAACTCATAGGAATAATTCCAACAAAAAATCGAGCCGAGGAAAATTCGGTTCGATTAAGAAAATCTAAGCTGATATTTCCCTACGTTGGCATTATCCAAATCAGGTCAGCGTGACAGTAGATATCTGCTGTCACTCTATGGGTTAAAGCGGTAATACGCTTACTCTCAGCCGACTTACGGTCAGCACCCCTTTTAAATTATTGCTTTTAAACAATTTAATTATATAACCGTGTGAAAGAATTGTCAATGAATTTTTGTCGCTTTACGGGTATATGCAGTGTTAAATAGTCAATGATGGGTGACACTTTTTCTAAAAATAAAAATTACCACTCCAAACTGCTCTTGTCAAGGTGGAACGACATCTGTCGTCTTACCTTGACAACAAGCCTTTTGATATAATATTTATAGAGCGTTAAGCA
>JAZQAB010000041.1:0-5060 GCA_045545055.1 Clostridia bacterium | reverse complement strand
CTGGGTGGTAGAAGGGTATTCCCTTCGGAAAGGACGAATCAACATGAAAAAGTATTACATCGCCTACGGCTCAAACCTCAATGTCGAGCAGATGCGTTACCGCTGCCCCGACGCAAGAATCATCGGCACAAGCGTGATTTCCGACTACCAGCTGTTGTTCAAGGGCAGCAAAACAGGCTCGTACCTCACCATCGAGAAGAAGAAGGGGGCAAGCGTTCCGGTTGCCGTGTGGGAAGTTTCGGAGCGTGATGAACTTCGCCTCGATGCCTACGAGGGTTGCCCCAACTTCTACTACAAGGCCGATATGCAGCTCACGGTCAAGAGCCACATCACTGGCAAAAAGAAAAAGGTCGATGCTTTCGTGTACATCATGCACGAGGAGCGTGAGCTGGGCATTCCGAGTTCGGTTTATGTGAGAACCTGCGTTGCGGGATACCTCCACTTCGGTTTCGATCTGAAGCACCTGCGGTTTGCAATGGATATCAGCGAAGGGAGTGAAAAGTAATGAAAGAACTGACAACAGCTATTTGCCCCAAGTGCGGACAGGAATACAACGGCAGACCTGCCCTTTCCCGTGAGGACGGTTCAACGATGATTTGCCCTGACTGTGGCACTCGTGAAGCCCTGGAATTCATCGGGGTTTCGGTTGAGGAACAGGAGAAAATCATCAGCATTATCCATAGCCACTACCCCGAAGCGTAAGCCCACCAGAGCCGCCGTGTTGCCCCGTGTGACACGGCAGTACGGTCGCCGTAAAACTTATCCCCAAAATAAATACAAGCCTCCAAAACGCAATGTGTGCCGTTCTGGGGGCTTGTGGTCAACTCCATATATTTTCAACCCAATTAAGTAGCTCGTCTGCAAGCTGAATTCTCTCTTCGGCACATTTTTGCTGATTCTGCCGTTCCGTTTTGAATGCAAGTTTATATATTGGGCTAATTTCTGTGAGCATTGCATGGCTCATGGCTTTGAATGCGATATGTTTTAAAGGATATGAAAATCCTACATCCTGCAATCTCTGTTCCATGTATAAACTGCTTTCGTAGGATGGCCATACCATATCATTGACCGCTGACAAAAGAAGAATGGGGGCTTGTATCTTTTCAATAGGAATAAGCGTTTCTTCAGTAATAGTCTTTTCCCTGTTCACGGTGATGAGATGTAGTTCCTTTTCTTTCAGAATGATTTTTGGAACATTGAATGATCTTGCTTTATAGTGGGCATAGGGTATTTCCTTTCCTCGAAAACTCCAGCAGGATGTCCCCGATGGTTTTTTTGATTTTCCATGTGCAACCAAGCCCTCACTGACAAAATGTGATGGAACACGAGCAATCACACAAGATATTTCATGAAACATTGACCCACAAAGCAACGCAACCTCACTGCCTTTAGATGTTCCATCTATTCCGATTTTTTCATAGCCTTGAGATTGCAGCCACTTAATAGCGGATTCAATATACTCAAGAGGTACTCTATCAAGATTCTTTTGTGTACCCTTGGTTTTAAACAAAGCAACCGCCAAAGCAGGAACACCATTATTATGATAGAATTCAGCACATTCTTTTGTAAGCTGCATTCCACCATTAGAACCAGAAATCACGATAATCACTTTATCTTTTCTGCCGTTTCCGGAAAATAAAATTCCTTCAAATCCTTCTGAAGCTACAGCCGTCTTTATCATTCTACTTTACTCCTTTATGTTTTGTTATATTATACCACATTTTCTCCTGCATTTCAAGGTAGGCAGAATTGTCAAATACACACAACACTTGAAGTGTATTTTTCGCCTATATTCTGTACATTTAGCCACTTGCTATAATTCACACTATGCGGTAATATGTAACTACGGAAACCCAAAGGAAACGGTTTCCGCACGCTCCGCCTAAAGATGCGGAGTGTACCGAAAGGGACAAAGCCCTACGGAAAACAACGAATTTTGGAGGATAAGAAAATGGTAAGTTACGGAGTTGCAAAGGCAAGAGCGATGGCAAGCAAGAGAAACTGGAACGAGGAAGAATACACTTCCAAGGCAATCATCACCTGGGCGGACAACGAGTACGAATACGAGCTGGAAATCAACAATGAGGACATGGACGAGGATTTCGAAGCCTGGATTGAAAAGCACGCCGAGGAGCTTGCAAAGGAAGCCGCCGAGGACGAGGGCACCACCTTTGAGGAGGTCATCGGAATCAACTACGAATACGACTACATCGACGACGACGAGGCTTTTGACAGGGACTACGAAGCCTACGCCGAATTCGAATGGGAGTGCAGAACGAGGAGATAACCTCCCCAGCACTTCGGAGGACGGAGCCGAAAGGCTCCTGCCCCTTCCACTCGCTTCACGTTGCCTCACAGTAGCTTGTGAGGGAGCGTCCCGATAACGATGCCCTGCCGAAAACGGTGGCACAGGGGGCATTTGTGGGCAAGCTGTGCCAACCATTTTCTTATCCAAAATATATCGAGAAGGCTCTACCAGACGGTGGAGCTTTTCTCATGAAAGGGGGCGGTCATTTGAAAAAGCTCAAAAAATACACACCAACAGAATTCATGGCAGACGACTCCCACTACGACAAATCCGCCGCCGATTACGCTGTCAACTTTATCGAATGCCTGTCCCACACCAAAGGCACATGGGCGGGTAAGCCGTTTGAACTGCTGGACTGGCAGGAGCGTATTATCCGTGACCTGTTCGGGGTTCTGAAACCCAACGGATACCGCCAGTTCAACACGGCATATATCGAAATTCCGAAGAAAAACGGAAAGTCGGAGCTTGCCGCCGCCATTGCCCTGCTGCTCACCTGTGGTGACGGCGAGGAGCGTGCCGAGGTGTACGGTTGTGCCGCCGATCGACAGCAAGCATCCATCGTTTTCGAGGTTGCCGCCGATATGGTGCGGATGTGTCCGGCACTGAATAAGCGTGTGAAGATCCTTGCATCGCAGAAAAGAATCGTCTATATGCCGACCAATTCCTTCTATCAGGTGCTTTCGGCAGAAGCGTACAGTAAGCATGGCTTTAACATCCACGGCGTTGTATTCGATGAGCTGCATACACAGCCGAACCGAAAGCTCTTTGACGTTATGACAAAGGGTTCGGGTGATGCCCGAATGCAACCGCTGTACTTTCTTATCACAACGGCAGGCACGGACACCAACTCCATCTGCTACGAGCAGCATCAGAAAGCGAAAGACATTCTTCAGGGCAGAAAAATTGACCGGACGTTCTATCCGGTCATTTATGGTGCTGAAGATGATGCGGACTGGACTTCTCCAAAGGTGTGGAAACAAGCGAATCCATCCCTCGGTGAAACCATCGGCATGGAAAAAGTTGTAGCCGCCTGTGAATCTGCAAGACAGAACCCCGGTGAAGAAAACGCCTTCCGGCAGCTGCGACTGAACCAATGGGTAAAGCAGGCTGTCCGCTGGATGCCCATGGAGAAATGGGATGCCTGCAACTTTCCCTTTGATGCATCGGAACTGGAAGGGCGTGTCTGCTATGGTGGACTTGACCTTTCAAGCACGACAGACATTACGGCTTTTGTACTGGTGTTTCCGCCGATTGACGAGGATGACAAATACTATATCCTGCCGTTTTTCTGGCTGCCGGAAGATACACTGCCACTCCGTGTCCGCCGTGACCATGTGCCGTATGATGTGTGGGAACGGCAGGGTTATCTGCTGACGACCGAGGGCAATGTTGTCCACTACGGTTTTATCGAAAATTTCATTGAGGAGCTGGGGCAGCGTTTCAATATCCGTGAAATCGCCTTTGACCGTTGGGGTGCGGTGCAGATGTCGCAGAACCTTGAGGGGTTGGGCTTCACGATGGTGCAGTTCGGGCAGGGCTACAAGGATATGTCGCCGCCGACCAAGGAACTCATGCGTCTGACGCTTAACAAGATGATTGCTCATGGCGGTCATCCGGTTCTGCGGTGGATGATGGATAACATTTTCATCAAGCGTGATCCTGCCGGGAATATCAAGCCGGACAAGGAAAAATCCACGGAGAAGATTGACGGTGCAGTTGCTCTGATTATGGCTCTTGACCGTGCTGTTCGGTGCGGTGCTGGGGATTCGGGGTCGAGTATTTATGATGAGAGGGAGTTGTTGG
This sequence comes from Clostridia bacterium, assembly GCA_045545055.1. Taxonomy (GTDB): domain Bacteria; phylum Bacillota; class Clostridia; order UMGS1883; family UMGS1883; genus UMGS1883. The sequence goes on along the minus strand of JAZQAB010000041.1, from coordinate 949 downwards.
TGTTGTAAGCTGTGTAACAAATCATGGATTATCGTCAGGTTTCCACCCCTCTTTGTAATGCAAAGAGTTAATAATATTCATTCCAGTTCCAAGAACAATATATGCTTTTCCATCTCGGATTACAAAAGAGTGTTTTTTTTCTTCTTCTGTAAGTGAAATGTCTAAAGCATAATCAATTTTGGATTCTTTATAATGTAGATGATTTATATCAATTCCACCCTCCAATTCGTACTGAGTTAATATTGCATCAGCGTCAATAATAACCAGTGAATAATCGCAATCATACAATAGATAAATAGCATTTATAAAATGTTGTTTCCCGTCTGTTCCCACTTGAAAAACATTATCATTAAATCCTATTGTAATCTGATAAAACCCAGTAGTGAAGTCTTTGAATATGCTAACCGCAAGTCGTTCTACCAAACGCTTTGCATTTTTATCAAAAACTTGACCTTTGGCAGTATTCCTATCTTTCAGCAAAAATTCTAAATTGCATATTCTGCAGTCTTTATGATTGTTGTTCATATGGTCGACTACATACCCTTTATCAGTAAAATCTTTTAGCACATCTTGTCCGTACCATTTAGCCATTATGTAGCGATGCAATCCACCGCCAAGTGTTTGGTTTATTGGGTAACCGGAACTATCTAGATTCCAAACGTGACTAGTCATTTCTTCATAATAATCTTCTCTATATGTGGTTAATACAGCAGTATCCCAACCTTTTCTGGTTATATACACAGTATCGCCATTAATTGAAAATCTGTTTGTTTTGTTTTTTGCCATTTTGTTTACCTCCTAATATCAGGATATTCATCTTTAAGTATATCACATCCGCCCCGAAAAAACAACCCTCTGAAAGGAGCTGATTCCCATGAGCATTTTCAAACGACTTTTCAAAAGCCGAGACAAGCCTAGCAACAGCTACGACAGCCCCAGCTACACCTAC
>JAZQAB010000040.1:0-18534 GCA_045545055.1 Clostridia bacterium | reverse complement strand
AAATACTTTTCTTAATTAAGATATAATTATCCTATAAATTAAATTAAATTACAAAACGCAAAACCTAAAATTTTAATGTTTTGGAGGAAAATTTATGAAAATGTTAAAGAAAACACTGGCACTGCTGCTTGCGGCAACAATTGCTATGTGTATCAGCGGCACATTTGCCTTTGCTGAAATCACAACAGAGCTGACAGCATTCCCCTCTGCACCTGACACAGCTGATGGTACAGACTTTTCAGGCTACTATGCGTATATGCAGGCTGATACAAGCGTGTGGGATGAAGATAGCACGTATTATGCACTGAGTGATGAAAGTTTAACAACTGAGCAAACCGCGTCTTGGAGCAAACCACGAGCTTTCAAAAAGGGAATTTATGACTCAGATGGTAGCGCTGCCGGTAACGTGATGGCTGATAGAATCTTTGATAGTTCTACTGCAGGTGATACTTGGTTTACACTGAGACCGGATACTAGTAGTAAAACTTACAGGAATGTCGTTGATCCTACTACACAGGACGGAAAATATAGTGTTAATGGCTTTAGAGTAGCGTTGGAGGGTGCAGATGATAATGCCTTGACTTCTGTAACAGAAGGAAAGCTGATGGTGCACACAGACAGAATATATGTGAAAAAGCCTACTGATGCAGGCACCTATCACAGCTTCGGTTTGGCTACAATGTCCGGCACTAATGTGACGAAAGCCGGAACAGTTAACGCTTGGGCGATAGTGGGAATGAGCGATACGGATAGCGGATTATCTCTCAGAGTAAAGAGTAAGAACCAAAATGATAACTCTTATGCATTTGATAATGAATTTGATTTGTCAGATTTCGTGCAGCCGGGAGAAATCTTTGATATGAAGCTGCTTGTTGATGTTACAGCACAATCCTATGATGTTTATATCAATGACAGACCTGTGGCAATGGGTTTAACATTTAAGGGAACCCAGGTTAGTGAAATTGCCGCATGCATCAGAGGTTATAGTGAAGCAAAGAAAGATGAAGCTAATAAATCGTACCGAGTAGCATCTACTGCATTCGGAACTACAGTATGCTACGCTATAAGTGATACTGATGCAGCTCAGTACAAGCAGGCTGCAATGGAAACAGCATTTGCACGTGAATTTGCAGAAGATAAAGACGCTGTTCTTTTCTATACACTCGGTAACGATGCACAGTATGCAAAGCTTATTGCTGATGACGATGCATACCGCAGCTTTAAGTGTGAGGGTTCTGACTTTGCAATCACTGAGACTGAATTTTTAGCTAACGAAAATAACCTTTACAAAAAGGTTTACTACACAGCAGATGCAAGCTACGACTATGACAACCTTGAATATGTATATGTATCTGCTCCCGAAGAGGAAGCTGCCACAGCAAAGGTTACAGGTACATACGAGCTTATCGGCGGTAAGGGTATTACCTATAAACCTGTAGTAATTCAGGCACTCTACGAAGATACTGATAAGAAAGCACTTAAAGAGCTTGCGGTGAAGGAATCTACTGCAGCATATGGAACCTACGGTGGAACAGAATTTACTCCTACGGCACAGCTTGACCAAGCTCGTGCAGCAGCATTTATCTGGGGCGGAAAATCAAAGCTCGTTCCTCTGTTCGAGCGTGTTGATTTTGAATAGTGCAGTAAGAATCGAACACCTGTTGTCTCAAACGAATTATTTTTGAAGCCTTTCAAATTGTCGGTTTTGAAGGGCGACAGCCCATCTGCAACCTCCGCATTAAAATTCTTCTAAAAATAGTTCGTTTGAGATGCGAGCAGTTTTAACAGTGGCAATTTTTCTTGAAACAAGGAAAAGGTCGCAGGTAATACTCCCGTATTATCAAGAGCTTTGACACAGTTTTAGGGGAAATTGCCCTGTTAAAACCAATAGGGGTTCGAGTCTTACTGCACTAATTAACCGATTTATGTAATTACTCTGTAGGGAGGGGGCTTGCTCCCTCCGCAGAATATGGAAAAAGGATTGTGAATAACGACGTTATGTATTTATCACAATCCTTTTTTCTATAATAACTCACAACCACAATTTTGCTTTATACATTCTTTTCAACTTTGAATTAAAACCACCCAAGGATGGTGACTTAAATGCTGAAAAAACTAATATCAATACTGCTTGCGATGGCTTTAATAATGTCCTGCATCACTGTAATGGGTGCAGATACTATTGAGAGTGTACCTGATGAAAATCTTCTGCCTGCTGTAGACGGCGGCGAGGTTACGCTGCCATACCCCGGCTTTGAGGTTTATTATCCAGGCTTTATAGATTATATAAGCGAGTGGAAATTATATAATGCAGAAGTAAGCGGTGAGTATGCCCATGACGGAACCTATAGTGCAAAGCTTTCCGCACCTGCAGGTGATGACGCCCGTGTATCCCAAAATGTTTATAATTTGGATGCCGGTGCGAATTATCAGATCAGTGCATGGGTGTACAGACCTCAGGCAGCAGGAAACTTCCGCTTTTCTCTGGAATATTACAATGACGAAGGAATTATGCACAAAGAGAGGCTTAACGTAGAACAGACAGAAGGTGTGTGGAGTCAGCTTTCCGCAACCTTTGTTATGCCTGCCGGTGTGACACGTGTTCGTGTGTACTGGAGACTATTTGCAACTGAAACCGAAGATGCGGTTGCATATGTAGATGATGTAGCAATGTGCAAGGTGACAGAGCCGTTGCATTTCTGGTTTGCCACAGACCAGCTTTATTACTACACAAATAGCGACGTTACAACCGGTACTGCAAGGCTCACGGCAAATTCGGAACTTTTCCCCGAATACACCTCTTGGACCGCAGATGTCAGCATACTTGAAGGGGAGAGCGTGCTTTTCTCACAAACGGATTTACCCTTCACAAATGAGGAGCTCGAGGTTGATTTCCCGCTTTCGCTCCTTAGCGATCCGCAAAAGAGCTACACTGTCAGGGCAAGCGTTAAATCAGCAGACGGCGAAAACCTCATGGATAACGAAACAGCGGTTTACCGCAAATTCTCACGTCCCTCGATGATAGATAGCAAGGGCAGAATTTACGTGGACGGCGAGGAATTTATGCCTGTGCTGGGCTACCACGTTTACAATAGAAATGATTATCGTGAAAAGGCAAAGAGCTTTGGCGTTAATGTAATTCAGACAGGTTACGGTAAGGCTACTAATCCTGATGAAGTAATTGCCGCACTTGACACACTGGAGGCGGCAGGCTTTATGGGACTTGTATGTCTTTACGGCCCAGAAGGCTCCGGTTGGGGCGATACTTACCAAGAGGCTACAAAAAATCTTATTCCGTTGATTAAAGACCACCCGGCACTTTTTGGCTACTGCCTTGATGATGAGCCGGATTACCACAATCCCGGAACAGTGGCGATGGCAGAGGCATATGAATTTATACGCGGTGAAGACAGTGAACACCCCGTATATGCCTGCAATATGAATAAGGCTCATGCTGAGCTTCTATCTTATTATCATGACATTGTCGGCTTTGACTGCTACCCCTACGGAAGACAGCAGACTGAAACCTATATAGCAGAGGTTGCAGAATCAGCCGCTTTCTATACACAGAACACAAAAAAACCGATTATGACAATTTTGCAGTTCTTCCAGCATCCCGATTACGACTATTTCCCCACTGCGGACGAAATACGTAATATGCTTTACCAGAATTATCTTGCAGGAGGAAACTGTATAGGAATATATGCCATAGGCTCCGAAAACGTGACGGATTCCGAAACGGGAGATACGGTGCGTAATCTCGATACACCTACGGCTGATGCTCTTGCTGCGTGGAGCAGTGCAGAAAAGGATATCGTTTCAGACCATTTTATGTTCGGCAAGGGCGATATTATTAAAAAGGAAAAAACGGACACGCTCTGGTGGAGATTATGGCAGGATGGGACAAAGTATTATCTTCTGGCATTAAATCGTACAAATGCAGCCATAAATGCAAATCTTGAAAGCAACGCTTTTTCCGCTGCTGCTTTGATTGATGTTATCGGCGGTGCCGATAAGAATAGCATTACTTCGCTGGAAAATGACACCATAGGTTTATATCTTCCTGCAAGCGGTGCGGTTTTGTATTCGTTCGGCGATGGCGAAATTGCATCGGACGAAAGTAAGTATGGCTCATGGCGTCTCTATGTCGAGGGTGGTAAGCTCTATGTGGAGGCGAAGAATTTCTATACATGGAAAAACTATAACCCCACAATAGAAAGCCCCTTTATTAAAGAAAATATGACCTGCAGTTTTGTGGAAAACTCAGGAAAAGGAAAGGTAAACTTCGTCAGAGACGGCTCGCTGAGCATTAAGGCTTACTGCGGAAAATCAGCGACGTTCCTTTTGAGCGAGGAATAAGAGAATATTTGCGAGGTGTTGATTTCCTCCGCGGAATATTTGACAGAAAGGTTGAGATTATCGAATGAAAAGAAAGATTATAGCTCTTCTGCTTGTATTCGCATTCATATGCGGATTGCCTGCAACTGCGGCAAAGTTTGCTGATACGGCAGGTATGCCCTACAGCAGAGATGTGGATTTTTTAAATGCACTGGGGATTGTTGACGGAAGAACCTCCACACAGTATGCAGGTGAGGACACCCTTACCCGTGCAGAGCTGGTGCTGATTTTGCTCCGCACCTTAGGTTCGGATATCGGCGGTTCTAATGAAGTTTTTTTCGATGATGTTGATGAATATCACTGGGCAGTCTCGGAAATCGGGTATGCGTATTCTATGGGTATGGTAAACGGCGTCAGCGACAGACTTTTTGCCCCCGATGAGCCTGCAACCTTTAATCAGGCTGTAAAGATGACGGTTGCACTCCTCGGCTATGACTTTATGGCAAAGGCAAAGGGCGGCTATCCGAACGGATATCTTTATGTTGCCAATAACCTAAAGCTTATCACAAATACCTTTACATACGGTGAAAACCCCATTACAAGAGGCGATATGGCAATTATTATTGCAAACGCTCTTGAAACCGAGATTGCAGATACCTATGCAGTCGGAAAAGGCGAGACAGAAATAGAAAGCCATATGCAGAAGGGCAAATATCTGATGAGCGAATACCTCGGCGTCAAGAAACTTGAGGCAAGGGTAAACGCCCACTATTATAGCTCCGTAAGCGGTAAAATCCCTGAAAAGCCCGATGAGGTTATAATCGGGGAAACGCTTCTTAAAACAGGCGAGATTGATGTTTTTTCAAGCCTTGGCGAAAATGTAGTGGCATACGTAAAGGACGAGGAAAACGGCTCCGTTCCCACACTTCTTTTCATGGAGCGTGCTTCCTCAACAAAGGTTACGGAATTTACCGCAGATGCTGTAGAGCGTGTTACAAATGACAAAATCACTTACACAGCCGAGGACAGGGAGCGTAGCATCAATATCTCCGGTGCAGACCTTTATGTGAATGGTCTGGAGGCATCAAGCCTTACGGGGGTTAATTTGTCAAATGCTGCCTATAAGTTCATAGAAAATGGCGGTCACGGTGATATCCTCCTTGTTGATGCGTATACCAACGCCACTGTAAAATCTGCAAGTGCAAACCTCGAAATGCTTTATATGGAGGGGAAAACTCCCGTTGATTTGGAGGATTACGACAGATTTATTTTGAAAAATACAGAGGGAAAAGATATTACCCTTTCAGATGTAAAGCAGTGGAATATTGTTTCCTTCCGTGACATCAACAGAAACGGCGAAAAGATTTTTTACGGTATTGTATCAAATTTCAGTGCCGAGGGAAAGCTTACCGCCAAGGGCGATGCAGGTAATTACACCGAGCTTTACATAGACGAAACTCCCTACAAGGTGTCGGCAGATTTGTTCGGTACAATTCCAACGCTCGGAACAAAGATTAAGATTTACACTGACTATTTAGGTCATATTGCGGCTATTGATGATGATATCACGGGATATACCTACGGTTATCTTGTTGCCGCAGGCAGAGAAAGCACCTTTGCCAATATGCAGTTTAAGATTTTCACGCATACAGGCGAAATGAAGTTTTTCACTGCAAAGAATAAGGTCGAATTTAACGGAACCCCGACAGAAGAGAAAAACCTGGACAGTAAAACAGCCATTTTCCCCGGCGGTGACGGAAAAAATGCAACACGTCAGCTAATAAGATATGAGCTTAGCGGCTCAGGCGAGCTTAAGAGCCTTGATACCGCCGCTGCAGGCGTTATTGCTCCCGATAACCGCGAAACCTTCGGACGTAATTTCCACGCGGACGAAAAAGCTGAAGGCAGATGGATGAACACCTTTGCCTCAAGATATATTAAGGATGATAATACAGTTTACTTTATCGTGCCCGATCCCAATGAGGCGGCAGAGGATGACGATTACGAAATATATACCAAGAAATTTTCAAACGGTGATACGTTTGTCTATCCTGCATATTTCTATGATATTGACGAGGACAATGTAATCGGTGCAATCGTAAAGGAGGTTTCCACTGCTACGGGAACCACTCTCAATATGGATAATGACGATATTGCCTACGGTGTTGTAACAAAGAAAAAATATGCAAGCCGTGACGGAGAATTCTATCCCGTGGTTTCCATTACAAACACTCTGCTCTCAGAAAACAAGGAGATACTTATCGATGATAATAAGCCCATCAAAATGACTGTCAGAGACGACTCAACGCAGGATGCTCACGGAAACTACAAGCCTCTTCCGAACTGGGCTAACGTAACAATTACAAATCCCTCGGATCCATATTACGCTCAAGCTGAAATACCATTTGCAGACGTGAATATAGGCGATATTATGATGTTTCGTGTCGATAAGGATGGAATTGCCATAGATTCAAGAGTTTTGATAAGAGCTGACTATCACGATTACTGGGAGTCATTATATGATGACAGCTCTCAGGTAAACTATGCTCACAGTAACTACAGATGGCTTCGCACCACTGTGAAGCACATTTCCGACAAGGGTGCAACAGGCGATGTGAAAATCTATATGAAGCCTGACGGTGCAACGACCCTTCCGGACGGAACAACACCTGCAAAGAACAGCAAGTATGAAATAATAGATGCCGGCATTGAGCGTATGGTTATCCGCTGTAATAATGTTCTCATTTACGACAGCAGCAGTGGCGAAGTAATCGACGGTGCGTGGGAGGATATTCAGGACGGTGATCAGATCGGCGTGCTTTGTAAGGTATATAAGCCCGTAATTGTAGTTGTCTACAGATAACAGATAAGAGGTAAAGGACGATAATATGTATCAGAAAAACAGTGATTTTAAAAGTATAGATGTATGGCAAAAAGAAGTTTGCTATACATTGGATGATGTTATTGATAAGACAAGGTGTCTTGAAAATATAGTATCTCCCGTGCTTCGCAACTGGCACGTATCGGAAGCGGGTGCAGATGCACCAAAGCCCACTGTCGGTGAGGTTGCACAGCTTAAAGAATATGATTTGTTCAGCAAGGATAAGCCAAGCGTACAGACCGGGTGGCTTGCGGCAAAATTGGAGAAGCCGCTCCTTGCAAAGTATACGCATGGAGATATGGGAAAATGGGAGTTTGAATTTTCAGCACCCTATGACCCTGACGTTTATTGTAACGAGGATTTAGTAGAAGAATCTGTATTTATGCGTAAGAGATTTACTCTTTGTAAGTACGAGGAGAATAATCCTGCCTATATATTCTTACGAATCCCTGCAGTTCAGCGTTATCCCATTCACAACATAATGGCAAGATGTTATCTTACGGGAATCAAGGAATATTCGGATACTATCTATGATGTGGCACATTCACTCCGTGCGGCAGTTGAAATTATCGGCACTGAAAACAATCGTCAGACAGGATATCTGTCAGAAACTCTTAAAGTAAATAAATCAGACCTTACCGATAAAGAACGCCGTGAAATGGAGCAGGAAATAATCGCTGCGGCAAATTCAATTGATTTTTCCCTTCTTGAATCTCCTGAGGAATTTATTGGAACTGTTAAAGCAAGCCTTGATAAGCTTATAAAAACAAAGGAGTTTGTAAAAAAATTCACGCTTTACTTTATCGGTCATTCCCATATGGACTTGGCGTGGAAATGGCGTTGGCAAGAAAGCATAGAGTGTATGAAGGGAACGCTGGAAAATCAGCTTTCCCTTATGGAAAGAAATCCCGAATATGTGTATGTGGAAAGCTCGCCCGTTGTTTGGGAGGCACTAAGCGAAAAATATCCCGAAATGTGGGAGAGATGCAGGCAGGCTGCACTTCGTGGTCAGCTTGAGCCGCAGGGTGGAATGTGGTGTGAGCCTGACGTAATGTGTATTGGTCAGGAAAGCATGATTGAGCATTTACGTCTCGGTCAGGAGAAATCCATAGAGCTTATGGGAAAAGCTTCAACCTGCGGATTTAACATAGATGCATTCGGATTCAGCTATGCCCTGCCAAAGATTCTGAACAAGGCAGGAATATATAACTTTGTAACGCAGAAGCTCCGCTATAATGAATTTTCCGTTTTCCCTTACAATCTCTTCTGGTGGGAAAGTGATGACGGCAGCCGTGTCCTTGCACTGCACGTTTGCTCGGGACACAGCAACTATTACATTAATCCCGATGAAATTGCACAAATAGTACGGCATAATCACCTGACCGACGGCACCTACACTATTCCCGTAATGTTTGGTTACGGCAATCACGGTGGCGGTCCTCAGCATTTTATGATGGACAGGATAGAAGCACTGAAAAAGCTCAGTGTATTCCCGAATATAAAATACTGCGGATTTACAAAGTATTTTGAAATTATCAGGGAGGAGCTTGACCTGGATTCGCTTCCCGTTGTAAATAATGAATTGTTTTTGGAAACGCATCACAAAACCTATACTGCGCAGGCAAAGATGAAACAAGTAAACAGAGACCTCGAAAAGAGTATACTTAATACAGAGGCACTGACCGCAGTAGCAGGAACATACACCCCTGACAAATTTGAGGATGTGTGGAAGACCGAGCTTTTCAATCAGTTCCACGATATTTTGTCGGGAACAAGCATCCCCAGTGTATACAAGGATGCGTTTGATGATGCGGATAAGGCATATAAGGCTCTTGATTCTTTAAAAGAAGAAGCAGCACTTAGACTTTTTGGAAGTGGTGACAACTTATATGTGTATAATCCGCTTCCTTGGAAAAGAACGGCGATTGTTAAGCTTCCTGCAAACGGTTTTGAAAAACAGGGAACCGTCAGAGATTCAAGAAATAATCTCTATCCGTACCAAAGGGATTTTACAGGCGAAAATATTATTTTTGAAGCACAGCTTCCGGCGTTTGGCTTTGAAACATACACACCGTGTGATGAAAAGATAGCTTCAAGCCTTCATTCAACAGACAACAGTGTAACAAACAAGCATATCAGTGTTGAATTTGATGAGAAAACAGGCACAATCAAAAGCATATCGGGAAACGGTGCGGAATTTAAAAATGTAGCTTTAGGAAAGATTAAAGTTCTTGAAGATTCTGTAACGCAGGACTACGCAACGTGGAATATGGGTCTTACCGGCAGGGAGGATGATATCAGATGCGTTTCCTTTGAAAAGGTTGAGGACGGTCCTGCAAGAGTTGTTTTCAAAGCAAAATACACCTACTGCGATGAAATGGATAAACGCAGATATTACGGAAGCCTGATTCTCTGGCATACACCTGCGGCTGATTATCCCACAAGCTTCTTTGAACAGTATTTCACTATTTACGAGAACAGTAGTACTGTGGATTGCACCTTAAAGGTGGACTGGTGGGAGAATAATAAGATTTTAAAAGTTGCCGCCGAAACGGATATGAGAAATACAAGGGCAAAATACAATATTCAGTTTGGAACTATTGAAAGACCAACAAAGCGTGAAACAATATATGAGAAGGCACGCTATGAGGTTCCGGCGATGTATTATGGTGATTTATCCGATGAAAAACACGGTATAGCAATTTACAATAAGGCAAAGCACGGCTACGATGCACTGGGCGGAAATCTGAGATTAACCCTACTCAGCTCACCTTACGACGGAGAGGTGGGGCAGGTTCCCGACCCACTTGCAGACCGTGGTGACAATGTTATTGAATATAGCTTTTTTGTACATTCCGGAGATATCAGTGACACTGAAATGCAGAAAGCAGCTATGGAGTATGAAAGAGAAAGCGTTGTCCTTCGTGGCGGTAAAACAGATATAGTGGGTAAAGATATTCTGGAAATTGCACCCCAGCAGATGATTACAACCTCTGTAAAATCATCAAAAGACGGATATGCTGTAAGAGGCTTTGATTCCTCAGGCAAAATTAAAGAGCTTACTGTTAAGCGTAAATTGTTGTAAAGGAATGGAGAGATGAACTTGAAGACAAAGAATATTACTAAAAAAATATTGTCATGTACTTTATCGATACTGATAATTATGACTACGCTGTCTTTTCCTGTATCGGCAGCTGCTGCACCATTCTCTATAGATGTTGCAACACCTGAGGTAAACGGAAAGACAGTAACCGTGTCGGGGGAGCTTTCCGATGGAGGAGAACGCCTTGTATCAATTTTCGTTTTGCCCGAGAAGATAAACGGTGAATTAATGGACAGCGTTGACGATATGCTTGCTCTTCGCAGCACTGATGCGGTGGCTTTGTATCAAAACGTTGAATATCTGAACTCTGCGTCATCAGATGCGGATGGCAGCTTCACATTTACCTTTAGGGTAAAGAGCGAGGGCTACTATTACATATTTATCGACGCACAGGGAGCAGCGGAGTTTACACCTGTAAGGGCTTGGGTAAAGGGTATCGTTGATTTCCTTGCAGAGGCAGGAACTGAAGAAGCCTTTAAGAAGCTGCTGATTGACAACGTAGGTGATACCGGTGCATCTCAGACCACACTCGACACCATAGCCCTTTTCAGCGAAGAAAAAAAGGCAGAGCTTGCACAATACGTGTATGATAACCGCCCCTCAGGCTTGGCATATGCAGACAAAGCAAGCCTTGCAGCGAAGATTGAAGCAGGCACAGCTACGGTTGTGGCAGGTGTTGTTAATGATTTAAAAACTGTCGCAAGCGAAGATGCAATAATGGACATCATTGAAGATAATGCTAAGCTTATTGATGTCGAGGAAAAACTTGTTATATACAATGAGACCCTTGATGATACACGAAAAGCTTCTGTTAAAACGGCACTTTATGCAGAAGCGGCATCTTTTACACAACTCTCCGACTGCAAAACCTGCTTTGAAAATGCGGTTACTGCTGCGGCTAACGCAATGGAAACGGAGATATTGGGTGCACTTAACGGTGCTACAACAGCGGAGGATTTTGGTGCGAAGCTGTTACTCTATAAAGATATTATAGGACTGACGGACGAGCAGACGGAACTTCTTGAGCGACTGAGCACGACGATGTGCAATAATTTGTACGGTAAAATGATGGATGATCCCGATTTTGACGAGTACAGCGATGTACCGGCATCTTTCAATACGGCAAAGACTGAAATCGGAGAAAGTGCAATCGCACTTGATATTATAAATAATAAAGAAAAAAGCTCTGCGACTATTGTTGAGATACTTTACGAACACGAAGCACTTCTCGCAGGGTTAAACAAGGCAGATTACGAGCAACTGAAAGATGGGGAAAATGTATATTATCAAAATCAGGTAAAGGAGAAGCTTCTTGCGGGAATGCCCTATGCAACGCTTGAGGCTGTTAAAACCACCTTTAACACTCTTGTTGCAGAGCAGAAGAGTGCAAAGGAAACAGTTACTACACTCATAACCGCTGACTACGATACAATACAGACAATCATAGCGAATACTCATGCAGAATTGGGAATCAGCGAAACAGACTATGCTGATTATCAGTATATTGCAGGTGCGTCCGCTGCCAAATTTACAGACCTTATAAACAATCTCTTAAAATATAAGGAACAGTACACAGATGCAGGTAAATTTGTAACCATATTTGCTCGCGAAGTAGCGGCTGTTAAAGCTACCATACCGACTACGGATGAAGGCACGAATGATGATCCGCTTGACGACGGAAACAAAGGATCCGGAGGCGGCGGCGGAGGTGGTGGCTCAAACAGAGTTATCGGCTCAAAGGTCGAGGAAGCTCCGAAGGAGGAAGAAACAGGTAAATTTACAGACCTTGGCTCTGTAAGCTGGGCAAAGGAACAAATACTTTTCCTTGCGGATAAGGGTATTGTAAACGGTAAGGGCGATAAAATATTTGATCCTAACGGAAATGTAACCCGTGAGGAATTTGTAAAGATGCTTGTTTGTGCATTTGAAATTCATAATTCCGATGCCGTATCCGATTTTACTGATTGCACCGGCGGTGCTTGGTATGACAGCTATGTTGCATCTGCGGCGGATAAGGGCATTGTTATGGGAAGTGATAATGGCTCCTTTGGAATCGGACAGAATATCACCCGTGAGGATATGAGCGTGCTCGTTTACAGAGTGCTGAAAACTGAAAAAGGCTTTAGTGCTTCACAGACAGTAGAAGCCTTCGCCGACCAAGAAAGCATATCAGACTATGCGGTAGAGGGCATTTATGCACTTAAAAATGCCGGCTATGTAAATGGTATGGGAAACAATATGTTTAATCCCAAAAATTTCTGTACAAGAGCAGAAGCCGCAGTAATTATCTACAATGTGATTAAATAAAAACTATTGAGGATTGTCGTGTAATGCGGCAATCCTCAATGTAAATATAAGGAAGTATTAGAAAATGAACTATTCAGAAAAATATATATTATGGTGAGAATGGGGATCTGTGTTCATCTTAAATACATAAAGACGAGGTGAGAGATTTGTCGAAAAAGATTTTTAATGTGTTAGATTATGGTGCTAAGGCAGACATAATAACGCTTGATTCTCCTGCTGTGCAAAAGGCAATAGATGCGTGTAGCCTTAATGGCGGAGGAACAGTGTTTTTTCCAAAGGGAATATATGTCCTTGCAACTGTTTTTCTGAAAAGCAATGTACATATTCATTTTGAGGACGGAACTGATATTTTGGGATGTCTTGATTTTTATTCCTATGCACAGCAGGAAGAAGTAAATTATCCCATATATCAGGATCAGTCTCATACATATTTTGACCTTGCAATGTTTGTAGGTAAAAACTGTGACAATATTTCCATTACGGGAAAAGCAAAAATTGATATGCGTAGTGTTTGGGACGAGGACGGCGTAAGGGGAGAGAGCATACGCCACAGAGGACCTAAGTGTATATCCCTTAAAGAATGTAATAATGTCCGTATTTCAGATGTAGATTTAAACAATGTCACAGACCTTGCAATCTACTTTGCGGGGTGCAATGATGTTGACATTCACGATGTGAAAATGCGTGTGTATATTGACGGAATTTCACCCGATAACTGCAAAAACGTAAAGATATATAATTGCGATATAGAGTCGGGCGATGACGGAATTGTTTTTAAATCATCGTATACTCTTAACCGTATTGATGAATGCAGAAACATAAAGGTATGGGATTGCAAAGTAAAAAGCCGTTGCAGTGCAATAAAATTCGGCACAGAAACAAACGGCGGATTTTACGATATAGAAATTGATAATATTGATGTTTATGAAACCAGAATTACGGGAATTGCAATAGAAAGTGTCGACGGTGCGATAATAGACGGAATTACACTTAAAAATATCCGTATGAAGAATACAAACGGACTTTTGTTTATACACCTTGGAGAACGTATGAGAGGACCTGAGGGTAGAGATGTGGGAGAAATAAGAAACATCACCCTTGAAAACATAACGGCAGAGGGTCCATACGAACCGTATATGTGTATTCCTGCAAACTATTTTGATTATAAGTCAGATGAGTTTGTTCAGTATCCCTGGGTATTTGAGCCATCTGACAGGCATAAAGACGGTAAAATTATAACAGAGGGCAGAAATACTCCTTGGCAGCTTTCCAGCAATGCTTGCGGATTGAAAGGAAAGCCACTTAAAAACATTACACTTCGAAATGTTCATTTCAAGGTTTGGGGTGGAGTGATAGAGTATGAAAAGGAAGTTCCCGACACGGCACCTGCATATCCTGAAATTTATGTGTATGGAAAGACTCTTCCTGCCAAGGGGATATATTTCAGACACATCGAAGGGCTCATGCTTGAAAATGTAACCGTGGAAAGTTATATGCCCGATATGCGTGAGGATTTTGTTTTTGATGATGTAGTTGGAGTTCGTTAAGAAAGGATAAACTTATGAGGACATTTAAAAATATAAGTTATTCATCGTTTGATGAATGCACCTTGGACATTTATTTGCCCGAAGAAAAAGAATTTTCTCTTTTGGTATATTTTCATGGCGGAGGTCTTGATCATGGTGATAAATCAGACGCAGAAATTTTTGCAAAGTTTTTAGCAGAGAGAAATATAGCTGTTGTTTCCGCTAATTACAGACTGTATCCGCAGGCTCAGTACCCCGATTTTCTAAAGGATGCTGCCGCAGTTGTAGATTGGGTAAGCAAGAATATCTCCGAATATGGAAACTGTGAGAAGATATATATAGGCGGAAGCTCGGCAGGTGCTTATATCTCAATGCTTCTTCAGTTTGATAAAAAGTATCTGGATATGTACAACATTGATACAGAAAAGATAGGCGGATTTATTCACGATGCGGGACAACCGACAACACATTTTAATGTTTTAAAGGAACGTGGTATTGATGGACGGCGTATTATTGTTGATGATGCTGCCCCGTTGTACTATGTTGGACTTGCACAGGATTATGCGCCCATGTTGATAATTGTGTCAGATAATGATATGGAAAACAGAATCGAGCAGCTTTCTCTTTTGGTATCAACTCTCAAGCACTTCAGATATGATGAAAATAAGGTGGAACTTAAAATTATGCACGGTAAGCATACCGCTTATGTAAAAGAAATCGATTGCAGCGGGAACAGCGTGTTCGGAAAATTAGTTGCTGAATTTATCAATAAGCAAGCATAGAAAGGAAGAAAAAATATGAATATTTTATCAATAGGAAATAGCTTCTCTCAGGATGCACACAGATATTTACATAATATTGCAAAAGCAGATGGATACGCTTTAAATACGTTTAACCTTGTGATAGGGGGATGCAGTCTTTCAACTCACTATAGAAATATGATGGGAGATGCATGTGATTATTTCCTTGGAATGAACGGAGAAAGCACGGGGTTTAAGGTGTCAATTAAGGAGGCCCTGCTAAGTCGTGATTGGGATATAATTACGCTTCAGCAGGTTAGTTGGGCATCACCTGATTACGAAACTTATCAGCCCTATCTTAATGAAATTGTATCTTATATACGCCGTATGGTGCCAAAAGCAAAAATTGCCCTGCATTACACATGGGCATATGAGCAGAATTCCAAACGCCTGAATGAAGAACTTGGGTATAAAAACCGTTCTGAAATGTATGCGGATATAGTTAAATCATATAACATGGCGGCAAAGGAAATAGACGTTGATTTTATCATCCCCTCCGCAACGCTTTTTGAAAAGCTTACAGAAGCAGGTGTAGAAAAAATTCATCGAGATACATTTCATGCATCATTTGGAATAGGAAGATATGCGTTAGGTCTGCTTTGGTATTCTGTAATATCTGGAAATGATATTACAGAAAATAATTATTCTGATTTTGATGAAGAAATTAGTGCTGTTGAAATTGATACGGCGAAAAAGTGTGTGAAAAACATGATGGATAAATATAAAGGAAATAGGATAAAAGCAGAAATTTAAAATGAGCAATAAGGGATAGAAGACGGAAACCTGTTAAATTAAAACCAGCATATAAAGACTATATATGGATAGGAGAAAAGTAACTATGGTAAAGGGGATGCTGGGACTTGACTTTCCTGAAATACCTTTATGAATAAAGGTATTTCAGGAAACCGTATTGTGGATGTGTATGCAAGAATTAAATCAGACATAATCAACTTGAGACCTGATTATCTTAGCATACTTATTGGCTTAAATGATGTATGTCACGAATTCAGCAGAGAAAATGGCGTTGAAACTTAACATAATAGTAAATAAAAGGAGAATAAATGAAACGTGGAAGAAAAAATTTTTGAGGAACTTAAATATCTAATCTCTTATCCGAAAGGATTTCAGGAGGACAAGAAATATCCTTTAGTTATCTTTTTGCATGGTGCAGGATCTCGCGGAGAAACAACAGATTACCTGCAAAATAACAACAACTGTGTTAAAAACTTGTTGAAACGTCAAGATGAAAGAGGATATATCCTTATCGCTCCCCTTTGTAAAAGAGGGACTTGGTGCGAATGGATGTATATACTGGTTCGCTTGGTAGAAACATATCGCGAAATTTCGTATATTGACGAAACCCGTGTTCATCTGACCGGCAACAGTATGGGTGGCTACGGTACTTGGGCTCTTGCCACGTTGCATCCCAATTGGTTTGCCTCGGCAATGCCAATTTGTGGCGGAGGCATTGGTGGATTTGCAATGAACTTGATGAACCTTCCCATTCGCGCCTTCCACGGACTCCGAGATAAAACTGTGGATCCGATCGAAAGCTTGCAGATGGCAAAAGCTGTGAATATGCATGGAGGTCGTGCAGAACTGATCCTCTTTCCGGAGCTTGCTCATAATTGTTGGAATGAGGTCTATTCCGACGAAAAAAACTACGATTGGCTACTCTCGTTCACTGCTCGTCAGGACAATTCTGCGGTAGAAGATATTTCAACGACCTATTACAACAACAAAAAAACATTTTGAGGTATAAGTTCGCGAAGTTCGACGACTCAACTTAAACAAAAATTTAAAAGCACTTCAAATGAAGTGTTTATAACTATTAAAAAACATGGGCATCCAGATTATACAGCCTTTATAATGATATTGATGTTGAAAAGAATGAAAGGAAATAAAAAATATAGAGTTAAGGATGATGTAAAATGAAAAATTTATTATTACTTGGGGACTCAATCCGTAGGGGATATGATGAGTCAGTAAAAAAGACTTTGAAAGGGAAAGCAAATGTTATTTTTCCTGTGGCGAATTGTCGTTTTGCAGCTTATCTTTTAAGATATTTTCACGAGTATTTGGAAGATATTAAGGGTGAGGATATAGATGTTATTCATTGGAATGCAGGAAATTGGGATTGTTTAAGGATGTTTGATGAAGAACCACATACACCAATAGATATATATACTTATTACATAGAAAGAATATGTATCAGAATTAAGAAGCTGTGTCCGAATGCTCGTGTAATATTTGCAACTTCTACCAAGGTGAATTCCGAAAAGCTCAACAAGGATTTCCCGAATTTTAAGCGTTACAACGAAGAAATTGAAAAATATAATGATGCGGCTGTAAAGATTGCAAGAAAGTATGGTTTTAAGATTAACGATTTATATGCTCTTTCGGCAACTCTTCCGGAAGATGCTCGTTCTGATGCAGTTCATTATTATACCCCTGCAGCAACAGAGGCTTTTACAAATCAAGTTCTTTCATTTGTTTTACCTGAACTTGGCATTGACGAAAAGCTTGAGTATAGAGAAGAAATGTATACAGATAAACCTGTTGGAATATAAGATTTTTTGTTTTAACTTGATATGAACTATTGCGTTGCATAAGCAACGCAGCTAAATTCGCTAATGCGAGCTAAATTGAGTAAACTCAGCTAAATTGCCTTGAGGCAGCTAAATGTGCTTTGCACGCTAAAAGCGAATTTAATTTAGCTACTCCAAAGGAGTTATTTAGCTATGGAGCGAAGCGGAATAATTTAGCTTTGCAACTTGTTGCAAAATTTAACTAAAACAAATTGCATCTAAACCTTATGTGTCGCAATATATATTCATTCAGTTAATGAATATATAAAATTAGCTTCATTGGCGGAATCAGCAAAAAGAAATGCGTCTGTGATTTATTGCATTTAAAAGCCTTAACACGTAGATAAAATATGAAAAAGAAAACAAAATTCAAAAGTTTTATATTTATGAATATGGGATGTATTCTTCTTGCTTTTGGAGTATATTTCTTCAAAATACCAAATAGTTTATTATCGCAATGTCAGCAAAAGGTATGACAACAACAAATCAAAATTCAGACGAGTCTCAAAATGACGACTTTGATTCTGATTTTGAGGACTGACAATTTAATTAAAAATCTATCTCAATCCGTGACAAAGCCACAATCCTTTTTTATCTTCCTTTCCCGAATGGCTTTGTCAAATTGTAGCACGGTAGAGCTGAAACATCAGCAATACCGTGCTATATATCACCTTAAGTTATTACTTTAAAGTGATAGTAAAAGGTTATCATAAATTTAAAACTGACATCTATTTTGACATCTACCGTATTAAAAAAGTTTAACTTACGATAAAAACTGATAACAAAGAAAACCCCGTCACATAGGGGTTTAGACGAAAAATACGCATGTTTAAATATGCTATTTTTACAGCTTTTAATCAAGTTGTCCGGGGTTCGAATCTCCGATGGCTCACCAAAACAAGAAGAGATGTCCGCGAGGATGTCTCTTTTTGTTTTGTCTACAGATTAGAGGAGATTCGAACCCTGAGAGGGCAACGAGCGTTAAGAAAAC
>JAZQAB010000039.1:0-15053 GCA_045545055.1 Clostridia bacterium | reverse complement strand
CTAAATATGAAAAAAATGAAAACCATAACTCAGCAGAACCAATTACAGATTTTAGAATTAATTCATTAGTAGCTGAATTTCATATAAAAAATTCAACCGAGATCATCTCTACTTTGGATTACGATATAACGGCAAATAAAGATGGTTTAAAGCAGTTTGAAAAACCGATTTTGTGGACTGGTGATAAATACATAGGTTCTAAATTAATTGAGCAAAATTGTTTAGAATACACATTAGAAGACAAAGGTGTAAATGACGGCTACCATATCTGTGAAGTACATTTTAATAAAGAAATTAAATGCCAGGATAAAATTAAATTTAAACTGCAAACCGACATTTCTGATTCAAGTGGTAAAATGCAACCATTCTATGGTTACACAGTCAAACATCAGATTGATAAGTTAACATTACGAGTTGTTGTAGAACAAAATAAAATTCACAATGTTATGAAATGTGTATGTTGGGATTGGCAAAGACGAATGGCTGTTGAAAAGCCAAAACAAATTTTTCGTAAAATTATAGGTGGTAAAGAAGTATACGAGATTGAAATTCCTAATCCAACTCTTTTGTATAAATATTTTATAGAATGGGAGTTTACAAAATAAATACTTCATGATATAATACTATTGAAAGGAGATTGGGAATTGCGATAAATTAATTCCTATTTGTGTGATTTTATGGAAAACTAAGTTTTTGAATAGATACAAAATCGATAGAAATATACGGATTTGCAGGGAATTGTGCATATGACACGCTTCCCTCCCGCTCCGCCAAAAAAAGAACATCCATGTTACGGATGTTCTTTTTTGCGTGATTTTTGTTGATATTCAAACAAGCCATGTTTATTGCAGTAATAATAAATTTTACCGCCGTACATTTTTGAAAAACGCACAGCCGAGTCCTGCTCGGGATATAGTTTTAACGTAAGCACTCTGTCAAACCTTACATATGACACAAAGCTTATATAATGCTCCTTTGTCATTTTGTGATTAAATTCGATATAATAATCGTCCTCTATTTCAGAAATATTGATTGTGTGCTCATCATCTGCTGAAACTGCCTTTAAAGCTTCAAGCTGTTTTCCGCAACATACAACCTGACTGTTACCTGTCCCTTGCATAAAGCTCCCGCAATGGGGACATACATAAAATTTTGTTTTTTTCATATTACCAGGTTCCTCCAAGTTCTGTGACATCTCGCCTGACAAAATAGTCTTTTCGCTTACGCCAAGAATATCAGCCAAAGCTGATATTGTTGATACATCAGGGAATCCGTGTCCCGTTTCCCATTTTGAAACTGTTTTTGGTACAACTCCTAATTTGTCTGCAACCTGTTTTTGCGTCATTCCTTTGGCTTTTCTTAAATCGCAAAGGAGTTTTCCGTTTTTATTTAAATCCATTTTTCACAACCTCCACAATTTAAGCATAAAGTAACAATATGCATTAAACAATCCACTATCCGTACACTTATGAAAAATTCTAAACTGTTATAAAATTATGATTTTTTCTGATATATAAAGTAGCAAATCCAATAAATCACTACAATCAGGCATACAGAATACGCTATCCATCGTGCTACTTCATGCATATTAAAAAGTGAAAAAACAATTACTGCTGTACCTAAAAGAAGAATATATATTGAAAATGCAGTGCTTTTTGCCCTATGAATAATTGAAATATTTCTTTCGTCTGTTTCAATTATTTGTTGTTTTCTGATTGTGTCCTCATCTTTGGTAATTATGCGGTAGTTCCTGATACGGACAATTCCCATTATAATTATCGCAAAACCAAACGAAGATATGAAATCATTGTTCTGTTTGGTTGCAAATACCCCTGCAATCATCATTACCCCAAGAGCTATATAAATAATAGCAATATATAATCTTTGTTTAAGTTTCTTTTTGTAATCCATAGTTACTCCTCCTCAAAAATAAAAATATCTTCAATCTTCATATCAAAATATTTTGATATTTTATGAGCCAGCTGCAACGAAGCATTATATTTCCCGTTCTCTAAAGATATGATTGTCTGACGGGTTACTCCCACTGCACCTGCCAAATCATCTTGCGTTACTTTATTTTCCTTTCGTAATTCTCTTATTCTGTTATTCAAACAATCACCTCCACAAATAGTAAAGCACACTTTACATTTTTGATTGTACTATATGTTTGTAAAAATGTCAAGTACATTTTACATTTTCTCTAAAAAGAAAGATGTGACCGAAGCCACACCTTTGTTAAATTGGAATTTATTTATTACCTTTATCTTGTTTGGAAACCAGAATGATTGAACAGACAAGCAAAACAACACCAAGAGCGAAAAATACACACCCTATTACAGTATTTAACTGATTAGCAAAAAAGCCAATCATTCCAGCACCAGCAACACAGCAAATTATTTGAAACACCTTTTTCATACAATTCTCCCCAACAAATTCTTATTTGCCTTTCTCTAAATACATCTCTTCTAAATAGTACCATTACAAACCTGTATAATTTTGTCTGCTGCACCTTTTGCACCTGAGCTGTTCTTAAAGCCCTCAGCAATTTTCTTGGCATTTTGCTTATAGGTGCTATCGCTGAATATTTTATTTATCGCATTCAAAACGGAAGTCCCGTCCAATTTATCAAGTTTTACACCCGCACCAAGCTGAGAAACCCGCTCGGCAACGCCTTTTTGCTCTGATGTTTGCGGTAACATAACAAGCGGAACTTCAAAATATAAACTTTCGCTGACGCTATTCATTCCGCAGTGTGATACAAAGACATCTGCTTTTTTCAAAACAGCAATCTGGTCAACGTGCGAAAAAATTGATATATTTTCCGGTAGATCTCCAAAATCCTCGATAGACACCAAATTACCAACAGACATAATCACTTGATAATCTGTACCCCTCAAAGCAGATATACAAGCTTTGTAAAAAGG
Source organism: Clostridia bacterium (assembly GCA_045545055.1). Lineage (GTDB taxonomy): Bacteria > Bacillota > Clostridia > UMGS1883 > UMGS1883 > UMGS1883. Next base: position 12,129 of record JAZQAB010000039.1, on the reverse strand, counting down.
CATCATGTCATTATTGACCGTTCCCATCGATATATAAATCAGTTTGTCCCTCTTTTTTTCTACTTCTTCGGTTGCAGAGCGAATAGAAGGTCCGACAAATGCATATTTTTCCGAAAAAGTCTCTGCACAAGGTTGAAACTCAGGAGAAGTATACACAATCGTATGGGAGTTATCATCACTACCAATAATATCAAGAATATTTTTAACCGGATATCCCTTATCTTTTAGCCGTTTGACTTGCTTTGAGGTTTTGGGCATTGAGAACATCATCTTAAACAAATCACCGATACCTTGTTTCATAATCTTTGCCGAATGTTGATTAAAGGCAAAGGTTGTAGTTGAAGAAACAAAGGGAATACCAAGTTTGAGTGCAACGGCTTTTCCCCATAGTGCCATGGAATCTGCAACAATTAAGTCAGGCTTAAGCTCTGCCATCTCTTTGCAAACCTTGTCATCAAGAGCCAATGTGGTATCTACCAATATTTTCGTAGAGAACACCAAATCTTTTCCCACACGGGTAGAGTCCTTGGCACTTAGTTTCTGCTCCGTATCATAATCGTCACAGGATATAAAGGTTGCACCTGCCGACTCAATTTTTTCACGCATAATGTTATATGAATAGTACCATACCTGATGCCCGCGAGAAACTAATTCCCGAACAACACCCAAAGTGGGGTTAGTATGTCCGTGTGCAGGGATACAAAAGAAAACAATTTTGCTCATATTACTTCATCTTCTTTCTTGTACACCAGGACTTTTCGTTACATTCAGGGCATTTAAGATGTCTGGTAGTTAGTGTGTGCATGCCCAAAATATATGCCTTGAAGGTCGGCTTAAAAGTGTGTCCGCATTTTCGGCAGACATAAACGCCTGTTTCGTAATCAATCTTGGCAGCATAAAATATCGCAATCCAAACTAAAATTACCGAAACCGCTATCAGAACGGCTGCAGTCACAGGATTTATGATTTTTTCTTCCGCAAGAATTGTGCTTACAACAAGCAAAGAAACACTTAAAACTATTCCGATAATGGATAATATTATTTTACCTTTATTTTTCATTTACAGCATCTCCTTCATTTATAACTTCTATGTAAAAACTGACCGGTCTGAATCCGTCATTACAAGAAATCATAGCCGACTTTTTGTTTTTCATCCAACCATCATAGAAATTCCCGCCACCATTTGCAAGCTCTTTTACAAAGTATTCCATACTTTCCCAAGCAGAATCACACATATTTTCAGGCGTTTCGCCACCAACGGAAATAAACTCCTGACCGAGCTTCATATCACAGGTGTGCTCAATTGAGTTTTCATATTTTTCTATCAAATCATCATACTGTGCCATTTTCATAACGGTAATTTTTATAGTTTTCATTTTTCCACTCCATAATGCCAATCAATAATGCCGCCAAATTCTTTTACATTGGTGTAGCCGAGTTTTGAAAGAGCTTCGGCTGCGATTTTGCTTCGTCTGCCACTACGGCAATATACAAGAATAAGCTTGTCCTTATCAGGAAGCATTTCTTCTGCCTTATTTTCAATCTCGGTATATGGAATGAGGATTGCACCCGGGATATGTCCCTCATCAAATTCGTCCTGTTCTCTTGTGTCTAAAATAATATGTTCTTCGCCTGAGTCCATTATCTTTTTAGCATCATCTGCCGTAATTTGTTCGTACATTGCTTTTTCTCCTTTTTCTGAAACGATTATAGATGTCGGTCCGTCTGCACCGCCAATAATTCCGATACTGTTATTATTTCCGCAGGCGGAAAGCAGTATGCAAAGTAAAATTGATATGATACATAATGCTTTCTTCATTGTTATTTCCTCTTTCTTTTTGGTTTTATAAGTTCTCCTATCATTGCTCCGCCAATTATAAATATGGCACCGACAATCTGAATTAAAGTCATTTTTTCCCCAAGCAAAATTGCCGCGAACACTACCGCAGACAGAGCTTCAAGATAACCGCAAACTGCAACTGTTTGCACATGTAATTTGGATAAAGGCGAAAAATACAAGTAACACCCAATTCCTGTATTTACAACACCTAAAATCAAAATCCAAAACCACGCATCATTCGGGATTGTTATATGTAAACCTTGTTTCAGATTTAAAAATATTGCGACTGTGATAAAACTGACGATAAGCTGAATTACTGAATTTTCCATACCGACAATTTTCTTTGATTTTTTATTCAGCGTTACCATAAAGAAATATGTAATTGCTGACATTCCTCCGCAGAATAAACCCCAGACATTTGTATCATTATCTGTCGTATTTCCGTTTACAAGAAAAATGCCGACAAGCACCGTCAAAAAACCAATTATTTTTGGTGCAGTTAATTTTTCCTTAAACAGAATCGGAGAGCAAATCATTACTATAACCGGTCCGCAATAATAAAGCAAAGATGCAAGGCTGACACCAATCTGCTGATATGCCTCATATAAAAACATCCAGCTCGTTCCCATTGCGATACCCGAAAGAACTACAAAAGCAAAGTCCCTTTTGTTTTCTCTGATATGAAATTTACCTTTCCCAAGCATAAATAAGATAATCAAAAGAATACTGCCTATGAGTGTTCTCATAAAAACTATCTCATAACTGCTCATTGCTATATGACTTGCAACTATTCCGTTTAGTCCAAACAACAAAAGTGCTGATATATATTTTATAAATGCTATTTTGTTCATTTTGAATACACCTGATAAAAACTTTTTATTTATGTCCGTGACAGTTTCCGCCACAACCGTGTTCACCGCAGGTGTGACCTTCGCCATGCTCGTGTTCGTGATGATCACATTTTGCTTCAGGGTCATACTCGAGTTCATTTTCTAAAAATGCCTCTACTGCTTTGTCGGCATTACCCTGTACACCGCCAAATAATTTAATTCCTGCCTCGCTAAGTGCCATCTGTGCACCTCCGCCAATACCACCGCAGATAAGCACATCAATGCCAAGTGCAGAAAGCATACCTGCAAGTGCTCCGTGTCCGCTGCCATTTGTATCAATCACTATTGATGAAACAATTTTGCTATCTTCAGCCTCATATACCTTAAACTGCTTTGTGTGTCCAAAGTGTCCAAAGATTTCTCCGTTTTCATAAGTTACTGCAATTTTCATAGTGTTTTGTCTCCTTTTTGTTTGTTTTATTAAATTTTATCAACTAATCTCTTTTAATGCCTTCTTAAACCGGAATGTAAAGAGTATTGCTGTAAATGTAACTGCGATAATATCTGCAACGGGTTCTGCCATATATACCGCCTGAGTTTTGTCTGTCAAAAGGCTTGGCATAATATAAATGAGTGGCAGTAAAAGCACAAACTTTCTTACAACAGCAACCACGATAGAATTTACCGCTTTGCCAAGTGATGTAAACGTCATCTGACAGGCAATTTGTATGCCAAATAAGCAAAGTCCTCCGAGATAAATTCTTAGCATCGGGGCTGAAAACTGTGCAAGAGATGCGTCTGATGTAAATATCTTAACAAATATCTGCGGTGCAATCATAACCGCTGTCCAAAGTGCTATGGAATAGGCAAGGCAAGTGATTAAAAGTAAACGAAATGTTCTCTTGACTCTGTCTGCCCTCTTTGCACCAAAATTATAGCTTGTAATCGGCTGAGCACCTTGTGCAATCCCCTGAAGAGGTAACATTGCAAACTGCATTACGCTTGTCATAATGGTCATAGCTCCGACTGCAATATCTCCGCCATATTTAAGAAGCGAAGAATTGAAGCAAACGGAAATCACGCTTTCGCTTGACTGCATAACAAATGCCGCTGTTCCGAGTGCAATACAAGGTAGAATTATGTTTGATTTGAGCTTCAGATTTTCTTTCTTTATTTTGAGCTGCGTCTTTTTGCCGCAAAGGAAAGTGATAATCCATACGCAGGAAAGCATCTGCGAAATAATAGTCGCAAGTGCCGCACCCTTTACTCCCATATCAAATCCAAATATAAATATGGGGTCAAGCACAATATTACACACCGCACCGATAATTACCGAAACCATTGACGTGGTGGTAAAGCCCTGTGCAGTGATAAATGTATTCATGCCCAAGGTCATCTGCACAAACAACGTACCAATGGCGTAAATGCCCATATAATCGGTTGCATAGCCGATTGTGTTTTCGCTTGCACCAAAAGCGAGAAGCAAATCCTTGTTCCATATGAGCAAAACTGCGGTCAGGATAATCGAAACAGCAATCTGCAGACTGAAACAGTTGCCCAGTGTCTTTTCGGCAGATGCATTATCCTTTTCACCCATAAAGATAGACGCCCTCGGTGCACCGCCTGAACTGACCAATGCCGCAAAAGCCGCAACAAGCATGATAAGGGGCATGCAAACACCAACGCCCGTGAGTGCCAAACTTCCGTCACCGGGCATATGACCTATGTATATGCGGTCAACAATATTGTAAAGCATATTGATAAGCTGTGCCACAACCGTCGGAATCGACAGTCTGAATAAAAGCTTACCGATGGGCTCTGCTATCAAAAATTCTTTTTTGTTATCCATTTTATAAAACACCTTTTTTCTTAACTTGATTATACTATATCTCCTTAAAAAATTCAATAACTCAGAAACACTTCATCGGGATTTCTAACGTTTTGCTGGCAGAAATAGTTGGAAAGTGGGTGAGAGCGGCAATACCCAAAATTCAAGCGAAGTCAAGGCTTTGAAGGATTTTACCCCCTCAAAGCCTTGACTTTACGTATCTTTTTTACTATATAAGAAATTACGTAGTTCGAATCTCCGATGGCTAAATATTTTTTGTAAGTATTGCAAGAAATTCGCTGTAAAGTGTCTGTGGGTCGTTCTTAAAGGCGGCACACATTTTTTTTGCCATAAGCTCATCGCCTACGGAAAGTGAAACACTAAACATATCGTAATGCCCCTCGGAAATCCCCAGCTTGACGCTGTACTCAATATCATTTACCTTTTCATACTCGGCTTTTACGCTGAGAGCATTTTTTAAATCTTTAATCTTAATTTTTATTGTTCTTAAAAGCCGTTCACGGACAGTTTTAGGAATCCTGTCCGAAAAAAAGCTGAGTGCCTGCGAGCCTTTTTTAGTCAGAGTGTAAAATTTGTCGGCACCCTCCGTGTAATAGGTCACAAATTCCTCGCCCTCAAGCTCCGACATTTGCTCTTGAAGGTCAAAATAGTTTACAAACGGCTCAAGTGCCAAAGTATCTACTATAAAGGAATTGGGAACAGGCATCTTAAAGTTATTAATTATAAAAAGAGCAATAAGCTTTACATCTATTTTATCGTCAAAACAGTAATCCAAGAGAAATCCTCCATTACATAATGTCTTCCTGAGGCATATTCTGCATCATTTCTTCTTCAAGATTTATGAGGTTGCCCTCATCGTCAATTATAAGTGCACTCTGCTGAGAGTTAGCAGGGAAAGCCTTGGCAACAATAAAGTTGATTACAGCCAGTGCAATGAACACAATTATGGTTTCAAAAACCAAGCTCACGGTGAATACACTTAAAACCTCGGCTATGGAGTTAAGCTCCTCTCCCGATTTTGAATAGTGCATTATAAATTCCACGATGGGGTAGCCTATAAAAATCTTATGTATAACCGCCATCAGGAAAATATTCACGAATACTGAAATTACAAGGCGTGTCATAAACACTTTTACAAGCAAGTCCGAGAAAAATCCGCGGAAACGTGTGCCAAACCATACAGTTTTATGCCTGTAAAGAATCCAGCCGTGGAGAAATCCTGCAACAACGGAAGCTATAATATATCCTACGTACACAGACATATTTTCAACAATCATTCTGATTATTGTGCAAAGAGAAAAGCCAATACAACAAACAACGGGACCATAGAAGAAGCCCAGCAGTGCGTTTACGACAACGTCAAGGTTCGTTGTTATATACTGAATAACCTTTTTTGCACCTCGGAAAGAAAACTCAATTATGCCTGCCTGTCCGGCTGTAAGCAGTATATATACCCCGATAAGACCGATAAGCACAATAATTGTAGAAGGTGCTCGAAGGTGGTTTAAGGAGCTTGCAAGCATCATTTTACTTCTTGCAAAATAATCCTGAAGCGATGCCTGAAATCTGTCCCAAAAGCCCATATCCTCTGATGAACCGGGGATAAACTCCGAACCGTCCTCGGATATAACAAACCTTGAATTTGCCATTTCTTCATTAAAATATGTATTTTGTTCATGTTTCTTACTCATGATACCCTCCATCTGCCATAGCTGTTACGGCATAAATTTTAGTGTACAATACATAATTATATTATAAATCATTTACATTTTTATTTCAATACAATATTTAAAAAATTATCTCAAAGTCATATTTTTACAAATATCCTTCGCAGGACAAATTTCGCATTTGGCTGTTCGTGCACTGCAATATTCTCTTCCAAAAAGCACCAGACGGTGGCAAAAGTCACTGTGCTTACTTCGTGGAAGCAGATTTTCCGTGTCTTTTTCTACCTTTACAGGCTCGGTTTCCTTAGTCAGCCCCACTCTTTTAAGTATTCTTTTTGCGTGGGTATCAATTACCATACCGCCAAGTCCGAAAAGGTCACCCAAAACAAGATTTGCTGTTTTTCTTCCTACCCCTGCCAAGGAAAGCATATTCTCCATATTGTCGGGAATTTCTCCACCGAAGTCTGAAAGAATTTTTTTGCAGCACGCAATGATGTTTTTAGCCTTGTTATGGTAAAATCCCGTGGGCTTAATGTCCTGTTCAAGCTCCTTTAAGTCAGCGTTTGCAAAGGCATGGGCATCGGGATATTTTTTGAACAAATCCTTTGTTACGATGTTTACTCTGGCATCTGTACACTGTGCGGAGAGCTGTGTGGCAATGAGAAGCTGAAGCGGTGTTTCATATTTAAGCGAACATATCGCATCAGGATATTCTTTTTCCAATATTTCGTAAAACCTTTCGGCTCTTTCTTTCCTACGCATAAAATCACCTCGTTTGATATTATTTTATCATAAAACTCTTGTTTTTGGAAGAAAAACTTTGTATAATGATAAAAGAGTTTTTTAATCTTCTTTTTGAGGGGGAAATCTGATGAAAAGTCCGCTTGCAGACAGAATCCGTCCCGACACTCTTTCGGGTGTGGTGGGTCAAAAGCACATCTTGGGCGAAGGAAAAATTCTTTACAATATAATACAAAGCGGAGAAATTCCCAACATGATTTTTTACGGACCATCGGGAATAGGGAAGACCACCGTGGCAAATATCGCTGCAAAAAATGCGAAAAAGCCTCTTTATAAGCTTAATGCCACAAATGCATCTGTTTCCGATATAAAGGCAATTCTTGCAGAAGCGGAAACGATGCTTGGCGCAGACGGCGTAATCCTCTATCTTGATGAGATTCAGAACTTCAATAAAAAGCAGCAGCAGTCGCTTCTTGAATGTATAGAAAACGGGAAAATCACACTCATTGCATCCACCACGGAAAATCCATACTTTTACATATACAATGCCATTTTGTCCCGTTGTACGGTCTTTGAATTTCAGCCCGTAGAAGCCTGTGATATAAAGGAAGCTCTTTTAAGAGCCAAGGAAACCTTGGAATTCCCCGTGATTCTTGAAGAAGATGCGGCAGAGCATATCGCAGGCAGTGCATGCGGAGATGTGAGAAAGGCAATCAATTCCCTTGAGGTTGCCGTCATGGCGGCAAAGCCTGACGAAAACCAGAATATTGTCATCACCTTGGAAATTGCCGAAGCCGTAACCATGAAAAAAGCTTTCCGCCATGACCGTGACGGGGACAGCCACTATGATGTTTTAAGTGCATTTCAGAAATCCGTCCGTGGAAGTGACGTTGATGCGGCACTTCATTATATGGCACGTCTTGTGGCGGCAGGTGATTTGCAAAGTATATGCAGAAGGATACTTGTCATGGCTGCAGAGGATATAGGGCTTGCATACCCAAATGCGATTGTAATTACAAAGGCATGTGTAGATGCGGCACTTCAGCTCGGTTTTCCCGAAGCACGGATACCGCTGGCGGAAGCAGTAATAATGCTTGCCACAGCACCTAAGTCAAACAGTGCAATATGTGCTATAGATGCCGCACTTTCCGATATAGAAAGCGGAAAAATGGGGGATATTCCCTCGCACCTTAAGGATTCCCACTACGGAGGAGCGAAAAAGCTCGGTCATGGGAACGATTATAAATATCCTCATTCATATCCTAATCACTATGTAAAGCAGCAGTATTTGCCCGATACGATTAAGAACAGGAAGTATTATGAATACGGGGAAAATAAGCTCGAACAGCAAACAAAAGCATATTGGGACAGCGTAAAAAAATAAGCAGTGCCCTTACATGTTGTTTTGAAATATATAAACAGACTCCCTTGTGCAAAAGGGGCAGCCAAATGAAATGAGGCTGAGAGATTGCCTAAAAATTAAGGACGCCGATTGGCGTCCTGTTTTTGTTTGTGGGGCAATTTTATGGGACTCTTTGTCAAAAGTCAGTCAAAACGCAAAAATTTCAAAATGGATAAAAACACAAAAACCGCCCGACCTTACTCGGTTAAGCGGTTTTTCGTTGGAGGCGCCACCCAGACTTGAACTGGGGATAAAGGCTTTGCAGGCCTCTGCCTTACCACTTGGCTATGGCGCCATATTACAAAAGACGCAAAACCTCGCGTCTTTTGTATTGGAGCGGAAGACGAGATTCGAACTCGCGACGTTCACCTTGGCAAGGTGACGCTCTACCACTGAGCCACTCCCGCATAAATGGTGCCTTCGACTGGAATCGAACCAGTGACACATGGATTTTCAGTCCATTGCTCTACCAACTGAGCTACAAAGGCATTTGGCGACCCGGAAGGGGCTCGAACCCTCGACCTCCAGCGTGACAGGCTGGCGTTCTAACCAACTGAACTACCGGGCCAAATGGTGGGAACAATAGGGCTCGAACCTATGACCCTCTGCTTGTAAGGCAGATGCTCTCCCAGCTGAGCTATGCTCCCATTTGGTTGTTGCCATTGCCGACAACGTTGATTATTATAACAAAAGGTTTGCGTAATGTCAATAGTTTTTCTAAAAAAAATTGTAAAATTAATTTCTACATTATTATATATACAATTAAGGGTAAAATATATGAATGAATTATAAATTATTTTTTAACTTGCCGGTAAAAGTTGACTTGTCGGTTAAAATGTGTTAAAATGTTAAAAAGTAAAATGTGTAACTGTGCTTATTTGCGTATAGCGAGGTAAATATATGGAAAATCAGAACTCAAGAAAAAAATTTAAGAAGTCTTCCGGCAGCTTGATAAAACGCATAATATGCTACATCCTTGTTGGTGTTGTATGGGGAGGTGCGGCACTTTACGGAATAAAGCTGGCACGTGATTATACAACACCGTATAATATTGAAATTGCCGAGCATTTCTCCGATGGAGTGTTTGAAGATGTAGAAATCTCGGAGGAAAAGTGCAATATTCTTATTATGGGTACGGATAAAGAGGGCTTTCGTACTGATGTAATTATGCTTGCACAGGTTGACCCTGATAAAAAACATGCCACGGTTATGAGCATTCCGCGTGATACCTATGTTAAGTACGGCAGCAGAAAAATGAAAATTACAGAGGTTCATGCTGTCGGCTACAACAGTGCAAAGGGGTCATCAAAAGAAATTCGCAGTGCCAAGGGCAGTGAAGCCACCATTAAGGCGGTAAGGGAGCTTACGGGAGTGCCGATTAATTATCATGTAAAGGTTAATTTTAAGGCTTTCAGGCAGTGTATTGATGAGCTCGGCGGCGTGGATTTTTATGTTCCGCAGAATATGTATTATAATGACCCTGCACAGGACCTTTATATAAACCTCAGGAAAGGTCAGCAGCACCTTGATGGTGACAAGGCTGAACAGCTTGTCAGATTCAGAAAATATAAAAACGGAGATTTGGGAAGAATAAAGGTACAGCAGGATTTTATACACGCAGTAGCAGAGCAGAAGCTGAGTGCAAAATATATCGGAAGCATTGGCGATGTGTACGACATTATAATTGATAATATGGAAACTCTTATGAGTCCCAATGATTTTGTTCAGTGTGCAACTCAGCTCTTATCTGTCGGAACGGGGAATATAGAGACCATAACTCTTCCTGTATCATTGGTTGACGGAAAATCATACGTTACACCAAATTATAATGAAATTGCAGCAGTAAGGGAAAACCGTTTCGGATACGATAAATTTGGAAATGATGTATAATAGGTGCTAAAAACTGAAAATATATGTAAAAAATGTGAAAAAAATGCTTGCATTGCAGGGCATAAAACGATATAATATTACCGATATTGTGAAAGAGGCGTAAAAAATGGCTGAAAACGTAAATGTAAGAATTACAATGCAGGGCGGTGCACAGATAGATTTGGAGCTTTATCCCGACTGTGCTCCCGAAACAGTTGAAAACTTTAAATCACTTGTAGAACAGGGCTTTTATGACGGGCTTACATTCCATAGAATAATCAAGGGATTTATGATTCAGGGCGGTGACCCCCTCGGAACAGGTATGGGCGGAAGTGATAAGACAATCCGGGGTGAGTTTGCCATGAACGGATTTAATAATCCCCTAAAGCACGAGCGAGGCGTTATCTCCATGGCTCGCAGTCAGATGCCCAACAGTGCCTCAAGTCAGTTTTTTATCATGCATGAGGATGCCCCTCATCTTGACGGAAGCTATGCTGCTTTCGGAAGGGTTACAAGCGGCATCGAAACAGTTGATGAAATTGCCGAAACTCCCGTGGGTTGGGACGGTCAGTCTCCCAAGGTTACTCCGGTAATTGAATCGATTAAACTTATCTAAGCTTTTAAATAATTTTTATTATTTATATATTTTTTAAACACGAAAGGATGTTTTAAAATGGCAGTAAAAGTTGCAATTAACGGTTTTGGACGTATCGGTCGTCTGGCATTCCGTCAGATGTTCGGTGCAGAGGGTTACGAGATCGTAGCTATCAATGATCTTACAGATGCTAAGATGCTTGCACACCTTCTTAAGTATGACTCTTCTCAGGGTAGATACGACGGTCACACAGTAGTTGCAGGTGAAAACAGCATCACTGTTGACGGAAAGGAAATTATGATCTATGCTTGCAAGGATGCAAATGATTGCCCCTGGGGTAAGCTTGATGTAGACGTTGTACTTGAGTGTACAGGTTTCTACTGCTCTAAGGAAAAGAGCCAGGCACACATCAATGCAGGTGCTAAGAAGGTTGTTATTTCTGCTCCCGCAGGAAACGATCTTAAGACTATCGTATTCAGCGTAAATGAAAACACACTTACAAAGGAAGATACAATTATTTCTGCAGCTTCTTGTACAACAAACTGCCTTGCTCCCATGGCTAAGGCTCTTAACGATTACGCACCCATTCAGTCCGGTATCATGGCTACAATCCATGCTTACACAGGTGACCAGATGATGCTTGACGGCCCCCACAGAAAGGGTGACCTCCGTCGTGCACGTGCAGGTGCTGTTAACATCGTTCCCAACTCTACAGGTGCTGCAAAGGCTATCGGTCTTGTAATTCCTGAGCTCAACGGTAAGCTTATCGGTGCTGCTCAGCGTGTTCCCGTTCCCACAGGTTCTACAACAATCCTTACAGCAGTTGTAAAGGGTAAGGATGTAACTAAGGAAGGCATCAACGCTGCTATGAAGGCTCAGGCAAGTGCTTCTTTCGGTTACAATGAGGATGAAATCGTTTCTTCTGATATCGTTGGTATCACATACGGTTCTCTCTTCGATGCTACACAGACAATGGTAGCTCCTATCGGTGAAGACCTTTATCAGGTACAGGTTGTTTCTTGGTATGACAACGAAAACTCTTACACAAGCCAGATGGTTCGTACAATTAAGTACTTCGCTGAGCTTGCATAAGTTTAAAAACCAAAAATAGAAGGTATCGGCTCTTGCCGATACCTTTTGTTTTCGTATAGGAATTTGCGTAAAATTAAGACGCATGAAGCTATGTTCGCACAAAGATTGTGTGCGACAAGGGTGAAGCGGCACGCTTCTTTTTTACGCCGATTGCCCTCTTAGGGTTCAAGTCCCGTCTCTCGCACCATAAAAGAAAAACACCAACCTTTGGTTGATGTCTTTCTTTTATGGTGCGAGAGACGGG
>JAZQAB010000038.1:0-9056 GCA_045545055.1 Clostridia bacterium | reverse complement strand
GTGTATAAATTGTCGGAAATAAATGAACTCCAAGATAGAATTTTTGAGCTTGAAAAAGAAAATGAATATCTAAAATCCTTGTTGGAGCATGCAGGTATACCATATAATAGGAATGTTTCTGAACAAAAAGTGTTGCCAGCGAATACTTTCGATGCAAACCAAGGCAACAGAATTATCCCTGTACAGATTACGCCTAATCATGCGAGGATATTCTTTTCTTACTTCTGGGGAAGAATGGATGTCTTTAGTAAGAGATACCAAAATAAAACAACAGGAAAAGCAGGATATTTTCCACAATGTGATAACTTTTGGAAAACGGGCGTTTGTCCAAAAGCTTCTGGAATTAAAATTAAATGTAAAGATTGTGCCAATCGTTCATGGACAAGGTTAGAACCTTTTCATATAGAAAACCATCTTATTGGAAAAAGAGAGGACGCAGGTGACGTAATTGGAATTTACCCTCTTTTTCCAGATGGAACTTGTAGATTTCTGGTATTTGACTTTGATAATCATGAAAAAGGGGCGGAAGAATACGATTTTGCTAATAAAGATGATGCTTGGATAGAAGAAATAAATGCATTAAGGGATATTTGTCAACAAAATCAAATACCAACATTAGTGGAGAGATCAAGATCAGGACGAGGTGCCCATATCTGGATTTTCTTCAATTCACCAGTTGAGGCATCTCTTGCAAGAAGATTCGGCTTTGCTTTATTGAATAAAGGTGCCGAATCGGTTAATTTGAAAACATTTCATTATTATGATAGAATGCTTCCAGCTCAGGATTATATAGAGGACGGAGAAGTTGGAAATCTTATAGCCCTTCCGCTTCAAGGGCAATCATTAAAAAACGGCAATAGTGCTTTTATTGATGAAAAACAGAATGCTATTCCTGATCAATGGAAAGCGTTGTTATCCACGAAAAGATTGTCTAAACAACAAATCGAAACTCTTATGACAGGTTGGAATGAAAATTCTGAATTTGCTAACAGTAACACAAATTCAGTTGATGATACAAAACCTTGGTCTCGAACAAATACATTCCATAAAGAAGATGTGTCAGGAAAAGTGAAAATTGTATTATCAAATCAGATATATGTGAGTACAGAGAACCTTAAGCCGAGAATTCAAAATCAAATAAGAAGATTAGCTGCATTTTCTAATCCACAGTTTTTTAAGAATAAAGCCATCGGACTATCAAACTATGCTCAATCCCGATTTATATATCTTGGTTCTGATGAAAATGGGTATATCTGTATTCCAAGAGGGCTACTTGAAACTGTTCAGGAGCGTTGTGAAAGTGCTGAAATTAATATTGAAATTGAAGATATAAGAAATCCGGGACAAAATATTAATGTTGAATTTTCAGGCGAATTACGTGACAAACAGAAAGAAGCTATTTGTAAATTACTGCAATATGATTGCGGAATATTAAGTGCTGCAACTGCATTTGGTAAAACAGTAACTTGCAGTGGCATTATTGCTGAAAAAAAGACATCAACTCTTATTGTTCTGGAATCATCTGCCTTGGTAGAACAATGGGAGAAATCATTAAATACATTTCTAAAAATAAATGAAGAACCACCAGAATACAAGACGAAATCTGGTAAAGTAAGAAAACGAAAAAGTATTATTGGTATAATACACGGTACGAAAGATACGTCTACAGGTATTATTGATATTGCTATGGCAGGTTCTTTATGCAAAAAAGGCGTTTTTCATTCAAGGTTAAAAGAATATGGTCTGGTGATAGTTGATGAATGTCACCATAGTGCTTCATCTACGATTAGTTCTGTTCTTCGTGAAATAAACTCCAAGTACGTTTATGGAGTTACAGCCACACCTTTCAGAGGAGATGGTATGGAAAAGATTAATTTCATGCTTCTTGGACCCGTCAGATATAAATATACAGCAAAAGAAAAAGCTATGGAGCAAGGAATCTTACACTATATTATTCCAAGATTTACAAGGACAGTCAGTCTTCATGGAAGAGATAGGCTTCATGTAAACGATGCTTATGAACTTATCAGAGATAGTGAAAACAGGAATAATCAAGTTATTGATGATATAAAGCATTGCGTTGAAATGGGAAGAACCCCTGTTGTATTGACCAAATATACAGAACATGCAGCAAGAATATATGATAAAGTAAAATTTTATGCTGATAGAGTGTTTTTACTTACAGGCACAAAATCTAAAAAAGAGCAAAAGAAACTGAGAACAGAAATGGAACAAGTTTCTTCAGATGAGAGTATGATTTTGATTGCAACAGGGCAGTTAATAGGTGAAGGATTTGATTTTCCAAGACTTGATACATTAATTATGGCTACTCCGGTCGCATGGAAAGGTATTGTTGAACAGTATGCCGGACGATTAAACAGAGATTATGAAGGCAAAAATAATGTTATGATATATGATTATGTGGATTTGCATATTCCTGTTTTTGATAAAATGTATACAAAAAGATTAAGTGCATACAAAAAAATCGGTTATCAGCTTTATACCGAGCAAATATCTGAAAAACAGGGAACAAATGCTATTTTCGATTCTTCTACTTATTTATCGTCATATGAAAAAGACTTAAAATGTGCTGCAAAGGATATTATTATTTCTAGTCCAACACTTGGAAAATATAAGGTTTATAGAATGATAGAGTTACTTAAAGAAAGACAGGAAATATGAGTGAAAGTTACCATTGTAACATGGCATCCAGATGTATACAAATACGGAAAAGATGAACATCGAATAGAATTAATGAACTTACTTCGAAATTCAGGTTTTCACATTGAACTGATGACAGACAATTGTGAACGTTATGCAGTTATTGACAATGAGATTGTATGGTATGGAAGTATGAATCTGCTTTCAAAAGATGATGTAGATGACAATATTATGCGTGTAGTAAGCAAAGATGTTGCATCCGAACTGCTCGAAATGACATTTCGTAAAGAAAATTCTTTACAAGAGTTTCAATTACCCCTATTATAGTAGTGATAACCCACAGACTTGCATACGATATTGGAAAAATTAAAAATCAGGAGGCACATAATGAACATATCTTCTTTAATTGGAGAAACAACTGAATATGATAAAAAGCAGGCAGTTGAAGTAAAGAAACCTAAAAGCTGGTGTAAAAGCATAAGTGCCTTTGCAAACGGCCGCGGTGGAAAACTTATATTTGGAATAGCTGATGATGATACTGTTGTTGGTCTTGAAAACGCTGAAAAAGCTGCTGAAATAATAAGTGAACAGATAAAGATACATCTTAATCCGATTCCAGAATTTACTCTTAGTTTTCAAAATGAGAATGATAAAACGCTGATAATTGTTGAAGTGTTTTCAGGAGAACAGACTCCATATTATTATTCAGGAGACGGCATGCTAACTGCATTTATACGCATTGGTAATCAAAGTGTACAGGCTACTTCTCAACAATTGAGTGAATTGGTGCTTAAAGGAAGTAATTCAACCTATGACAGTTTACTGTCAAAATACAGCTTCGATAATATGGCATTTACCAAATTAAAATCTGTTTTCTATCAGCAGACCGGACATTCATTTTGAAATATATGGACAGACGTGGCAGTGGATTTAAGAAAATTCTTTCTGCCTACAAAACACTTCCGAATTACTCTGATGATAAAAAGCCCGTTTTTACTTCTGAATATGACTGTTTTTTCATCGTTATGCAGAATATGAATTATGGTTTGAATGAAGATCTTGAGGATATTCAGAGTGACACAAAAGAAAAGACCAAAGAAAAGACTAAAGAAATAACCAAAGAAAATTGCAGCGACATTCAAAAAAGAATTATCGATTTGATAAAAGAAAATCCTAAAATTACAGTATCTCAAATGTCGAATGCCCTTGATATAACTATTGACTCAGCTAATTATCATATTAAGAAAATGAAAAAACGGAATCTCATCACACATTGTGGCTCTACTAAAAATGGATATTGGGAAATAATAAGCAATGCTTTATCAGGTGAATAAATATCGACAGAATATTTAATGTATGCAAAAATGGTTGCAGGGATTTTCTGTAAAAATGAATGCAATTAATTGTTTTTGCATGACTGAATAGTTCAATTGTATTGAAATTTGCCAAGTCTAGAAGTAAAAAAAGATCCAAATAAACTTCATAAGAAAATCCTATGTTGGCCATGCGACCTTGAAGCCAAGGATATTTTTGAAAACTTTATCAATAACTGATTCTGAGTGGCTTGATTATATAAGTTATAAATACGTGACCCATTTTGATAATAACCAAAATGAGCCGACTTGTCTGTATCATTGAGGTGAAAGATGAAAAATAGATTAATTACTACAATATTAACTTTATTTATGTGTGCAACAGCAGTATCCTGCGGAGGCGTGGCTGAAAAGAATTCTGTAATAGTTGATGCGATAACTACAGAAATAGTCACCTTTACTGAGACACAGACAGAGCAAATATCCACTTCTGCCATTACCACATCAGCTGCAGAAGATGAGGATATCAAGAACATCGTTAAAGAAGTCTGCATAAAGTATTATAATAGTCCGGGTTATACTGAGGAAAGAGCCGAGAAAGATGCAGAATACATGCTTGAAAGGGCAAAGGAGTTTACTAAACAGGATCCTGTAGAAGTGAACTCCGAAGATGTTGCCAAATTCAGAGCCAAAACTGTTTTTATCGAGTCTATTGGTCAGGAGTTCATCGATGAGCTTGAATCAGACTATTACGAAAAAAATGGTCAAATGCTCAGACTTGAAAGAAATGATCCTCCTTATAGGTGCGTTTATTATAATGAGTATGATGTGTGGGCTGTTACCGCTGTTCTTCGCTCAGGGAAACTTGAGGGTGGTGGCAGTCTCGAACATACAGGTGAATCACCATATGTGCTTATAAGAGGGAAAGACGGAGCTTTATTGGCAGCATCTTGCTGATATATAATAGATTGTTAGAGCGTTTTTTGACCCCAATTCTGACCCCTAATAACATCCTCACAGCATGTAAGCTGGTGAATGCTCGAAAATGAGAAATGGCGTAGTATAGCCATAAACTCATTCAATCAGATACGATTTGATATACGTAAAATTATTAATTAAATCCTCATAACCCGAAGGTCGCATGTTCAAATCCTGCCGCCGCAACCAATTTTTCGGAACGCTATATAACGTGTAAATCACGATATATAGCGTTTTTTCTTTGCTTTTATAAAATCAAAAAAGATGATTTGTCCGTTGTTTGTCCGTTATCTAGAAAATTACGTAATTTCGGATGAGTTTTTCTTTAAAATGCAGTCTGCTACGCTTGTCATTGCTATTGCCTGTGCTTCCTGAAAAGGATGGCTATAAATATTCAAAGTTGTGTTTGCATCGTTGTGACCAAGACAGGCTTGTACAGTCTTAACATCGACACCGCTATTGATAAGCATAGAGGCATTGAAGTGGCGAAATGAATGAATGTTGCAGTAGCGTATATTATGATTTTTACAGAAATTTTCAAGGAATCTGCGAGGTGCTCTCACGCTCATAGGCGAGCCGTCAGCTTTAGTAAACAGACGGTCACATTCAATCCATTTGTTGCCGAGAGATGCTTTGTAAATCTCCTGATGTTCTTTATATTCAAGAAGTTGATTTACGAGTTCAAGTGGAATTTTCAGCATTCTGATGCTGCCTTTAGTTTTAGGAGTATCGGTGTAGATTCCTTTTTCTTTCGTCCATAATGAATTACGACGAACTTGCATAAGACAGTTATCAAAGTTAAAATCTTTCCATTCAAGACCGAGAAGTTCACCACGTCTAAGACCTGTGAAAATAGCGATTTTAAAGAACATTACAAAATGAAAATAATCAGTTTTTTCTTCGTCAAGCCATTGGAGAATTTTCTGAATTTCATCTAATGTATATACATTTTTGTCTTTCTGAATTACACGTGGTAACGTCACATTTCTGCAAGGATTAGCGTTAACAAGCTGCTGTTTTACAGCATAATCAAATACTGAAGATATAAACGATACATAATTTTTGATACTCTTTGGTGAAAGATATTCTATCTTATCATCGTGTTGGTTTGTTTTCGGAGTTTCAGTAAGTTGTGTAATAAATTGCTGAATTGTACGAGTAGTAATTTTATCCATTCTTATATGTCCGATAGCTTTGTATGTGCGTTCTGAAAGGTAACGATAATTACGAATTGTCTGTGCCTTAAGCTTGATTTCAGCATATTCTTTGAACCATTGCTCAGCAAATTCTTCAAATTTTACACTTGAAACCAGTTTACCATTCATACAAGCTTCCTCAAACATAACTGCCTGACGGTTAAGTTCTTTTTCGATTTGCTTGGGTGTCATTTTAGCATCAGGTTTCCACGTCATTGAGCGTTCAACCTGATTGCCATTTGTATTATAACCACAGGAAACTCTAATCTGATAGGAGTTTCCTCTTTTTCTTATAGTTGCCATAAATTGATTTCCTTTCTACATCAATGTAATTTTATGGCATACTCCTGTTGACCTTATTGTAGCGCACTTCCGCATCATTGTCAAGTCATTTTCGGGAATATGCCATAATTGATTTTTCTATTCCAACTCAAATTTATTATTTTTTCTGTCAGTGATTCTCTGTTGTTCTTGTTCACATTCTTTATTTTTTCTTATTTTAAAGATTTCCTTGACTTTTGCCATAACATTCGGAAACAATGTTTCGATAAGTAGAAACAAATCCTGAAAATAGCTGATTTTATCTTCAAGTTCAGCTTTTCTGTGCTCCGCACGTTCATATTTTTCACGGTATTTATTCCTGTCACGAATAGCATCATCACGCTCAGCGGATATTTTATCGCAATGCAGATGCAAATCGTAAATTGTATGTTCACTCTTACTACGCAAATCAAGAGCTTTTTTTGTGATATTTTCAAGGGTATTAACATTTTTCTTGATTTCATCTTTACTTTTCATAATAGTGAATGACGATTTCAATTGATCATCAAGTACATATTGAACTGAATTAAACTTGTTTTCCAGTTTTTCGTTTTTTTCAATATCAGGAATGTAATTCAGAATCTCATTAGCCTGTTTTTGCAAATCGATACATTCAGCAGATTTTTCATTAACCTTTTCCTGTATATATGACAGCGTATATTCCGCAGAATTAATCTGATTTTGTTTTGCTTCAAGCTGTGCGTCGGCCTGTGAAATTTCTTTCAAACGCTCCTGTTTTTTGTAGTTAAGCACAGTTAGATGCGTTCTTTCAGTCCCAAGTTTTTCCCACTCAATTCCACGTTCAGCCATAAGATTTGACAGCACTTGTTTCTCACTATCAATCCAAAGCTTTGATGCGGTATTTAATTTTCCTTCACCTTTGAAGCCCTGCTGTTCAAGAGCCTTTGTAAGCGATACTCTGGTTGAAAGTCCACGTTTCTGCTCTGTTGCAAATGGCACGAAGTCGATATGTAAATGTGGCGTTTCCTCATCCATATGTATTACCGAATTGAATACTCTCAAATGGGAATTTCTTTTCTGAAAATCTTCTGCGTATTTTTTCAGAATCTCAGCACATACATCTGCATCAAATGTACCTACGTGAGTATCATCACGATTGCCGATTTGAAAAATTACTTCGTGGAACTCTTTTTCCTGTCGGCTATGACGGATATGCTCATGGTAATTTTTAATCATTCTGTCTTTTCTTTTTTGGCGGGAATTGTACTCTGCAAGAGCCGTATCAAATAATTCGTGGTACACATCTTTTATATCGTCTTGCACCAGAATTATATTGCTGCTAATTTTATCTTTATCAACATTTTCGGTAATGATTTTTCTGTTGTTGTGAAAAACATCACCTTTGCCAATGACAGCACTAATCGTCTTTTTCATTTAAAAACTCCTTATAAATTTGAAAATCCAACCTTTGCCTTTGTTACTTTCTGCGAAAGTAACGCAAAGATACTTTCGACATCCGCTGTAGCTTCTATCAAAAGTATTTTGCGCCCTACGGGATGCGGGGAGCCTCCGCTGGCGATTTCACGCTGAAACAAATATCAGCGGTTAGTATTATGCCACGCATCAAACAATCCTGAACCGCTATTATTTTCAGCCTAATCGGCTCAAAAAAATCGGCAATCTCTGATACACGACTTTTCATTGCAGTTTTGTGAACTTAAGCCTTTTAGACATTTTAAGATTTTAATGTGTTTAAAATATTTAAAGTTCAGATTCGCATAAATACGGATTGACAATCTATTGCGTGACGGTTGGTGACAGTTGTGACGGTTATTTTATACCGCCGCAAAAACCGTCACAGCCGTCACGAACTGTCACGGGGATTCACTCACTAAGTGAAATTCAAGAAATCTGCCCTCGTGATTTTTTGTATAACGATAACTTATTCCGTAGTCATTCAATAACTTTCCTGCATTGACATTCAGCTTTTTCGTAAGTGAATTAACAGGAATATCCACTTTTAAAATTTTCGATAAATCAGTTGCATTTCCAATCCAATCAGGAGTATCTTTTGTAATCAATTTTGCTATTTCATCAAGCAATGGTTCAGCAGGTTCTTTCCATAATTCATTTTCCACACGTTCCAAATCCCAAGCAAGTGTTTGTTCATTACGGATAAGATGAAATTTTCTGTCTTGTTGGTCACGTCCTGAAATTTCAAGAACAGCATTTCTACTGGTGCGTTTTTCTTTGTGAAGAAGAAATGCACCGTCAGCTGCTCCAAGCAATCCATTCGTTCCAGAAATCATATCAAATCCGTCATCTGCTTTTTGCTTTCTTGTATGATGAACAAGCAACAGGCATATTCCCATACTGTCGGCAAAAGATTTCAATTGCGTTATGATTTCATAATCCTTTGCATAGCTGTAATTATCGCTGTCACATTCACGGACTTTCTGCAAGGTGTCTATAATAATAAGATTGGTATCAGGGTGATTGGTTATGAAACTTCGCAGCTGTTCATTTAAACCTTGTCCGAGTGATTTTGAAGCTACTGAAAAGAAAAGATTTTCAGTCATTTCTGTACCAAACATTCTGTAAAGTCTTGCCTGTAAACGCTTGTAAT
>JAZQAB010000037.1:0-18493 GCA_045545055.1 Clostridia bacterium | reverse complement strand
GCTTTGCGTTTTATAATACAATACACCCAAAAGCACGCCTACGCCAAACGTGAATATAGACTGAAAAAGCACCATATGTGCCGCGGCAAAAAATGCTGCCTGAATTACAATTGCCGTCCATGGGCGAAAGCTTTTCATAAGCTCGCCCATAAAAAGTCCGCGGAACAGTATTTCTTCAAAAAACGGCATTAAAACAATTATTGCAAAAATCGCCACTGCAATTTGTCCTAATGTGTGAAACTGAGGCACTGTCTCCCCTGCGGTTTCAATTGATTCCTTCAAAGGCTGTATTTTCTGAGCGTATGAATAAAAGACCGAAACCAGAAGCCTTGCCCCAATCGCCATGCATACCGCCATTATATTAATAACGGGGACAACCTTTTTATTTTTAATAATCGTGTGTATGGGGGTTTTCTTAAGCTTTCCTATAACCCCAAATACAAATATTGAAAATATAGCAGAAATACTGCTCAATGCATATGTGTAATCAACCATATTGGTATACGAGTCTGCAATTGATTTATTCAATATCCTTCCTTGCCAGAAAAGAAAGACAAGCTGCACGACAATACTTATAAGGTAATATAATGCGACGTATAATGCCCCCTGTAAAAGGGCTTTTAACCTCTTTTTGCGGAGTGTCATTGTGCATCACCCTTGTTTAACAATTATTTTCTTCGGGCACTTTTCCGCACATAAACCGCAGCTTATACATACTGACTGATCTATTTGTGCACAATTGTTTTCAACCTTTATTGCTCCTACGGGGCAGTTCTTCTCACAAATTTTACAGCCGATACAGCCTACGGAGCACTTTTCCTTCATTGCTGCACCCTTGTCACAGGAGTGGCACTTTACAATATATTTCACCTTTTTAGGTACTATACTGATAAGGTTTTTGGGGCAGACTGCCGCACATTCACCGCAACCACCGCATTTTTCCAAATCGACCACGGCAATTCCGTTTTCAATTTTTATAGCGTTGTTCTTGCACACGTTGGCACAAGAGCCGTAGCCGAGGCAACCGTATGTACATGCCTTTGAGCCGCCGCCCTGAAGTCTTGATGCAGTTATACAATCCTCGATGCCAACATACTCATATTTATCTGCGGCTTTATCAAAAGTTCCGTTACAAACAATTACGGCACACTTTTCCTCCACCGCTTCGCCCGATACACCCATAATCTGTGCAATGGCATCTGCCACGCTCTGTCCACCGGGGCTGCAGCAATTAATCTTTGCCTCCCCCTTGGATATTGCACCGGCATAGGCACTGCATCCTGCATATCCGCAGCTTCCGCAGTTTGCTCCGGGAAGAACAGAGGCGATTTCCTCTGCCCTCTCGTCCTTTTCTACCGCAAATATTTTAGATGCCAAGGCAAGAAGCAGTCCAAGTACAAGTCCGACAGCTCCCATTGCAAGTGCCGGTAATAATATTTCCTTCATTTTTTAAACCTTCCTTTCCAAAGAACCTCAGAATGACATACCCTGAAATCCCATAAATGCCATAGCAAGAAGCGATGCACTGATAAGTGCAATCGGAAATCCCTGCAGTGCCTTGGGAATATCGGAGCTTTCAAGGCGTTCCCTTACTCCTGCAAAAAGCACTATTGCCAGAAGGAAACCGATACCTGCACTAAATCCGTTTACAACCGATTCAATCAGTGTATATGTTCCCAAGGGATTGATTACGGACGCTGTGCGTACATTGAGGAGTGCAACACCAAGCACCGCACAGTTTGTGGTGATAAGAGGGAGATATATTCCGAGTGCACTGTAGAGCGACGGGATTGATTTTTGCAAAAACATTTCTACGAACTGAACCAATGCCGCAATTATAACGATAAAGGCAATCGTCTGCATATATTCCATATCCAAAGGAACAAGAATAAACTTCTGACACGCCCATGTAAGCATTGAGGCAAGAGTCATTACAAAGGTTACTGCCATACCCATTCCCAGTGCCGTATCAAGCTTTTTTGAAACACCCAGGAACGGACAAATTCCGTAAAACTTAACCAATACAAAGTTCTGTACAAATATAGAGGTTAATGCAATTCCTATTAATGCGGTCATTTATCTCTGCTCCTTTCTGTTTCTTATTGCATTTATAATTCCTAAAATAATACCAAGTGTCAAAAATCCTCCGGGAGGAAGAATCATTACAGTTGCAGGATTTGCAATTCCTACGCTCATTCCTAAAATAGTACCGTTACCCAGTATTTCACGCACTGCGGAAATAAGGGAAAGTGCAACAGTAAATCCAAGTCCCATTCCAAGACCGTCCGCCGCAGACTTTAAAACTGTATTTTTTGAAGCAAATGCCTCTGCACGGGCAAGAATTATGCAGTTTACAACAATCAGCGGGATAAAGAGTCCCAGTGACTGTGAAAGGCTGGGAACATATGCCTTAAGCACAAGGTCTACTACCGTTACAAAGGTAGCAATAATTACAACATACGCCGCAATACGAATTTTCGAGGGTATAATTTTTCTCAGCATGGATATGAGCATATTGGAAAGAATAAGAACGAAGGTTACCGAAAGTCCCATACCGATACCGTTTATAAGAGATGTTGTTACCGCAAGGGTGGGACACATACCCAAAACCTGCACAAAGGTCGGATTCTCATTTATAAGTCCATTTTTAATTGTTTTCAGCACTGCTCTTTCCCTCCTTATCAATAACCTCCAAAAGCATATTAAATGCTTCATCAACGCCCGATGCAACGGCACGGCTAGTTACGGTCGCACCTGTAATCGCTGTAATCTGATCGGGGCTTTCTGTCTTTGTTTTCACAACCTCAAGCGTGGGATTTTTTTTAGAAAACTGATTCTTAAATTCCGGCTCGGTAGCTTTTGCACCCAAACCTGCAGTTTCACTGTGGCTTAAAATTTCAATACCGCAAACCTGTGCATTATCGTCTATTGCTACCATCATTCCGATAGCTCCGCCATATCCGTTTGTTGTTACATTAACGCAAAAGCCTACGGGTTTTCCGTCTTTTGTTCCCATGAACACATTTTCATTCATCTGTTCAAAGCTCGTTGCCTGAGGAAGTATTTTCTTCATTGCAGCACGGTTGGCTTTTTCTTCTGCTTCGGCAATCTTTGGCTTTGTAATATGATTTACGCCTGCGAGGAGCATTGCGGCAACAAGGGTGATTGCACAAAGAATCCCCGAAAGCTTTATAAATTCTTTTTTCATAGTTGGCACCTCACTTTTCCACTTTACCAAAAGGCTTGGGCATAGTCCATCTGTCAATAAGAGGCGTAAGAACATTCATAAGAAGTATTGCATAAGTTACGCCTTCGGGATATCCTCCCCAGAATCTTATCACGCAGGTAATCACACCGCAGCCAATTCCGAAAATTATCTGACCGACAGAGGTAGTGGGGCTTGTTACATAATCTGTTGCCATGAAGATAGCACCTAAAAGCACACCGCCGCTCATTACTGCAAGAATGGGATTTTGTGCCGCTGCCGCTGCATTAGAGCCAAATGCCCATGTCATCAGCATTACACTGCCTATGTAAGCAAGGGGTATCCTTGCACTTATTACTCTGCGAATGAGAAGATATGCAAAACCCAGTAAAAGTGCCAAAGCACAGGTTTCACCTATACAGCCGGGTATTGCCGTTCCGTTTTCATACATACCGATAAAATGCTCTTTAATTGTGGGAGTTTTCATAAGGTATTCGCTTGAGAGCGGAGTCGCACCCGTCATAACGTCTGCCGTTTTTTGGAAGAAGTCAATTTTCTGATAAGCAAACGAGGTCATTACCGCAGGAAAAGAAGCCAATGCAAAGGCTCTTCCCACCAAAGCGGGATTCATGAAATTCTGACCGATACCGCCGAAAAGCTGTTTTGTAACTATAATTGCAATAAACGCCGCAACCACAATCACATAAACAGGCACTCCCGATGGCATGGTAAGACCTAATAACATTCCCGTTACCACAGCACTGAAATCGTTTATTGTCAGTTTTTTATGTGCAAGAAGCTGATATACAAGCTCAAAGCCCACACATGCCGCAACCGATACCAAAAGCACAGCCAAAGCCCTTTGCCCGAATAAAATCACACCGGCAAATGCCGCAGGCATAAGTGCAATGATAACATCAAGCATAATATCGTCAACACTGCATTTTGACCTTACATGAGGTGTCGATGACACTCTTAATTTAAAATTATTTTCCACCTTGTTCATTCCTTTCCTGCTGTGCTCTCTTTCGTTTTTCCGTAAGCACGTTTTGTTTTGCAACACGTATTGCCTGAACCATATTTCTCTTTGCGGGACAACCAAAGCTGCAGCAGCCACATTCTATACATGCATCTGCGTTATATTTTTCGCATGCGTCCATATCGCCACGTTTCGCAAAATCATAAAGATAGAGGGGCATCAATCCCATAGGACACTGCTGCACACATTTTCCGCATCTGATACAAGCACTTTCCTCAGGAATATCCGCTTCTTTTTCGGTAAATGCAAGGATTGCGGAATTAGCCTTGATAATAGGCATATCAAGTCTGAACTGTGCTACACCCATCATAGGACCGCCTATAATGACCTTTTTGGGTTCTTCCAAAAATCCGCCGTTCTGCTCAATTATGTAGTCTATCGGTGTACCGATACGCACGCGATAGTTTACTTCTTTTGAAAAAGGAGTACCCACCACAGTCACTATTCTTCTTGTAAGAGGCATACCATACATGAATTTTCTTCCGATTGCCGCACAAGTATCTGTGTTTATAACTATTACTCCTGTGTCCGCAGGAAGCCCTCCTAGCGGAACCTTTCTCTTTGTTACGGCATAAATAAGCTGTTTTTCACCGCCCTGGGGATACTTTGTTTTAAGAACGTCCACCGTTATAGGAGTATTCTTACAAGCCTCCTTCATTTTTTCGATGGCGAGAGGCTTATTATCCTCAATGGCAATATGCCCGTTTTCAATACCGAATCGGTAAAGCACCGCCATAAGCCCCGTAACAATTTCTTCGGGAGTTTCTATCATTACCCTGTAGTCGCTGGTAAGATACGGCTCGCACTCGGAGCAATTTATTATAATGGTATCAATTTTTTTATCTGCCGGCGGCATAAGCTTTACATGAGTGGGGAATGCCGCACCGCCCATACCTACAATTCCTGCCTCACGCACCAAATTGGGAATATCATCAGGACTGACAGTTTTATAATCTATCGGTTTTACCGATTCGTCTATCGTGTCCTGAAAATCATTTTCTATGACAATAGACTCAACCATAGAACCGTTTGATACAGGATACAACTTAAAATCCTTTACCGTTCCCGATACTGATGAGTGAATAGGTGCACTTACAAACGCCTCGCTATCGGCAATTTTCTGTCCCACCTTTACATAGTCCCCTTTTTGCACACATGGCGTACACGGAGCACCGATGTGCTGTACCAAAGGAAAAATCAGCTCCGATGGCGGTGTAAGTGTTTCAATTGTTTTGGCGGAGGTTTGATTCTTATTATCTTTTGGATGTGTTCCGCCTTTGAAGGAAAGCTTTTTCAGCATAATCCCCTCTCCCTTTCAACATAACGTAGTAGTTTTTAAACTCCCTCTCCAAGGAGCGTCATCTATAGAAAGCAATAAGATGCCCTGCTCTGCCTGTGCAGAGCAACGCACCTTATTTTAAATACTTATTTGAATAATATGAAAGCTTGAGCTGCTTTTCATTCTTATAGGTTTCTCTAATCGTTCCTACGATATCGGTATCAATTTTAGCTGCCTCAAGCTCTTTTTGCAGCTTGGCAACAATTTTTTCAAATCTGCCGTCACATTCCGCCTCAATTCCTCTTACTATAGGGGTAAAATGAGTTATGGTTTTTGCACGGGCGACGGGGTCCTGCGGATGTGCATTTATACTTTCGTAATAGTTTGCACCCTGCACTATTGTAGCTTCTGCACGGGCGGTGTACTCACTCTGCAAAGAATATATCTGTGCCATATATTTGCTTATAATCTCGTCCTTTTTTCTCTTTTTCTCTGCCGATTCCGTCTTTTTCTCTGACGAAGACTTCTTTTCTTCCTGCACGGACTTTGAGAGAGCTTCTCTTTCTTCAAATATCTTTACATAAACCTCGGAAAGAGCAGTGCTTCCCTCTTCTACCTGTTTCTTTTCTTCCTCGGTTAATTCCCTCACAGGTTCATCAAGAAGCTTATTTATATCCTCTACCAATGCGGTCTGATTCTCAATTCTTCTGTTCTCGATTTGCTCATGGGTTTCTTTAATACCTATATAAACGCTTTTCACGTTATCCCATTGCCAAATCACAAGAGAACCGACGATAATGATTAGTGTCAGGTAAATTATTGCGATTGTTTTCAATGCTTTTTTCACTATTCCGGTCCTCCTTTTCTCCGACCTTAATTTTTATTTATCTGAAACAAGTTTCGGATTATTTCGTTTCAGACAGTAATTCTATTGCCAACCGTGCGTTCTGCCTTGCCTTTTCACGCAGGGGTTTTGAGTTTTCACAAAGCTCCTGTCTTAAAGCATTGCTGTTTTGAAGGCATGATAATACTATGTTTTTAAATTCCTCTTCATTAAACTTTTCAAGTTCAACATAGGTTTTTTGATTCATGTATTCCATGAAGCCTTTAATTTTGGGGTCATACGCGATTCCTGCCATGGGAACATTCATGACCGATGCAAATATAAGCATATGAAGACGCATACCGCAGACTATTTCGCATTTTGCTATAAGAGCTAACATTTCTCCTACCTGCATTTGCGTATCTATAACCTTTGATTGCTGCTTCATTCGGCTCGCAATGCGAAGCGATATATCGAGATCGGCACTAATCTGCATTGGTATAAAGATTGGCAGATACCCTTCTTTTGAAATTTCATCAAGAACACGTGCCATTCTTTCCTCAAAATCCCTTGGCAACCTCTTGGATTCCCTCACCGAAACGGCGACTGCTTTTGAGTTCTTCGGAATACTGTACTTTGCAAAGATTTCATCGGCACAGTTTTCATTTTCCAATGTCAGGTTAAATGCTGGGTCAGCCGTCACCATTACTTCGGGCTTTATTATTTTACACCTTTTAATTTCCTCTAAGGAAACGGTTTCCCGAAGCGTAATCAAATCCACCTTATTAAGAACCCGACTTACCTTTGAAACATTCTTCTCCTTCAAAGGACCCATTCCGTTTGCATAAAGCATAACCTTAAGCCCCATCTTTTTTGCCAGAGAAATAATTCCCAGATAATAAAGGAGACTCTTGGTGCTGGTTGCATCCTGAATTAAAGTTCCTCCACCGCTTAAAAGAAGCTTTGCCGAGCGAAATTCCTTTATGATTGAAAACGGATTAAAACGATTAACGGTCTTTATTCCGTACATTTTATTGGTAAGAGAAGCATTTGCCGAAAGTGCGGTAATTGTAATGTCGGGATTAATCTTTTTTAAATCATCCACTATGCTTTTGAGCAAAGCTTCATCTCCGCTGTTTCCCAAACCGTAGTATCCGGAAATAACAATATCAGACATACGTCCACCTGCCTATAATTTATGCAAGTTCAATCTTAAGGAAGGCTTTCTTTCCCTTTTTAGCAACAATTTTTCCTTCCTTGAAGCTATCCTTCGTTATAACAAGGTCAATTCCCATAACCTTTTCACCGTCTATACTAAGACCGCCCTGCTGTATAAGTCTGCGTCCCTCTCCTTTAGAAGGAATAAAGCCCACAAGACTGAGAAGGTCTAAAATTGCGATTCCGTCACCTATCTGCTCAGTTGTTACCTGTGCCGAAGGCATATTTGCCATGTCACCCTGACCGGAGAATATTGCTTTTGCCGTTTCTCTTGCCTTCTGTGCCTCTTCTTCTCCGTGAACAAGCTTTGTTACCTCATATGCAAGTATATCCTTGACACGGTTAAGCTGGCTTCCTTCCAGTTTCTCGTATTCACGGATTTCGTCCATGGGGATAAATGTAAGAAGCTTAAGACACTTGCAAACATCGTTATCATCAACATTTCTCCAGTACTGATAAAATTCGTAAGGAGATGTCTTTTCGGGAGCAAGCCAAACGGCACCGTTTGCAGTCTTACCCATCTTCTTACCCTCACTGTTTGTAAGAAGAGTAAAGGTCATTCCGTAAACCTGCTTCTGGTCTTTTCTTCTGCAGAGGTCAAGACCGCCGAGAATATTGCTCCACTGGTCGTCCCCTCCAAGCTCAATCCTACAGTCATATTTACGGCTGAGCATCAAGAAGTCATAGCTCTGCATAAGCATATAGTTAAATTCAAGGAAAGAAAGACCTTTTTCGAGTCTTTGCTTAAAGCACTCTGCACTAAGCATCTGATTTACTGAGAAGCAAGAACCGATATCACGGATAAACTCAACATAATTAAGGTCAAGGAGCCAGTCGGCGTTATTAACCATGATAGCCTTACCGTCAGAAAAATCAATAACCTTTGAAAGTTGCTCTTTAAAACGCTCGCAGTTATAATCAATGGTTTCCTTTGTCATCATCTGACGCATATCAGTTCTTCCCGACGGATCACCTATATGACCTGTACCGCCGCCTACCAGTGCTATGGGGCGATGCCCATGCATCTGCATATGACGCATAACAACCATTTGAAGAAAGTGACCTACATGAAGGCTGTCTGCCGTGGGGTCAAATCCGATATAAAAAGTAACCTTCTCTTTTCCGAGAAGCTCTCTGATTTCTTCTTCATGAGTGGTCTGTGCAAGAAGACCTCTCTCTTTCAAAACGTCAAAAACGTTTTCCATTGTATAATCATTCCTTTCCGAAATTAAAAGCAATTTGTATCTAAGGTATATTATAACATTTTTCGCTATATCTTTTCAAGTGTTAAATGATATTTTTATAGCAAACTGCAACTTTTTTCTAAAAAACAATCCCACTTCCGTCAAAAACGGGGATAAAACTTTCCGAAGCTGCTTCTCCTTCCTGAATATATGCATCCT
Organism: Clostridia bacterium; assembly: GCA_045545055.1. Taxonomy (GTDB): domain Bacteria; phylum Bacillota; class Clostridia; order UMGS1883; family UMGS1883; genus UMGS1883. The sequence continues at coordinate 9,526 of JAZQAB010000037.1, read as the reverse complement.
CAATACCTAAGCTTATGCAATAATCTATTATATCATTATATTCTTCTTCACTCAGCCTTCTATCTAAATTTTTAAGCTTTGTCTTACCCATTGGAGTATACTGACTCATTATACTCAGCACTACGTTATCTTTATATTTTTCAAAAACCTGCTTTATTACCCTTTTTGAATCTTCTGCATGTCCCGGCAGGCATAAATGCCTTACAATAACTCCGCTTTGCATAATGCCGTTTTCATCAAAAACTGTTTCAGGCCTGTACTGCACCATTCTTTCCAAAGCATTCTCTGCAACAAACGGATAATCCTCCGCCAGGGAATATAGTTTAGAAATCTCAGAATCCATATATTTAAAATCCACCAAATATATATCTACTACATCTTTTAAAAGCTCAAGTGTATCAAGTGATACATATCCGCTGCTGTTAAGGATAACAGGAATTGTAAGCCCTTTTCTTTTTGCCTCTGTTACTGCATCTTTTACAGAGGGTGCATAATGCTCCGCAGTAACAAGGTTAATATTATGAGCACCGTCCGACTGTAATTTCAGGAAAGTCTTATAAAGCTGTTTTTCATCAATTACTATTCCCTCGTTCCCACGGCTCAAGTTATAATTCTGACAATAGCAGCACCTTAAAGTGCATCCCGAAAAGAAAACTGTTCCCGAACCGTTTGTTCCCGATATACACGGCTCCTCCCAAAAATGCAAGGCAGCCCTACCAATCTTGAGCATTGCGTACACTTTGCAAAATCCTGTTTTCACATATCTGTTGACTCCGCACGCTCTGGGACACAGCCTACAATTTTCATATAATGTGTTCTGCACAAAACCACCTACATTACAAAAACACAAAGAGGCTGCAGCAAAATGTATAAATATGCACAAACAACCGCAAGGTTGACAGAGGGATTCCCGGTCGTCCGTGGGAGGATAATATCCGCCCCTACAACGGTAAATTCTATTTTTGATGCATAAATATTAATTTTGCTACAGACTCTTTTTTCTGATTGTTCTCATTTAAATAATTTGAGTCATGAAACCATCAATAAATTCTTTCTGCGTTCTTCAAAACACTGTTAGGCATTGACATGAGCTGTTTAAATTCAGCATCGCTGAGCTTCTTTTTAAGTATCTCAGCCGCTTCACTGTAGTTGGGTGCTCTGTCATATAAATTATGGCAATCCGTTCCTATTGCAAAAACCGCACCGGACTTTATAAATTTTATAGCCCTGCGTCTGGTTTTAAAGTCAGTTATGTATTTGCAATTCATTTGCAAAAGGGCTCCCATTTCCACCATTTCGTACAGTTTTTCCCGATTACCTTTATATTTTATATACCTTTCAAAATGAGCTATAACAGGGGTTAATCCCTTTCCTATAAGTTTTTCTACTCCTCTTACCATGTTTTCCGACCACGGTGCAAAGGGCATTTCTACCAGAACATACTCTGTTCCCTTTACAGAAAAATCCCTAAGCTTTTCAATTCTCCACAGCTCTTCAAAATATAACACTTCACAGCCAAGATACAATTCTATATCCACAGGAGTTTTCTCAAGCTCAAGCAATAGCTTCTGCGTTGAGGATTCCCTCATCTCATCAAAACTCTCCGCAGAAGATGCGTACGCATAAAAATGAGGAGTAAGCACTACCTTTTTTACGCCCTGCTTTTTAAGTTCTTTTAAAATAGCCACAGACGTTTGAGCATCGCTGCTTCCGTCGTCAATTTCCGGTAGAATATGAGTATGAAAATCAATCATATAACACCCTACTTTTTATTATTTTTTTGAGGTTGTCTTGCCTTGATTGCTTTTATTTGAGTAACCGTAGCCATAGCCATAACCATAGCCATAGCCGTAGCTTCCGCTGCCATAGCCGCCGTATCCATAGGTTCCGTAACCGCTTCTGTAGTACTTCATTTTCTTTCCGTATCTGTAATATCCGTGTTTGCCATAGCGATAACCAACCTTAAGATCGCTGAGTCTGCCGTTTAATACAAATCCGATAACATTTGCATCGACAAAGGAAAGCTTTTTAATTGCCTCCGCAACAGATTCCTTGTCGGTTCTTCCCTGTCTTACAACAAGGAGTATGCCGTCAACCATATTTGACATTGCCGCCGCATCGGTTACAATATTAATCGGAGAAGTATCAAGGAAAATATATTCGTATATTTCAGACAATTTGTCCAAAGTTTCGCTCATATTACTGCTTCCCAAAAGTTCTGCAGGATTCGGAGGCATATCTCCCGACGGGATAACGTCCAAGTTTGCATATTCCGAATGCACAATTACAGAATCAACAGTGTTAAGATTAGCCAAAACATTGGAAAGACCGGGTGCAGAAGAAATATTAAGCAAATTTGCAACATTTGGCTTTCTGAGGTCACAGTCTATAACAAGTACCTTTGCCCCTGTCTGTGCAAATGAAATTGCAAGATTAAGGCAATTTGTACTTTTTCCCTCTCCGGCAAGTGCACTTGTAACAATTATCCTTTTTGCTCCATCACGAGGTATTGTAAACACAACATTTGTTCTTAAAGCTTTATAGGCTTCCTTAACGTGGAACGAGCTTTTTTCATTGAGTACCTTTGCCCTTTTTACCACCAGAGGACTTCCGGCACCCAAGCTGCCCTTCTTACTAAACTTCATCGAAAATTTCCTTAATTCGGATATGAAATTTGCCATATATCAATCACATTCCTTTCACGCATAGAAAAACTAAATTTTTTGATGCGTCCAATCATTCAATCGCATCTGCTGACAATAAAGTTCTATGCTTCACTTTCCGAATAAGATTCATCATAAGAAATGAAGATTTCCGGAATTGTACCAAGCACGGGATAATCAAATCTGCTTACCAAGTCGTCAACAGATTTAACACGCACGTCAAAGAGCTCCTTGAGAAGAATGAAGGATATACTCAGAACAAATCCCAGTAGTGCCCCGATAATCGTATTCATTCTTATATTCGGTGAAACAGGCGTACCGGAAATTTTTGCTCCGTCTATAATCTGAACTTTACTCAATTCTATAAACTTCTGTATTTTCTTCGGAGCAACCTTTGCAATTGTATCTGCAACTTCTCTGGCAATTCCCGGATCCGTCGCCTTTATGGAAACTTTAATAATTTCTGTTTCCGTAACAGCTTCTGCAGTCATCATTCCTCTTATCTTACCTGCACTGAATTTCTTTTTGGTTCTGTCCTCTACCTGATCGGCAACCTCTCTTAATACATTATCGCTCTTTATCATTTCTATGTAAGTGGGAACGAGCTGCTGCGAGGCAGTAATATCGCTGGAGAGGGTTCTTGTTTCCGTAACCTCACCGTCGCCGACATTTATCCTGTTATTAACATACATTGTTATACTGGACTCATACTTTGGCGTCAAAAAATACTTACTCAGTGCAAATGAAACCAAACCGAATATCAATGTAATAACTACAATTGATACGATTCTGTCAAGCACAATTTCTATCATTCGTTTTATGTCAATTTTTTCAATATCATTTGAATTATTCATAGGGAGTCCTCCAAATTGTTTTATTGCTCATATATCAGAACAAATATTTTCTACGTTCCTGCATACATGACTATTTTAATACATAATCGGTGTTTTTGTCAATAGAAATAATCGTTTTATAATGTTTTTAGCCATTCTTTTCATATTCCGAATCAATATTTGTTGCAGCATGGGTATATGCCTCCACCGCCAGAGCATCACATATTTCATTATACTTGTTCCCTGCATGCCCTTTAACCCATATGAAGCTTATATGATGGATTTTTATTAATTCAAGCAATGCTTCCCACAAATCCCTGTTCAGCACTGCTTTCTTATCAGATTTTCTCCACCCGTTCTTAACCCACGAATCAAGCCAGTGCTGATTGATTGCATCGGTAAGATACTTAGAATCACTGTAAAGCTCAACGTCACAATTTTCCTTCAGAAGCCTCAGCGATTCGACTGCCGCCATAAGCTCCATTCTGTTATTTGTGGTTTTTCTGTACCCACGGCTTATCTGCTTTTCCTTGCCGTTATATATAAGAACTGCACCAAATCCGCCTTTTCCCGGATTTCCTGTGCACGCTCCATCGGTATAAATTTCAACTTTTTTCAAAATAACAACCCCTAAAAGGGGCTGTTTCCTTAATACAAACCATGTACAAAAGAAACAGCCTCTCTATTTACTGTATTTCCACATTCTGCACAAGAGGAATGAATATTGCCTTTCCTCTTGCCGCATAAAACTTTCCTGTAGTACCGTCCTCATATTTCTTTACCAGTTCCAAAGGATGCTTATTGAGGAAAATCTTCGTTCCCATTCCTATTCCTCGAATTGATGCATATGTTCCCGAATTAAAAGCAACCTGCTCTCCGCGGATAACAACTTTCTCACAAACGCAATCGGTAAAATTAACTATTTCGCTGATACCATCACCAAGGTAGATAATTTTATCGCTGTTTACACCTTTAAAAGAAACCTTTTTTGCTCTTACAAGAACATTTCCTTCGGGAATGGTTGTATACTCGCCGTCCTCGTCAATATAAGCATTAACAATTCTGTCCATAATCTGTGCAAATTCAAGACGTGTCATAGCATCAAGAGGTCTGAGCTCTGCTATATCACCAAGGTAGCCTGCAGCTGCAATGCTCCTTGCCTCCGTTTGTGCCCATGCTGCAACATTGTCCTTATCGGAATATTTATCAAGTGCTGCTTTGTTTGTATCCTGAATGTCAAAAATTCTGCAAAGGACAATAAATGCTTCCTGTCGGGTGATGGTGCTGTTGGGATTAAGGCAACTGTTTGTATCGCCTTTGAATGCATCCATGTAAACGGCTTTTGCCATAGCATCGTAATACCAGTCGCCTTCTTTCACATCAACAAAAGAAGAAATATCCGCTTTTTTCTCTGCGTTCATAGCTCTTGACATAATTTCCGCCATCTGCGCTCTTGTGATGGGAGTTGCGGGCTGAATACTGCCGTCTTCAAAGCCTTTTATAAGACCGTTGTCCACAGCCTTCTGCAAAACCTCACCGTCTGCACCTGCAGGCATGTCGGTAAATGCTGCAAACGCACCTACAGACATCGAAAGAGCAAGCATCAGAGCAATTACGATAACACTGATTTTTTTCATTTTCTACACCTCTATATGTATATTTTAAAATTATAAATCTAACACCTGTTACTTATTATGTATCCCCGCAGTGCCGTTTATTTCGGACTATTCTAAACCTGCTAAAGCAGGTGGGTGACTCGCTCACCGCTCCTGGGTTTCCCTCCGGCATAGCAAGGGCTTACACGCCACGGCAAGACAATCGGTCTCCCTATATAGATGTGTTGGTTAAAATAAATCCGTAATTGCGCACACCGCAGGGGTCGGTACTTCTTTATTAGCGATATGATATAAATTCCTATTCTCGTGTCGCAGGCACATATCGCACCTTTAGGTATATCGCATCCGTAAGGATATATCGCAAATTCCGTCAGGAATTTATATCGCTGAATTTAATCGTTTCACGATTAAATTCATTATAACACATTAACAAGGACAAATCAATCCAAAAACTCAAATTCGTCCTTATTATTTTCCTTGAAAATATTGTATACCTTGTCAAAAATTTCTCCGTCATCAATACCTTCAAGCATCTCTTCCCCGTTTACTTCGACAAGCTTCATAACGAAAACCTCTCCGTCAATTTCCTCGCCCTCAGACGCAGGAACAAGCAGGAAGTAGGTTTCCCCGTCAAGCTCTACCGAGTCAAGAAATTCATAATCCTCCTCAACGGTTTCAAATGTAGTTTCTTTTGTGTTCTCTTCCATTGCGATTTCTCCTTTTTACAAATTGGCGTCAAGATACCCCTGCAAAATAATCACTGCGGCAATCTTGTCCACCTTGGTTTTTCTTTTTTTTCCGCTGACACCGCCGCTTTCCAAAATACGATGTGCTTCTGTGCTGGAAAGCCTTTCATCCCACATAACATAGGGAATGTCAAGCATTTTTGAAAGGTCACGGGCAAATTCCTCTGTATATTCGGCTCGATGTCCAAGGCTCCCGTCCATACGTTTAGGGTTACCTACCACAATTTTTTCCACGCCGTATTCTCTTGCTACACAGGCAGTTTTTTCAAGCTGCAAAGCCCTGTCCTTTTCACATATGGTATCGAGAGGGTTTGCCAATATTCCCAAAGCATCGCTTACCGCAACGCCTATTCTTGCTTCACCATAATCAAGACCTAAAATTTTCATATTAAACCACCATGTATTATTATAACAGATAGTTTTTTCATTTGCAAGATATTTATACAAAAAGGAGAGGGATGAAAAATATTTTTCACACCCCTCTCACATTATGCCATCTTTTCAATCTTCGTTATGGATAATTCGTAAGCTGTTCTGATTTCCGTTTCTTCTTCGGAAATTTTTTTGCTATAATTTCTCGATTGCAGTCTGCCCCAAAGCATAACATTGCTTCCCACTTCAAGATTTTCGGAGAACACGGCGTTTTTGCCCCATGCAATGGCAGGTATATAATCAGAGCGGTTAAACGCACGGTTTACAGCCACAATTAAATCGGTAATTTCCCTCCCGAAAGGAGTTCTTCTGTAAATGGGTGCTTTACATATAAACCCGTTTATAAAAATTTCGTTGGGATTTTCATTATCCTCCGGTATTGCAGCGGCAATACCCTTGGCAAAAACCGTCAGGATTAAACGGGTCTTTGTACCCGTATATTTGTTGTAGCTTCTGAGCTGACCCTTTACTTTTATTCTGTTTCCGTTTTTTATCAGAACAGGATCCATTTGCCTTGCGGCTACCGTTACCGGTAATAAATCGTCATTTTCAGAGAGTCTGGGCACTCTCAGTGTAAATGAATAAAAATCCTCTCCCAAAACACTGTGACTGTAGATGGGTTCTGTTTCCACGGTTCCTGTTAATGTGATTACGTTATTTTCCAAGGCTGACAACTCCTTTTTATGTAGCTGATTGTATTATCTATTATATTCACCCACATTTAAAACTATTACTAAAATTTTAAGAATATCGGAATTTTTTTCCTATATACTGTAATGGGTGATTTCTATGATAATTATTACTCGCAGAAAATTTGTAACATTCCTGTTTTTTTCAGTATTATTTGTCGCAGCACTGATTAGTCACGACAATGACACTGCCGAGGTTTTTTCGGGAAAGCTCACAAAACGAATTATAATTGACGCAGGTCATGGATTTCCCGACGGAGGAGCAGTCGGAGCAAGCGGAACGATTGAATGTACACTTAACCTTAAAATCGCAAAAAAAATCGAGAAAGAGCTGAAAAAAAATGGCTACACGGTGATTATGACACGCACGGGAGAGGATTCCCCTATATCGGGCGAAGACACCATATCAAACAAAAAGCACAAGGATATGTACCGCAGGCTTAATATAATGAACAATTCGGATGCGGATTTATTTGTCAGTATACATATGAATAAATTCAGTGATTCACGCTATCGTGGGGCACAGGTGATATATTCGGAAAATTTCACTCAATCTCATAGTGTAGCACAGCTTATTCAGGCGGAGCTTAACCTTCTTCCCGAAAATTTTTCAAAACGAACGCAGCTTAAAGCCCCCAATTCAATTTTTCTTTTGAAAAAGGCAGAAATTCCTGCCGTGATAGTAGAATGCGGCTTCCTCTCCAATTTTGAGGAGGAGGAGCTTTTGGCTACACCAAAGTATCAGCAAAAGCTTTCAAAAGCCATAGTGAAAGGGATAGAAAAATATTATAATATTGAAAGGAAAGACTCTCAGTTATGAAAATTTATGTAACAGACAAATACAGAATAATAACATTTCTGCTCATATGCTCGATAATCGGATTAGGGACATATCTTGCAAAAACGCCCTCCGTTCCGGTTTCTTCCGAGGGTAAAATAATACCTATCTACAGTGTTGCCCGTGATGACGGAAAAATTGCAATTACATTTGACTGTGCATGGGGAAGCGATGATATAGACAGCATAATAGAAACGCTCCAAAAGCACAACTGCAAGGCAACGTTTTTCGTTTTGGGAACGTGGGCAGAGAAAAATCCCGATGCCATTAAAAAGCTTATAGCATCGGGACATGAAATAGGAAATCACAGTTATAATCATACGCATTACACCACTCTGAGCATTGGAGAAATACTTTCCGACATACAAAAAGCCGATGATTCAATTACGAAAGCAGGAGCACCCTCCCCCATGCTTTTAAGAGCCCCGTCGGGAGATTATAACAATGATGTTATTAACGCATCGAAAGAGGCAGGCAAGGAATATATACAGTGGTCGGTTGATTCCCTTGACTGGAAAAATCTTAATTGCGAGCAGATGATGGAGCGTATTATCACAAAAACACAAAGCGGTGATATACTTCTTTTCCATAACGATACCGCCCATACCGCCGAAAGCCTTGATAAAATTTTAACCGAGCTTGAGGGAAAAGGATTTTCCTTTTTAAAGGTCAGTGATTTAATTTATAAGGATAATTATACAATCGACCATGTGGGACGGCAGATTAAGAACTAACTAAAACAGGCAGGGATTCAATGGCAATCCCTGCCTGTTTGTAAAGCGAACAAAATATTTTGCTGTGTCTATTAAAAATAAAATTATGTGTCATATTCAAAATAGTACATTCTATCAGTATCACAATCATAAATGGCTGTTTCAAAATTGAAAGAAGCTCTGTTAAATAATTCAGAATCGTCTCTGTTATCCTTACCCTCCAAGCGGCTATCTTTAAATATGTAATATCCATTTTCAATTTTCGGCATGTGTGCTTCTTTTGCTAAATTAATATCGTAATTAATGTCTTCTCCACCATACAGAATATGATTGAGATTTTTTGACAAGGGAAGTTTGTTCCAATCTTTTACTATCTCCAATGCTTTTTGTTTATTGCCGGAACAATCTAAAATAAGATAATGTGAACCTTCTCCTTGAAATCCGCCGTGTGTGTCAAGTTCTTCTATAACAGAAAAATCTTTTTTAGTAAATCCAAAGTACGGTGTTGTTATATCAGTATAGTTATCTATAGGTTTCATTAACAACAAAAGCATCACCGACAACAATCCGGTTAGTATTGGGAGAAATGTTTTTGCGGTAATTCTATTTTCTTTCCTTGTTTTTGAAAAAGCATATACATAACCAAAAAGATATATGCACCCTGCTGCTATTACGCATAATGAAGATAAAGTTTCGACCAAGCGAAGTCTCTCTATGATTACACCGATGAGCCACACAAAAGAAAATAAAAGCCCTAATATAGAAATAGGAATTGGTATTGCAAAAAGAATAAATAAAAGTGTTATTGGAATTTTCTTCATAACATCACCACTTTTAAAACATTTGTTCGTCTTTTATCTTATTTTATCATGGCATTTTACGAAAATCAAGACTGCTTTACCTATTTTTCTTTCTACAAATTCCGACAAAATAATAAAGGAAAAAAACATTGATTATTCCTAAAATTTCTGTTAAGATATTTTCAGGGTGATAAAG
>JAZQAB010000036.1:0-12368 GCA_045545055.1 Clostridia bacterium | reverse complement strand
ATTGTTGCCGCAAGCAGCAGTGCCAGTGTTTTCTTTAACATTTTCATAAATTTTCCTCCAAAACATTAAAATTTTAGGTTTTGCGTTTTGTAATTTAATTTAATTTATAGGATAATTATATCTTAATTAAGAAAAGTATTTCTTCCTTGTTTTTGACAAGAAATTACTTAATATTGATATTTTAATTTACTCGATTGTCTCAAGGATACGTGACATAAGCACGGCAGCCTCGGCACGGGTAGTATTTCCCACGGGGTTAAGAGTGCCGTCGGAATTTCCGGAAATCAGCCCTGTGGAAATCACTGCACATACGCCTTCCTTTGCGTAGTCCGAAACGGAGCCTGCGTCGGGGAAGCGTGTAAGATCAGCCTTTCCTTTAAGAGAGAGACCGCGTGCAATAAGAGTCATCATATCCTGGCGTGTAATAGGTGCGTCGGGGGCATATGAGTTTTCAGCAACTCCGTTTAAAATACCTGCCGCACGTCCTACGGCAATTTCCTTTGCAAACAGATGGTCTGCAGGAACATCGGCAAACTGCTCGCCTGCCTCATTTTCAAGACCGAGTGTACGAACGAGGAAGCCTGCGAAATCGCCGCGTGTGATATTTTCTCCCGGAAGGAACATATTTTCAGCAGGTAAATTCACAATGCTTTTTCTGTAGAGAGTTTCAATCTGCTCCCTTGCCCATTCGTGATTTGTCAAATCTGTGATGGGAGAGGTATTGTTTACAAGAAGCTCCTCGCGAATTCTGTTGTTTGAGCTTATTTTGTATACTGCCGCAGCACCGGGCTCTAATGTAACGCTGAGGGTTTTAATACCGCTGGCTCCCTCCGCTGCACCTGCATAAGGAGCGGCACGGAAGCTGCCAAGCTGTACAAGGCCGTTATTGCTGACAAGCGGGATTTCCGCCTTTGTCTGCACATACTCATGTCTGTTAAGTATAACCATATACACACTGCCGTCCTTTACAAAGGAGAAGTAGCGGTAATCAGGGTTATCCTCGTAATTGGAGTTAAATGTCGGGTACTTCTTATTGAAGAAGTAGTCTATCATTAATTCCTGTTCTTTTTCAGCAAATTCACAGATAGCATCACCCGTAGGTGTTGTGTAGGTCAGCGTACCGTCAGGCAATTCCCAGTCAAAGGCGAAGTAGCCCCAGCTCTTTGCACCTGCCATCAAAGTCTGGTATATCATATTACGCATAGCATTTCCTGACGGGAAATAAAGCTCCTGTCCATTAGAGTACGAACCTGAACCGCGGTTAAACATCTGCAGGATAGGAATTATGGGCTTACCGCTTTTTTCCGCGAGCTTCACGGCAGTTTTGGTGGATGAGTAGATATACTCCATTGCATCACGCGAACCATAGGGATAGTTATCAATTCCGATATAATCCGCATTTCTGACAAGTCCGGGGTAGGTATGCTCTCTCTGGTCAACTGTGTACACGGGGTGCTTATCATCAAGCTCACGCACAAGCTCATAAGCTTGAGTGATGAGACTTTCATCCGCACCTCCGATGAGAGGCTCGTCATCGATCGCCCATCCCAATATCGCAGGGTGGTGCTTGATCGCTTTTATGTATTCCTTAACGAGCTCCTGGTTATCGGGATGGCTGGCAATCTTATTTTTGAGATAAAGGGCCACCATCGCCTTTGCCCCTCTTTCGTGGATTTTATCAAGAATTTGCAGTGCCTTATCGGGTTCAAGGACATAACCATGAGGAAGCTGTGCAACCTTAATACCGAATTTATCTATCAAATCATACTTACTCGAATTCAAATGGTACGCCGTTACAGTTGTGTAAATCTCGCCATCAACATAGAGAAATCCATCCTCGCCCATCATTGTCGGTCTTGGATATCTGCGTTTAAAGTTGACGGATTGCTTTTCTACGGCAACCTCATCGCCTACCGAAAGAGTGCTTTCAAAGGTATATACAGCATCCCTGTCATCACAACGGGTAAGGTCAAATTCGATTTCCGCACGTCCGAGAGCAAGGCTTAATCCCTTGCTTTCACATAGAACCTCTTCACCCTTGAGAACTCTCCAGTCAATACTCCAGTCCGAATAATCCTTATAGGCAGCCTTATTTACTTTAAAGGTTGCATAGCCTGTGTTCTCCGAGGTATAGTAGTTGTAGCTGTTGATGTCCATAGAGTATCTGCTCGGAGCTTCAACCATTTTAAGCGAAACATCGTCGAACCATACTGTGGCTTCCTTACCTTCCGTTGAACTTATACGAAGATATAATGCAATATGGCTGGTCATCTCATTAGGTTTGAATAAAAACGAAACCTGTGTCCACTCTTTCGACAAGCCTGCATCCCCGGGATTTATAGATGTATTTCCGGTTGCAAACTCAGCGTCTATAGTCGCATCACTGTAGCATTCAATCTTTGCAATGGGATTAGAAACGCCTGAGCTTTTCATCCAGAATACGAGCTGATAGGTAGAACCGCCCATTACCGGAAAAAACTGTCTTATCCAAGGTCTCTTACCCTCCGCATCGGTAATTCTGAGGGCACTGTTTCCGCTGTGAGTCACTTGCGTGTCCACAAAAGCCTTATTGCCCCACGCACCTCCCTGCGGGCTCCATCCGGGGATTGAGTCTGTTCCCTCCAAACCACCGTTTGTAATGTAATCGGGGCTTCCCTCAAACGCAGCCAGTATTTCAACGGCATCACCTATGGCAAGCTTATCGCCATACTTACTGAACTCAGCTTCATCTGCATATGCAGGGAGCATTGTGCACAACATTACAAGTGTTATGCATAAGGCAAAAATTCGTTTTTTCATTATGTTTCCTCCTTTTCGAAATTGTGTGCGGCGGATTCTTCCGCCTGATAATTTAAAGTTTTGATTATCCCTTCACGCCTGCATCGTTTTCACCTTTTACAAAGTATTTCTGTGCTACGAAATAAACTATCAGAACGGGGATTATAACCATCATTGCACCTGCCATCTGATACTCTATATGGTCGGAAGCATCGCTTCTAAGCTGTGCAAGTGCAAGCGAAACGGTATATTTAGACTTTGTCGTTATATAAATAAGAGGTGTTTGCAAATTATTCCAAGCACTCATAAAGGTTCTAAGACACAGAGTTGAAATAATTGGCTTTGACAAGGGTACGTAAATCTTCCATAATATATAGAAAGGATTTGCACCGTCTATATACGCTGCTTCAAAGAAGGCGTTAGGGATTGATTTAAAGTTCTGCCTCATCAGGAATATCCACGAAATACCACCGAAAAAGTGAGGGAGCAACATAGGAAGATATGTATCCAGTGCTCCAACCTTACTCCACATTACATATCGGGGCACCATCATTGTGATGGTGGGGATATACATAGTACAAAGCCCGATAAAGAAGAGTCTGTTAAGCCCCTTGGATTCGTATTTTGCAAAGCCAAAGGCAATCATACTGGTGGAAATAATAACACCGATTATTTCCGCAACGCAAAGGAAAATTGAATTTCCGAAATATTTCAGGAAATCATATTTCTCAAGCACCATAAGGTAGTTATCAAACCTCAGCGGAGCGGCAAAGAACTTAGGCGGTGTGGAATACGCCTGTCCCGGGCCTGCAAGCGACATTGAAATCGCCCATATCATCGGAAAAATCATAATAGCTGCAATAAGACAATAAAAAAGGAAGAATAATTTCTTTTTAAGCTTAAGCTTATGCACAAGCGACCTTTTATCAGTCATAGTGAACCCACCTCTTTTCCGATTTTTTCTGAATATATGTAAGTATTCCCACAATAGCAAAGGTAACCCAACCAATTGCCGCCGCCTGTGCTACATCGGTTCTTATAAACGCCTGATTATATACCAAGGTCGCAATCGTTTTCACATCGGCACTGGTAGTATTAGCCATAATCTGGAATATTTCAAACGAATTCATTGAGCCTATAAGGCCTACCATTATAAGATAGAACAGTGTAGGACTGAGAAGCGGAATTGTGATTTTGAAAAACTTTCTTACGGTTCCGGCACCGTCAATGTCTGCCGCTTCATAAATATCTTCGCTGATGTTCTGAAGTGCCGCCAGGATAAAAATAGCCTGCGAGCCGATACCCTTCCAAACGCTAAGAATTGCAATCGACAATATAACCACAAACCAGTTATTACTAAACACGTATTCAAACGGGCCAAGACCGATTGCCGCAAAGATTTGATTGAATATACCGCCGTAGGGATTGTAAAGTGCCATCCAAATCATTGCTACGGCAACCATAGGGGCAATTACCGGAATAAAATACACCATGCGGAAAAAGGCGATACTCTTAAACTTCTGATTAAGTGCTGCACCCAGAACGCAGGATAAAAATATTTCCACCGGAAGATACAGCAAAACAAATACAAAGGTATTTCTATAGGCTGTATAAATTTCAGGGTCTGTGAATACATTTTTAAAGTTTTGAAGTCCTACAAAATCACCCAGTGAAATCATATCATATTCCGTAAAAGAGAATACTAAGGAAGCAATCGTAGGAATTAATGTAAACAGCAACAGACCGATTATGTAAGGGGAAACAAACAGCCATCCCCATTTTTTATCTCTGTTAAGCAAAACAAACTCCTCCTGTTTTGTTTTAGTTAATTATGTCGTTAGCAACAGGACTGCAACAAATTATATTTTTTCAATCTTCTGTTACAGTCCTGCTTATCCCTTTGTTATTTAAGTTCCGCAGAGACCTTGCTGTGAATTTTCTCAGCAGCCTCATCTGCAGTGAGCATACCGTTATACAAATCCTTGAAAACACCGTCTGACGCTGTTTTCCATGCTGACCAGGTTGCATTTTCGGAAAGTGTCACACCTGTTTCGTCAAGCACTTTATAGAATACCTGTGCGTTTTCGGGAACAGTTGCTACGCTGTCACAGTATTCAAGAGCCTTTTTGTTAACGGGGTATCCGCCAAGACGCTTTTCTGCAAGCTTAAGCTGAACTTCCTCACTTAAATAGAACTGGAGCCATTTCCAAGCAGCCTCCTGCTTTTCCTTGGAGCTTCTTCCGTTTACAACCCATACGTTGGGTACATAGACAGTATGACGCTCGCCGTCCCAGCCAATTGGGGTCGGTGCAACATTGAATTTAAGGTCGGGATTGTTCTCAACAATTGAATGAGCACTTGCACTCATAAGAAATGCCATTGCAATCTTGCCCTGATAGAACGCCGCAGGAATACCGCCCTGAATTTTCGCCCATGCAGTAGGCGGTGTAACGCCTGATTTTGCAATTTCATCAAACTTTTTAATTCCTGCCTTTGTTTCTTTGGAAAGGAAGTTTGACTTTGTCAAATCTTTATTGAGAGGAGTACCGCCATTTGCAAGAATAACGGGGTACCAGCCCAGTGTCATTGTTACGGGCATTGCAAAGCCGTATACTGAGGAAGCACCTGTACTATCCTTGGGGGTGGTGAGTTTTTCAGCTGCATCAAGCATATCCTGCCATGTCCAATTCTCATTGGGATATTCAAGGCCTGCCTTATCAAACAACTCTTCATTATAATAAAGAGCGGTAGAGTTGATTGCGTGAGGTACACCCCACACCTTTCCTTCAGCATCGCGGAGAGCAAAAAGCGAGCTTATGTATTCATCAGTGTTAATGTTTTCGCTGATTTTTTCGGAAAGGTCCATCAACACGCCCTTTGATGCGATTGATGTAGCGTGACCTGAGTCGGTGATAAATACATCGGGAGCATTGTTTCCGCCGATTTGCATATCAAGCTTTTTTCTGAAGTCATTCCACGGAGCCTCGTCAGTTGTTATTTTGATATCGGGGTTTGCTTTTTCAAATTCATCTATCAGCTCGAGGGGAGTTAAGGTATCTCCCCCGGGAAGACCGATGTGCAATGTGATTTTTCCGTCTGCACTCTCCTCTTTGCCTCCGCAGCCTGCAAAGCAGGTTACCGTAAGTGCCAGAACAAGAATCAATGTGATAAATTTTTTCATCTTCAAATCATTCCTTTCAGTGTGTTAAAATTTCTGTAGTTTCCTTTGTATGCTTTTTTATTTTTTTACATCATTCCTCTCATCTGATTTTATACATTTTAAATATTTTTTCCGTTTATGCTTGTATTCTCTGCATTTTCAAAGATAAACTCTTCTTCTCTTGCAGAAAGTGAGCAACCCGAAATAGCAACATTTTTCACATTTCTAAGTACAATACCGTCACCGTAGGATTTTTTGATATTATGCACAGAAACGCTGTCCTCGCCCTCGTCACAGCCCGAAACACGGATATCCGCATTTGCGATTTTTACATTTTCAATCGGCATTTCGGGGAGTCCTAAAAAGTAAATTCCCGCAGCACGGACGTTTTTCATAATTACATTTGAAATGCTTATTCCGCCAATGCGGGGTGTATTGTCCGCTACGGGGCGGGGGTTATAGTCAAAAAGCTCGTTATCATCAGCACTTGCACCGCATTTATAATACATATTCATCGTAATACCTGCGATGACATTATCCATAATAACATTATTTATCATAATATCCTCCACAAAGCCTCCGCGTCTTCGTCTGGTCTTGATACGGATACCACGCTCTGTGTCACGGAAAATACAATTTGATACAGTCATATTCCGTACACCGCCGCTCATTTCACTTCCTATAACTATTCCGCCGTGACCATGAACAAAGGTGCAGTTTGTAACAGTAATATTTTCGCAAGGGTATTGCTTTTGGAATAAATCCCTTTCAAGTCCCGACTTTATTGTGATGCAGTCATCTCCCACATCTACATAGCAATCGGAAATTTTCACATTACGGCAGCTTTCCGGATTGATACCGTCCGTATTGGGTGAGTCATAGGGATTAAAAATTGAAATATTATGTATTGTTACGTTTTCACAATGAATGGGATGCACTGTCCAGCAGGGAGAGTTTAGAATACGGATTCCCTCAACTGTAACCCTTTTTACGTTTATAAACTGAATGCTACGGGGACGCATCTCATCTGTTTCCCCTTTTCTCCACCAGTTGTAGCCTCTGCCGTCAATTGTGCCCTCACCACGGACTGCTATATTCTCCGCATTCAGTGCAAAGAGGATTCCCTGCCGTGTTCCACGCACGAATCCGGGCACCATTTTCTCTGTGATATGCGGATACTTCTCTTTATCTGCACTTGCCAAAAGCACGGCACCGGCTTCAAGGTATATAGTAGTATTGCTATATATCCGAAGAGAACCCGTCACATACTTACCTGCAGGAATACGCACCTCACCTCCGCTTTCCTTCAAAGAGTCCAATGCTTTTTGAAGTAGAGGGGTGTTATCTGTTATTCCGTCACCGATAGCACCGATTTCTAAAATATTCATTCTGTTCCTCCCATTTCACAATGTTCTTTAAAAGGCAGTTATCACTCTCAGCTCATATTTTTACGGTATTGCTGCGGAGTGGTGCCGTAGTGTTCCTTAAACAGCTTATATACATAGCCGGCACTTTCAAATCCGGCATCAAGCCATATATCGATTATCGACCATGTGCTATACGCAAGCATTGACGACATATATTCAATACGAAGTTTATTAATATACTTTGTAGGAGAACAGCCGTAATACTTAGACATCGAACGTGAAAGATGCTCCATACTCTTTCCGGAAAGCTCTACCATACGTGAAACACCTATACTGAAATTCTCCTTCTTCTCCATCTGTTTAACCGCATTACTGAGCCATTCAGGAACGCAGTCTTTTTCTTCATAAGTTTCCTTTGCAAAATAAGTCGCAAATATATCAAACAATCTTTTTTTCATAACATATGTTTGTTCCTGTACAGAAAGGCTTTCTTTAAACATAGTCTGAAGTATCTTTTCACGGGCATATTTCAAACTCACGTCATCAAGCTTACGCATCGGTGGAAATTCGGAATCTGTTATTTCTTTGCTTAGCCTGTCATTCCCCCAGAACTGCAGAAGGGATTCCATTAAATCTTTGCTGAAATTCAAATTCAGGTACTCATCCCCCTCCTCCATTACTGTAAGTTGATGTACATCCTGAGGGCGGATAAGATAAAGTTCCCCTTTGTGTGCTATTACAGTCTCTCCGTTTATAAAGTGGTTAACATTTCCGGAGGTTATGAGAAGGAACTCATAATAATCGTGTGTGTGCAGTGAATTTCGCGTTCCTTTTTTTGTTTGCAGTATTGTCCTGTAATTCAATTCGGGATATGAGTGCTCACTAAGGTAAAAAAACCGAGGTTTCAACAGGAATACCTCCTTACATTATTTAATGGTTCCGCAATGCTGTTGTACTCTACTGCACCACGAAAGCTGATAAATAAATTGTAACATATGCTTTTTTTAATTTCCACTGACTAATTTTACCTGCCGGATTAAAAAATTTCAAAGATAATACATTATGACTATATTTTAGTTAATAAAGTAAAAAATTTCTTCTTCTATGCTGACTGTTTATTACTCAATATTGATATTTTGGTGTCCGATTATAGAACAAAGACGATAATCTCATTTCTGAAATTATCGTCTTTGTCTATCAAAATTAAATTGTGTTATGATTTATATACTATTTAGCTTCTAAATATTTGTCGATAAGCTTTTGAATACCTTCCATATCAGACTGAGATTTAAATACCTCCGGGAAAGTTGTAAGCTCGTCACCTGTAAGTTTGGTTTCACTATCCTCAGGAGAAACATTGTCATACTTATAGTAGCTTTTAAGAAATGCTTCAACACTGAATTTCTCATTAACGGTTGTATCCGTACAGAAAGAATAATCCTCACCAAAGGCTTTTTCCCCTGTCAGCACAGAATAAACCATCTGAGTTGTGATATAGCCGGACAACATATTGGGGTGATAACCGTCAGTAGCAGATTTCGTTACAATAAATGTATTTTCATTGTAATCCAAAGCAGAGTTTTCTACAACAGCAGTTCCATTTATTATATCGTTTACAACTACTCCCCAGTTCGCAACATCACCTCTTGTAAGGAATGCGGTGTCGGCGATAGACGCATCAATATTTTGTGACAAGCCTATTTCCTTTGCAATATTTATGTATCCATCGGGATAGGATAAAGAACTTTCTTTTTCATATTCAAGTGCTCTCACAACCATTGTATAGCAATCCTGAAGTGTTATGGAGCCTTTGGGATCAAACTCGGTTGTACTTTTCCCTTTAATAATGCCATTTTCATTCGCCCACGAAATCATAGCATAAAATGTTGGGTCATCAAGATCAGTAAATAAAGTTGTATTTTCTCCACCCTCAACTGACTGTCCTTTATTTACCATACGATAAATAAATGCAGCCATTTGTTCTCTGGTCACACTCAAATCTGTGCCAAATTGGCTTTCATTTCCTTTTCTAATTCTTCATTATCAATTATTGTTCTTTCCACTTTTCCTTTAAGCTCTCCTAAAAAATCGTGCCAGCTGTTGGGAGCTACAAAGGGATTTCCCCCTTTTTCAAGCTGGAGCTGCCTTTTTTCGATAGTTTTGTTATTATAGGGGTGATTACCAAGATGAATCACTACAGGCTCGTCCCAGATTCTTTCTATTGACTTCAGCATCTGCACGGGACAATCTGCGGTGTCCTCGTTATAGCACATATTCGGAAGTGTAAGTGCCGCAACCCCGGCTCCGCCGAACAGGCCCGCAAGATAGCGGTTCCCATTATCCGTCACATCAAAGAACAAGCTTAAAACACCCTGCGTGTGCCCGGGTGTTAACACACAGCGGATTTTTACATTTCCATATTCAAAGATTTCCCCATCTTCAATTTCGTAATCAAACTCCGGCAGACGTGCAAATGGAAACATATCTCCGGTAAGGTGAGCCCGGTGGGGTTTTTCTCTGAGGGACTGTGCATCAATTCTGCTGATAGCAAGCTTTGTTCCATACATTTTTTTGAATTCATCCGACGCACCAAAATGGTCATAATGCCCGTGTGTATGTATAATCCAACGGACATTTGCAGGATCAAAGCCCAGACGCCAGATGCTGTCAACGAGGAGATGCGTTGCCCCAGGGAAGCCCGAATCTATGAGAATAAGTCCGTCCCCGGCATCTATAAGATGAATACAAACCTTTTTATCACCCACACAATACAATCCATCGGCAATTTTGAAGGGTTCAATCCGTGCAACAGACGGATTTGCAAAAAAAGTTTTCTTTTTTTCTACGTAAATTTTATGATTTTCCTGAAATCTTTCAAGCAGGAATTCTCTCTGTGTCATAATGGCTTCCTCCTTGCTTATATTTCGGCACAAATCGGATAATGGTCTGAAAGATAAATGCCATTTTCTTCATCTGCCCATACCTGTACATTTTTCGCTTTTTCCGCAATTTCACGAGACATGAATATATAATCGATTTTTACTGCTTTATCACCGAACTTGTGAAAGGATACAGGAATTTTCTCCGTCACGTCAGAAAGCTCCTCCCTGAGGCACATTCTGATGACTTCACTGTCCGGACAGGCGTTGAAATCTCCTAAAATGATATAGGGATGATTTCCCTTTCTTTTAAACTCCTCAGTGAAGGAAAGAGCCGCTTCCATTCCGCTGAGCTTTGCCTCCTCAGAGATGTGGTCGAGATGCAGATTGAAAACACGTATTACCTCTCCGCTTTCATAGCTTCTGACCATTGTCTGCAGACAGATTCGAGGGCAGCTGCTTTGATTTTCGTAGCGACTTCCCGGTAAATACGGTGTAGGACTGAGCCATACCGATTCAAATCCCAGCACCTGACAGGTATCTTTTCTGACTGCTGTGTAAAGCCCTTCCCCGGCGTATTTTTCGTCACGGAACTGACCGACAAATACATAGTCCGTCAAAAGCCTTTCCAGAATTTTCAGGTGAGGCTGCTTAACCTCCTGAAAAGCAATAACGTCAGGTTTTTCTTCCTCAATTTTGTCAAAGATAAGCACAGCACGGTGAACAAAGCTGTTAATTCCGTCTCCTTTATACCTGCTCCTTAAGTTAAAAGTTACTATTTTCATACAAATTCACCCCAAGTAAATAGTCAGTTATTCTTCACAGAAATTTCTCAGTAATTATATTTAATTATAATCGACATTAATAAAAATAATCTTCTTTCGTGTTGACCAATTATTACTTAATATTGATATTCATTATTATTGTGTAAGAAATGTCTTGAAAAGTAAAATAATTTGTGTTAAGATGTATCAGTATTTCATTTTGGAGGAAGAAAAATGAGCATTGAAATTATCGATTTTCACGTACACCCTTTTATTTTGCCCGAGGATAACCTGTGTCATCACAAAGATGTTTTACATATGACTTGCGAAACTACGCCACTTGATATGAAAAATGCAGGCATAAGCAAATTCTGCGGCAGTGTCATCAAAAAAAATGCGGATGATTTTTCCGTATTACAAGCTTGCAACCGCGATGCCTTAAAGCTCAGGGAAATGTATAATAATGACTATATTCCCGGTTTTCAGATAAGTCCTAATTTTATAGAGGAATCTGTTAATGAAATTGATTATGCGCATCAATGCGGTGTAAAGCTTATAGGTGAGCTTGTTCCATATATGCACAATTGGCAGGACTATTCTTGTAAAGAGTTTTCGCTTTTGCTAAAGCACATTGAAAAATATGATATGGTAGTAAGCCTTCACACTCTGGATTTAGCTCAGATGGAGCTTATGGCGAAAAATCATCCTCATATAAACTTTGTTTTTGCACATCCCGGTGAAAAGGAACGTGTACTTGGGCATATTGATATTATGAAAAAGCTTGATAATGTTTTTCTCGATATTTCAGGAACGGGAATCCTCCGCTACGGCGTAATAAAAAAACTCGTAACCCAAGTAGGTGCAGAAAGGATTCTGTTCGGAACTGATTACCCGGTTGGAAATCCCTCCGCTTATATAAACGGAGTTCTCGGAGAAAAAATATCCGACCGTGAAAAAGAAATGATTTTCAGCGGCAATGCCAAGAAGCTTTTAAAAATTTAATCAGGCATAAAAAATCCCCTATGACAGTTAACTTGTTCTGTCATAGGGGATTTTTTGTGCGTGTTCTAAATAACCGCCATCCCGCATCCTGTTGCCGAACCGGCATAAGAACTGCCTATTCTATTTTTTGATATAAATCCGATATAGAGATAGTTTTTGAGAGAATCGGAAAAGGATAATTGAAATTTGAACCTTAATTAAAATTTTATGTAACAAAAGCTCTCTCTTTTATATTAGAATCCCCCGTCAGTTCTGAGCTATTAGGGCTGACGGGGGTGTTTTTTCTTTTTTTGCTTATAACAGCTAAAGAGTATAGCTGAAAATAAATATAGCAATCTAATGTGATATTTTAAGAAAGCATTGACAAGCTATCATTGTAATGATATAATTTATATGTAACATCACAATGATATGGAGT
>JAZQAB010000035.1:0-9223 GCA_045545055.1 Clostridia bacterium | reverse complement strand
TGTTATGATTTCTGGTATCCTGCAAAAATAGCCATTATACTCTTCTTCTGTTTCTACTTCCTCAAAATACTCTGTTATTCCGTTATTTTTCATAATTCTATTATACCATGTCTGTCAAGGTTTTGAAAATTGATTTGCATGGATTTTTGATAAGGATATTATGCATTTGCCAAACCACCAATTCCCCACCAAAAACCTTGTCCACAATGCGTATTGCAATCACCTCCAAAAGACGGTATAATCATACAATAACGTCACTTGGAGGTAATAAAATGAACAGAGAAGCAAGAATACTGAAAGCAAGAAGAAAGGAACTGGGATTATCGCAGACAGATGTTGCGTTGAATGCAGGGATACAGATTCAGCAATATCAAAAATTTGAATACGGACAGCGTAAGCTTTCAAATTCCAGTATGGTACTGGGACTCCGTATATGTGCAATACTTGAACTTGACCCATATGAATTTGCTTTTGAAAGTGAAATAGACTGGATGAAGAAAATACGTTAAAAGCATATATCTTTTTTAGCACCGCATCGTCGGTGCTGTTTTTTTTGCCTTATTTGTCATATCTGACAAAATTGCCTCAAATATTCGCCTATAAATTCTCTCCGTTTTACATTCAGCTGGACGTTGCTGAATTTGAAATATAATGGTAATATGGTGTTGGGCGAAAAAGTCCCTAAATTAGTTACATTGGAGGCGATAAAGGTGAATATATCCTATTCTTCATTTTTTGGCGGTGACGCTGATGGATGATGTAAGAAAAAACGCACAGGAGCGTGCTGCACGACCGAGTATGCACCCTGTAGGTTCAAGCTTTGAATCTGAACGACAGAAACAAAAAGCTGCATTAGTCAGACAAATTGATGAATTGGACGGAAGCAGAATTCGTAAAATATCTGCTGCTACTGAACAAGCAGATAACAGAAAAACTCTCCGTGTAGCCGCATACTGCCGTGTTTCAACGGATGATATTGATCAAGCAATTTCTATTGAACTGCAGATGCGTCAGTATAAGGAGAAAATAAAGTCTAATCCCGACTGGAAATATGCAGGTACTTATGTAGATAATGGTTTCTCCGGTACAAATACTGCTCACCGTCCAGGTTTTCTGAAACTTATTGAGGATGCTCGTGCAGGTAAAATTGATATGATTATTACAAAGGCTGTTTCACGTTTTGCACGAAATCTTCTTGACTGTATCAGCTATATTGATGAACTGAAAAGCCTTGAACCTCCTGTAAGAGTATTCTTTGAACAGGAAAACTTGGATACAGGCTTACAAACAAGCGGTATCATCCTGTTTGTACTTGCTATGGTTGCTGAAGAAGAAAGCCATATGAAAAGTGAAGCTATGCTGTTATCATTGGAATGGCGTTTCAGCAGAGGAAGATTTCTTACTCCCTCTTTGTTTGGCTATGATAAAATTGAAATACCCGATTCTTACGGCGGTAAGAGAAAAATACTGCAGATTAATGAACAGCAAGCACAGGTTGTTAAATGGATGTACGCATCTTTGCTTAATGGAAATACTACCGAGGAAATTGCAAGTGTATTGACAGAATTACAGATTCCTACAGGCGGAAGAAAAAAGGACGGTACTCTTAATACTGACTGGACAAGCACCGGTATATTAAGTATTATGCGTAATGAACGTTATTGTGGTGATGTACTTGCAAGAAAAACATATACACCTAATTTCAAAGACCATAAATCAAAGAAAAATCGAGGTAAGAAGAATAAGTACTATCAACCCGATCATCATGACGCTATTGTTACCCGTGCGGTATGGAATGCTGCACAGCGTATTTTAAACAGCCGTCGATACGGACATGAAGGCTCATATCTTCCTATGCGTATTATTGACAAAGGTATTCTTACTGGATTTATCTCTATGAATCGTTCCTGGGCTGGCTTTGATGCAGAGGATTATTATAGAGCCTCACAAATTGCAATGGGACTTCTTGATGAAGATTTAGAATCAGACCTTGAAAATGAATATCTCCCCGATAGTGGTCACCGTATCGGCTGTATGATTGATGACCACGGTATTTCACAGATTGCAAGAGAACTTACAGAGGCAGAACAGAAAATCAAAGACGAATTGAATGGTAATTCTTTAATTGAAGCCGAATACCATGATAACGCAGAAGCTGTAAAGACGTTTCAGGTAGTCAGCGGTGATATGTTCAGCCGTATTTATGAACCTGTTGTAAGAATCGGTCACAGAGAAATTTCCTTTAATCCAAGCTGTGCTTCTAAAATGAAAACTGATTATGCTGAACTGCTTTTTAATCCTGTAGAACGTATGCTTATTGTCAGACCCTGTGAAAGCACTCATCCCAACGCTATTGAATGGGACGGGAAATCAAAGGGGGCAAGTTCTTTATGTAAAATCCTCTATGAAAGTATGGGTTGGGATAAAGAATACAGCTATCGTATTCCATGTCAGATTATGTCAATCTCCATACCTGATGTTAAAATACAGGATATTCTGCTCTTTGACCTTGATAATTACATAGGCAAGGCAATAAATAAAAAAGAAGAAATTATTATTGCAAGAAAGCAGGCAGAAATACAGGCTATTCAGAATGAAGATGCAAAAAGCTTTTACTATCCCCCCGAGGACGATGATGAACCACAGGAGCTTATGGAAATAGCTGAACAGGTACAGCAGGAAATTGAAATCAGCAGGAAGATTTTTGGTATCCCTGTATTTAAGCACAATTCATCATTCCGTAGTATAGACGGCAGCGGCACTTGGGATGAGTGGCTTGCACCTGCACGCCCTCTTGATGCATCACACAAGATTGATGCACAAGTAATTGACAATCTATTGCGTGATATAAAGGAAAATCCTCCGGAATTACCGCAGGATAAACCTCGTTTCATTATAGCTAATTCTGAGGAGGATGAATAATGTCAAGAGATCCATCAAAAAGCAGACCTCTTTCTGCCAATGTTAAGCGTATGATGTGGTTAGAAAGAGCTGCACCAAAAAACAAAAAGGTAATGAGTGAACAACGTGATTTTACTGAAAAGGACAAGATTTATTGCCATAAGCAAGGTACTCTGTTTATGGAGGCTGCTGCTATGGGATTTTCTATGGAAGAATTTGTACCGCTGTATATGACAAGTCAGCTTGCAGGAGTGTTAGATTACTGCTTTTCCTTTTCAAATGAAGTAGAAACCGCACTTACAGGGCTTTTGCAAATACCTGTGCTTATTCAAAATCCAAGAACAATAATAGAATCACTTTACTGGATTGAAGATATTGTATCAAAAGCAAAGGAAACAGACAACAAGAGTCTTGTTCTTTCAAGAGCCTATGAAGCTGATTTTAGACATACACCAAAGGCTTTACTTGAATTACCCTCAACAGAAAATACAGATATTGATTATTTATCATACGCTTACTGGCTGGGATATATATACCGCTGTGAATGTTTGATACACGATGAATCAAGCCGTATGGTATACAGTGCCTTTGATGAAGCAGTAATGCACAAAGCCTATACAGAAATCATTCAGAGTAAATTAGGAGAAAAAAATCTCACCGATTGTGCAAAAGAAATCTGTGCTTATCTTGACAAGCTGCTTGTTGAGAAAATATGGCCGAAAAACAATCATAAGAAATATATTTAAAGGAGAATTTCTATGGAAACTATACAGACATGGAGTGGCAGATTCAATATGCCTCAGCCACCTGCTATACCCAAATCCCCTCCCCTGATTTCTTTAAGCCGTGAAGAACAGCTTGAAGCAAAAAGGCTTGCTGAAGAAGCTAATTTCAGCTTTGAGGGATACCAGGTTGTAAGACGTGAGTTTATTTCACATCGTTTTGACCCTGCTATGACTATACGAGGTACAAGCATCACATTCAATAATTCCTGTATCAGCAAACTTGAAAATGCAACATATATTCAGTTTCTTATTAATCCTACTGAAAAAAAGCTTATTATCCGCCCTTGTGATATAGGGGCTCGTGACGCTATACGTTGGTGTGTTGTTAAAGAAGATAAGCGAAAAAGCCGTCAGATTACCTGTAAGATTTTTGCAGAACGTCTTTATGAGATGATGGGTTGGGATACGTTATACCGTTATCGTTTACAGGGTATGAAAATTCATTATAACGGCGAAGCAATGTACTTATTTGATTTGACCTCAACTGAATGTTTTCTCCCCCAAAAGCGTGATGAAAACGGTAAACTTTCCTGTTCGGATGCTATTCTTCCTGCTGACTGGAACAAAAGCTTCGGTATGGATGTAGAAGCACATGATATGTCTACAAAGGTTGATTTTCTTGACGGATATATGACAACCTCAATTGCAGATGATACTAAAATACAATCGGAGGAAACGATATGATGAATGAAATGAAACTCATAATGAATCTGAAAGATGGTTTATTTACTCTTAACGACGGAACACTTGACGCATTGGGCAGACCAAGACAGATACAACTGCTTATAAACGTAAAAAAGAAAATGTTAGTCCTCCGTGCCTGTGGTACGGAGGATGAACAAGCCTTTGTACTGCCGTCAGAACCTGTTATCTCCACTGATATAAGCGGCAGGACACTTCTAAAAAATATTCGTCAGCAGATGGGCTGGGATGATGAAATGACAAGAGAATGCACAGGAAGTTATTTTCCCATGCATCATGCGGTCAGCTTTGACCTTTCAAGAGTCAGGATAGCAGACACAGGGAGGTAAATTATGGATAAGGAGCGTTTATTCAGATATCTCAATCAGAAGTATTATTCAAAATGTGAAATGACAAGTACTCTCCCCCTCGGTATGAATCCCGATGAAATATGGGATGTTGTACTTAAGGACAGACTTGAAAAAGCTATAAGAATTCCGCTGAAAAATGTTAAAGGTGACTATTATTGGTATATACTGACAAATAAAATGATTTCTGCAAGTGAAGCTATTGTAGAAGAACTAATGGAATATCCGCTAGAACAGGATATTCACATAGGGTCTGTTTCAACTATTGAAGAAATATTCTTCACAAGCTACATGGAAGGTTCTCAGATTTCTATAAAAGAGGCTATGGACTTTCTTCAAAGCGGACAAGAAGCACAGGATATTGAAGAATTAATGCTGCTGAATAATTGTCAGGCAGGCAATTTTGCTGCACAGAACATATTTCACCCCATTAATGAAGATTATCTTCACACCCTTGCATATATCCTCACAAACGGTATTGATAACGGTGGCGGTGATTTCAGAACAGAAGACAATATTGAAATTCCGTCTATGCGTGGAGAAGAATACACAGTCCCCTGCTCTTCGGATATATCAGAACTTGTTTCAGATTTTGTTCAGTTTCTTGCAGATCCGAAGATACATCCGCTGATTAAATCCGCTGTTTCACAGGCATGGATACTGGCTGTACGTCCTTTTCCGGAGGGTAATGAACGTCTTGCACGGTTAATCTCCAATGTTATACTTATTCGTGCCGGATACACATTTTTCGGGAATATAAGCTTATCTGCACTAATTGCACGAAACGGGTACAGCTATTTCAATGCTATTGCAAATATTATCAGAACTGAAAATGCTGCTGATCTGACCTATTTTATTGAATATTATCTGACGCTCCTCTCCTCTGCCGTAACAGAACTACGCACTCGAAGAACACAAAAAGAACAAGAGGCTTATGAAGCTGAAAAACAGATGGCACAGGTACCCCTTAGTCAACCGACTGAAAAATCATTACAAATTTCAGCTGAAGAAAAAACGACACCTAAAACCAATATAAATGCTGATAAAGTAAAAAAGACAATACAAAAACTTCATAAAAAAGGAATAACAGAGTTTCTTGTCAAGGATATTGCTAACGAAACCGGTATTACCCGCAAACAGGCTTACACTGCTTTAGTATTTTTAGAAGGTGAAGGATATATTTCTTGTATTCGCAGAAAAAGCGGCGGCAATATATATACTCTTAATTCATCTCAAAATCAAATTTCTGAAAAAAGTGAAATAATTGATAAACAGAGCATAATTGACGGATTACAGAAAAGAACGCACAGCAAAAAAGAAAGTACTTCAAAGATTGCGGCTTTGCTGCTTGATTATTTAAAAATAAACAAGCAGGGTTTCACAGTCTCTGAAGTAGCAGATGAGGTTAAGATTGACAGATTCACAGTTCGCAATGTTATGATTTGGTTCAAAAAATTCAACTACATTAAAACTACTAATCACAACGGTAAATACTATTATTCTTTTAATTTTAATACTGATGAAGCTACAGCTGAAACTGAAACCGTCCCAGCGGTAAATATATCAAGCAATTATTCCAAGGAAACGCTGGATCTGCTGCAGGAACTTAAATCATCTGCACGTTCCGCTAAAGACCGACGGATTGGTGAAATTCTGACAGAGTGTCTGCCCAAGGGTATTGTAACAGAATCGGATTATATCCGACACAATGAAAAAAGCAAATGGACCTCCGATATGAAATTTGCTGTTTTACTCGGTTTGGTTGAAAACAATGGCAAAAATGAATATCGCCTGCTCCCCTGCATAGCAGATTCACGTTCAGCTTTAATGGAAACACAGAAAAGCACGCTATCTGCCCTGTATGAATTCTTCGGTGATGACATTTTCTCTGTAGAAATGGCTGTGGCTAAACTTGAATACAGCACGTCTCATCTTAGCGGTATGCTGCATCAATTTACCTGGATGAAGCTAATCGACAGTCAGCTTAATGATGATAACACACTATCATACCATCTGACTGTCAATCCTAAGGATCATCCGGAGTGCTTTTTGGCGGCGTGAGATGAAAATAAGCAGCTGTCGGTGGGATAGCTGCTTATTTTTACCGTATGCAACAAAATTGTTAAGTTTCTAATCAAAGCTTCTGATAATCGTTATACTAATGCTTTTACCATTTCTAGCATATTCAGAAAATTTTCAAATGCTATATCACCACTTCCCCAACTAATTCGAATAGCACTTTCAATTCTATCTAAAGACAATCCCATAGCAGATAACACATAGCTAGGTTTATAGCTGTTGGAATTACAAGCTGAAGCATTTGAAACAGCACAGTACTTTCTAGTAGCAAGCATCAGTGCTTCAGAGTTTACGCCGTTGAAGGATACATTCAACGTGTTTGGCATAGCATATTTTAAATCACCATTGATGCTATAATCAATGCCAGACGATTTTAACGCATTTAGAATAAAAGCTTTATTATTCTGATACTTGATGTAATTAGAAACGTGTTCCTCTGTTGCTATTTCACAAGCTTTACCAAGCCCTGCAATTAACGCAGTCGGCACTGTTCCGGGACGCACACCTCTTTCCTGACTTCCTCCGAACATAATCGAATTAACAGGCGGCATTTTAAAACGTTTCTTTTTTAAGACCAAAACTCCCACTCCTTGCGGTCCATACATTTTATGGGCGCTTGCTGACAAAAAGTTATATTTGACATTTCTCAACTCGTCAACAATCTTTCCGAAGCTCTGAGCAGCGTCCACATGAAAGAATGTATCTTTTTTTGAGAGTTCTTCTCCAATTACATCAATGGGTTGAATAATTCCGGTTTCATTGTTGGCGTGCATAACAGAGACAAGTAGAGTATCATCTCTAACATTGCTAAGCAACTCATCGGCATTTATTCGTCCGCTTGAATCTGGGGAGATATATGTTACTTCAAATCCCTGCTTCTCAAGATGATGTAACGGTTCCAGGACAGCTTTATGCTCAATAGCTGTTGTAATAACATGTTTCTTTGAGTTCTTTTCAGCATATTCCTGTAACCCCAGTATAGAAATGTTATTACTTTCTGTAGCTCCACTTGTAAAAAATACTTCATCATTTTTTATAGCCAATAAATCAGCTACCTGCTTGCGAGCGTTTTCAACAGTAGAACGTGCTGCCTCCCCATAATCATGCGTTCTACTATCTGCATTACCATAGTAATTGCGATATGTATCTATCATCACATCTAAAACTCTATTATCCAATGGTGTGGAAGAATTGTAATCAAGATACAAACCCATAAGCATTACCTACTTTCTATTGACAAATCAAGTAAGGTTCTTATATTTTTTATAAAATTTGTTCCGCTTAAATATCCTATTCCTCTTTCAAGATGAAGCTTAAAATACTTAGCTAGAGTCTTTTCATCAAGTGGCAAATTATTTTCAAGACACCACTCTTTTATTAAAGCCTCATATATTTCGTGATTTTCACCAGCAAATGTAAACCAAGACATTTCAACATTACTATCTGAATCTATTTCAATATCTGTAGGCACTGAACTCTCTTTCAGTGAATAACAAAATGCCCAACGACAAAGAACATTCCAATTTTGAATTCCTGTTTTACCTTTCAAGCGTGATAATTTTTCTTTAGCAGAGTTTGATAATCTAATTTGTTTAATAATCATTTAATAACCTCCGAAAAATAGCCTTTTCTGATATATGATCTTTTTTCATTTTCATTATATACAAGAGTAAACTCATTACCAACAAATGGTTTAATCAACTTATAATACTCTTGATTTATTTCAGAATCTGTGGAAAGAATAACAGTTTGCTCACTTGCAAAAGGAAAATATCGCTCAATAAGTGCTTTTCTATGGTATGAATCCAATCTAGCAAGAGGTGTGTCAATTATAACAGGTAATTTTTTATTTGAACATTCTGCTAATGCCCATAACATCGCAATTACCATCAGCTGCTTTTCTCCTGCTGAAAGGCTACTTTTCAATATTTCTTCTCCATTAAAATCAAGATATTTGTAATCAAGTGTATCAGAATCTATTTCAATTCTATCAATTAGATTCTGTTTACCCAAGAGTTTTTTATAGCATCTTGTCATTATTTCCGCTAAATTGTTAATCTTTGCTCGTTGTAATTGAAGTTTATATTTTCCAGCTGTATTATAAGCTAATAGTGCGTATATTTGCATTCTATTAATATCTTCAGTGCGTTCCATCTCTGATAATGATTTTTCAACATATTTGTTAAAAATTGATGTAGCCAACATCATTTCACCATTAGCGGTAACCCTTTTTTTCTTCAATAAATCTATTTTAACTTCTAATTCTATCTTTCTATTTTCATATTGACATATTTTTTTATATATTCTCTGAATTGCTTTTTCATCAATATCAACAGCAAGATAATTTTCTATTTCATTAAGTCTTTTTTCAATTTTGCATTCCGTTTTTGATATCTCTACATATTCTTT
>JAZQAB010000034.1:0-18212 GCA_045545055.1 Clostridia bacterium | reverse complement strand
ATTACTGACTTTATCTTATGTCTTAAAAAATAGTTTTACATCATAAAAAATCGGTTCTTTTTACAGCTTCACCGCAAAAAGAACCTTTTTGTTAATGATGATTAAATAACGTATTTTAAAGCGTAATTAATCATCATTTACTATTGTAGAAATTGTGGCTGCCGCCCACTATATTGCTCGGTGTTGATTGTGTTATTCCTTAGGTCGGGAGCTCAGAGTGAGGGTTAATTTCTTTTCCTTATACTCTCCGCCGGAGGGAATCTGTACCTTGACCTCAACCGTTTCCCCTGCTTTGTAATACCGCAGTCTTTCCTGAAGCTGGCTCATGGAGGATATTGTATATCCGTCAAACTCCGTTATAATATATCCGCGTTTAATGCCTGCCTTTTGTGCTGCAAGATTTTCCATTACGGAATCCACAAAAACACCTGCCGGCATTGAGTACACACTCACTGCCTCCTCACTGACGTCTGCACCGGTAATTCCCAAAAAGCCCTGTTTTGATTCGTCAACGGGATTTCGTGTCTTTTTAAGCATAAGCTCGTCAATTATATCCATGGCATCGGAAATGGGAATTGCATAGCCCATGCCCTCTACGCCCGAAACGGCAATTTTAACGGAATTAATTCCAATAAGTCTGCCCTCCATATCAAGAAGTGCACCACCGCTGTTACCCGAATTTATCGCCGCATCGGTCTGTATGAATGAATTTGTCACCATGCTTGCACCGTCGGCACCACGCATTGTTATTTTTCTGTTCACGGCACTTACAATGCCAGACGTCACGCTCTGTCCATAGCCCAGGGAATTACCTATTGCAACGACACCGTCGCCCTGCCTGAGGCTCTTGGAATCCCCTATTGTGGCTATCTTTATTTCAGAAAGAATATCCTTCCTTATATCCTTAAGAGGAACGGCAATTACTGCTAAATCCTTATAGGAATTATACCCCTTTACCGTTGCCGTGGGAATGTATTCCTTGTTTGCAACGCTGCTCTTATCCGTATCGCTCTGTGCCTCTATCTCCAGCTTGCTTTCAACACTGCTGAATACCACGCTAAGCTCTTTTGAATTTGCAACCACGTGGTAGTTGGTAACAATAAGAAGCTCCGTATCGTTCTTCCCGATGATGATACCGCTTCCGCTGGAGGTGCTTTCCTGCTGATATGAGCCAAAGAAAGTCATTACATCCTCCACGCCCCTGTTTGTAATAGCTACAACGGAGGGCATACATTCTTCAGCTATTTTAGCCGTCTGGCTTTTTCCCGTCACGGTTGATTCTTCGTCTTGACTTAAAACTACCTTTTTCGTTGCCGCTATGTTTACATTGGGATTTATAAATCGGGACACGATAGAATTTACCGTGCAAAATGCCGCCCCGGCAACACAGCCTGCCACAAGTGCCATGAGCAAAAGCCTTCCCCAGCTTACCCTCCTTTTCTTCTCCACCTTATGGGTAACGGTGAATCCGGGGAATGGGGTAAGGGGTGTTTCCTCTGTCTGTACGTTGTCCTCCTCGGCTAAGGGAGCTTCGTCAACAGACACATCTTCTTCCTCGGAAAAACTTAAATTCATGTTTTTTTCGGAATCTTCGCCGCTTGGTATATTATCAAATTCGTTATTCATAAAAACGCCTCCTGACAATAGCATATTTCTTTGCTTGCCTTTTATTATATGCTGATTATATCACATAGAAACGCCTTATACAATTATTATTTTAAATGTACACAAATTTTTAACTTTTAGCTTAGTTCAACAAAAACGCCAATCTTTCGGGGAGCGTGGTATAGTCGTCTATTTCAACGCTTTGAAAATCCGCCAAAAATACAGATTCGTCATTTCCACCGTAGCCGTAGTCATCGCCTACGTACACCACCTCGTCGTGGGCGATGCCGTTTTCCTTGCAGTAAAGGTCAAGGGCATATGCCTTATCATAGGGCTTGGGAGCCATATCAAAGGAAGATGACCCTCCCACAAATACCACATAATCGGAAAATTCCTCTACGATTTCGCTATAGATTTTACGTCTTTTCACACGGTCGGGGTCAAAAGCGAGCTTATCCTCCTGCTTCGCCTTTGTTCCCAATATGGGAAAAGTAATACAACCTGACGGGTGGTATTCGACATTTTCCCCCGCAAACTCTGTGAATCCGTATTTCTCACGTGCACAAGTTACCTTTTTTTCTATTTCTTCCTTATTAACAGGACGAACCTCATCACGGACAATATCGAGAGTTTTCGTTTCGGGATTGTACTTTCCGTACTGCATTCCGTAGTTTCCGATTACATCAATAGGGAAAGCATCAAGCTGATTGAATATAC
Organism: Clostridia bacterium; assembly: GCA_045545055.1. Taxonomy (GTDB): domain Bacteria; phylum Bacillota; class Clostridia; order UMGS1883; family UMGS1883; genus UMGS1883. Next base: position 15,890 of record JAZQAB010000034.1, on the reverse strand, counting down.
GCATACACGTTCCTGCTCCCACCATAAGAAGCTTATATTTTTCGCTAAGCTTTGTAAGGACGGCTCTGTTTTCCTCACTTAATTTTGTCTTATGCTGGGTAAGTGTGCCGTCAAGGTCAAAGGCAACAACTTTTACTTTATCTTTATTCATAATAGATTACTCCTTTCAAAAATACAGATAATTAAGCCATAAAACGCTGTAGCGGTCTTTTAAATCCTTTGCGTAGGAAACGGCATCGTTAATCTTTTCTTTGCCGTAAAGCTCCTCAAATTCGGAAAAATCAAGCCCTGCCCTCTCCATCATAGCACGGGTTTGCTCCGCCGAAGGTGCTTCTGCAAGGACAGCCTTTATATCCTCCCACTTTTCTTTAATAAGGTCGGAATCATCCTTTTCGTACCACCCCATTTTATCCTGAAGTGCAATGACTCCTTCAGCAGAGGTTTTATAAATCCGCTGTATCTCTTTCTCCCACAATTCGCGGTCAAACTGCTTCTTTATCGGGGTGCTTTTTATAAGCTTTTCCCTAAGCTTTGCCGTCACAACAGAAGAATATGCCACGTCTATGCCATGCTTGAAATATTTCTTATTATTTAGTATTCCTGTAATTTCAAAGAAATGGGAAAGGTGATGCTCACTTCCCGATGCAGGTCGTGAACAGTCAACGTAGCTCATGGCAATTCCCACAACCACAAGGGCCTCCATAAGAGCACCTACTGCTTCCTCGTCCCTGTCCTTTATCTTTTCCGCAAGCTTTTCCACCTTTTTTACGCAGTCCATGGTAAGGTCATAAACTCTTGTGCAGAAATACTCACCGTTTATAAGGGTGCTTAAACGCCAGTCATTTAAGCAGGAGTATTTACCCATAATATCACCGTAGCCTGCCTGAAGCATTTCCATAGGAGCATCCTTGAGCACTGCGGTATCTGCAAAAATGGCCTTCGGGGGACGGGCGTTGAGAGTAACCTTCATTCCCTCAAGAATAAGTGCACTGCCCACGGAAGCATAGCCGTCCATAGAGGGTGCCGTTGCCACTATGTAGTAGAAAAGGTCATTCTTGTGGCTTACGTATTTACAAAGGTCGTTTATTACACCGCTTCCCACGCCTATAATAAGCCGTGTATCATCTGTAATTGCTTCTTCAATCTCAGCAATTTTTTCTTCGTTTGGAATTACGTCCTCTCCCTGAGGTGTGAGGATAAGATTTGTTTCTATTTTATTCTCAAGAATTTTATATACTTTTTCTCCGCATACCTTTTGCGTGTTCACGTCCGAAACAAGCAGAATTTTTTTGTATCCCCGGCACATTTCGGAAAGTGCAGAAAGGGCATCGTTTCCGATTTTTATGCAGTCAATAGGGCATGAGTGCTCCCTTTTGCACTCACAGTCCTTTATTCCTTTTCTCAATTCTTCCAATTTCATGATTTTACCTCCTTGACAATCAATATGTTTCATAGTATAATCATAAAACAATCAAAAACGCTTGTCAACGCATGGCTTTAAAATAGAGAAACGCTCAAATTCAATCATTTGTAGGTGGTAATATGTTAAAAGAAGAACGTTATGACAAAATACTGCAAATATTAGAGGAAGAAACCTATGTTTCGGCAGAGGTGCTTTCCCAAAGGCTTTTTGTGAGCATGCCCACCATACGCCGTGATTTGGCTCATTTACAAAAAAGGAATCTTATTATCCGCAGTCACGGAGGGGCAAAAAAGCTGAACAGTGAGCATATAGTAACGCCTATCGACTACCGAAAATCGCAAAATTTCGCCCAGAAGCGAGCTATTGCAAGAAAGGTAGCCTCACTTATAAAGGACGGCGATATTATTTTTATTGATGCCTCCACAACGGCACTTAATTTAGCGGACTTTTTGGACGATAAGTCGGGTATTACCATCGTTACCAATGGGATTCCCCTTTCCATAGCCCTGTCCCAAAAGGGAATTAAGACCTTTTCCACAGGCGGCGAAATACAAAAAAGCTCCCTGGGCTATGCAGGGAGCCTTGCACAAAATTTTGTACGCAGTTTCAATTATGATATTTGCTTTTTTTCCGTAAGTGCACTGGATAATGCAGGGAATGTCTGTGACACCTCGCTGGAAGAAAACCTTGTAAGAAAGGCCGCAATCGAAAGCTCAAAAAAATGTGCTTTCCTGTGCGATAAGAGCAAAATCGGACTTTCCGCCCCCTACAACCTTATACACAAGGATAAAATTGATTTCATAATTACAGATTAGCTAAATACTCCTCGGCGTAATGAGCGGCGGTTGCACCGTCCCCCACTGCTGTGACAATCTGCCTTACGGGCTTTGTCCTTACGTCACCTACTGCAAATACACCGGGGATATTGGTCTTTGTAGTTTCATCGGCAATTACATACCCGTATTCGTCTATGTCAATCTGCCCTTTAAAAAGAGATGTGTTTGGAACTCTGCCGATGCTGATAAATACGCCGTTTAGGGGTATTTTCCTTTCTTCCCCCGAAACCTTATTTTTTACCCTGATTCCCGTCACGGTATTTTCAGAAAGAATTTCACTGACGGTGCTATCAAGAACAAATTCCACATTTTCCGCTTTCATAAGGGGATTGTGGTAAGCTCTTTCGGCACGTAAGGTGTCTCGGCGGTGTACTAAAATAACTTTTTCGCATATTTTGGAAAGAAGCAACGCATCTGCTGCGGCACTGTTTCCTCCGCCTACAACGGCTACGGTTTTTCCTCGGTAAAACATTCCGTCACAAGCGGCACAATAGGCAACGCCTTTCCCGATAAGCTTTTCCTCGTCAGGAAGCCCCAGATGCCTGTGGTCTGCACCCGTGGCAATGATTACGCTTTTTGCAAAAAACTCTCCGTCGGCGGTTACGATTTTTTTAATTTCACCGCTAAGCTCTACGCCAATTACTTCGCTTCTCAGGGTTTTTGTACCGAATTTTTCCGCACCCTTTTGCATTTTAAATCCAAGCTCAAAGCCGTCTACTCCATTTTCAAAGCCGGGGTAGTTTTCTATTTGGGAAGTTTGCGTCATCTGTCCGCCGGGAGAAAATTTTTCGATTACCAGCACGCTGAAAAGTGCCCTCGCACAATAAATTGCCGAAGTGTACCCCGCAGGCCCTCCACCGATTATTATTACATCATAAGTATTTTCCATGCTTTTCTTCCTTTACAAAAAAGAATTAAAGAAGCTCTAAAATCTGATTTTTGGGAAGTGCACCCACGCTCTGATTTGTAACCTTACCCTCTTTAATTACAAAAAGGGACGGAATACTCATTACTCCAAACTGCGATGCAAGCTCTGCTTCTTCATCTACATTGATTTTACAAACCTTAATTTCCGGATGCTCCTCGGCGATTTCGTCCACAATGGGTGAAACCATTCTGCACGGGCCGCACCAGCTTGCCCAGAAGTCAACAAGAACCGGGCGGTCACTTTCCATAATTTCTTTCTGAAAATTTTCTTTATTTACTGTTATAACTGACATATATTTTTCCTCCTTTTGCTTTGGTTTATCTTTATTATAACATATTTTTATAAAATCCAAAATATATTTTGCAAAAAACGTGCCAAATTTTTTTGGCACGTTTTTGTTAGTATTACTGCATTAAAATATTCCGATGTACGCATCAAGCACGGAGGAAATAAGAATTGCCACAATGCAGATGGGTGCAAAATACTTGATGACTACATTAAAGAGGGCTTTTTTCTTGAACTTTCCTGTAAGTTCAACCTCATCAATAATTGCCTGTGGCTTAATTACATAGCCGACAAAGATACAAGTAAAGAATGCAACAATAGGCATCATAACACTGTTTGTAATGAAATCAAAGAAATCGAGCATCTGCATTCCAAGAATTGTTACTGCCGACCATGCACTGTAACCGAGGCAAGAAAGCAGACCCATTACTACGCAGAACATGAAAACCGCCGCACATGCAATTTTTCTGTTCCAATGAAGCTTGTCACAAACAATGGATACAACCGTTTCCATAAGAGAAATCGAAGATGTAAGTGCCGCAAAAAGTACAAGCAGGAAAAATAGTGTACCGACAATCTGACCGCCTGCCATTGTTTCAAAAACCTTGGGAAGTGTAGCAAACATAAGGCTCGGGCCTTTACCCAATGCTTCGGGAGCACCACCGGAAAAGGCATACGTTGCAGGAATAATCATAAGTCCGGCGATAAAAGCAATACCGGTGTCAAAATATTCTATCTGCTTTACGGAGCTTTCTAAGTTTACATCCTTTTTCATATATGAGCCATAGGTAATCATAATACCCATTGCAAGAGACATTGAGTAGAAAAGCTGACCCATTGCCGCAAGCACGGTCGTTACCGAGAATTTTGAAAAATCAGGAGTAATGTAGTACTTTACTCCGTCAATTGCTCCGGGAATTGTTAAACCGTAAATGGCTACGATGACGGACAAGACTACCAAAACAGGCATCATAATTTTACTTACTTTCTCAATACCTTTTTCAACTCCGAAAAGAACAACGAGAGCCGTAAGACCTATATATATCAAGAACCAGCCAACAGGCTCACCTGTTGCTCCGATAAAATCTGTGAAATAGGTTTCACCTGCTGCCGTTACACCGCTTCCCGTGAAAAAAGCAAACAAATACTTTGTTACCCAACCGCCGATTACCGAGTAATAAGGAAGAATGATTGCCGGAACAAGTGCCGCAAGATAACCAAGGAATGAAAATTTCCTGTTAAGCTTGCTGAAAGCCCCTACAACGCTAAGCCCTGTTTTTCTTCCGAGAGCGATTTCCGCCGTCATAAGAGCAAAACCAAATGTGATTGCTAAGATTAAATATGTAAGCAGGAAAATACCACCGCCGTACTTTGCTGCAAGGTATGGAAATCTCCATATGTTTCCAAGACCGACCGCACTTCCTGCGGCGGCAAGTACAAAGCCTATTTTTCCGCTGAAGCTGCTTCTTTTTTCGTTTATCATATAGAAAAGCCTCCTTTAATTATTGTCCCATATATTTTACCATATTTCTGCAATATGTCAAGTTTTATCCAAAATACTTTCTGTCAAGACTGCGGTAACCGATTGCTTCCGCAATATCCATTTCGTTGATTTTCTCGCGTCCGTCACAGTCGGCAATGGTACGTGCCACCTTCAGAATACGGGTGTATGCTCTTGCCGTAAGTCCCAAGGAATCAAATGCATTTTTTAGCATTTTACTTTCATTTTCGCCGATAACGCAGTACTTCTCAACAAGCGAGCCCGAAAGCTGTGCATTGGTGGTAATTGCTTCGTTTTTATACCGTTCCTTCTGAATTTCACGTGCCGCATTTACTCTTTTTTTGATGTCGGCAGAGCTTTCGCCCTTCATGGCTTTAAGGTCATTGTATTTTACGGGGGCCGCTTCAAGCTGAATGTCAATTCGGTCAAGCATTGGTCCGCTGATTTTTCCTAAATATTTTCTAACTTCCGTTTCAGTGCATTTGCATCGGGTTGTTCCATCGCCATAATAGCCGCATTTACACGGATTTAAGGCAACCACCAGCATAGCGTTGCACGGGTATGTATATGATGCCGCGGCACGGGTAACTGTGATTTTCTTATCCTCCAGGGGCTGACGCATGGATTCTATAACGTCCTTGCGATATTCGGGGAACTCATCAAGGAACAGCACCCCGTTATGTGCAAGGGAGATTTCCCCCGGCTTTGCCTTTGCACCGCCGCCCACGATACTTACGGCACTCGCACTGTGATGAGGTGTTCTGAACGGTCTTCTTGCAATAAGCTTTGTATCACCGTCCAATGCACCTGCTACAGAATAAATCTTTGTGACGTCTATAGCCTCCTCCAAGGTCATATCGGGCAAAATCGTGGGAATCCTTTGTGCGAGCATGGACTTACCGCTGCCGGGAGTTCCTATAAGAAGAAGGTTATGTCCTCCACTGACACAAAGCTCTATACCCCGTCTTAATGCTATTTGCCCTCTCACATCGGAAAAATCAATTTCATAATGTGCCGCCTCCGTAAAAATGCTCTCAACATCACATACGGTCGGCTCTATTTCCTTTTCGCCCATAAGATGGGAAAAAACATCGGCAAGACACTCTGCCCCCAAAACTTCAATACCGCATGTGAGTGCCGCCTCCTGTGCGTTTTCCTTGGGGACAAAAACCTTTTTGATTCCGTTTTCCTTTGCAAATGACACAAGTGCCAGCACACCGTTAATACTGCGAAGCTCGCCCGAAAGTCCAAGCTCACCTATAAACATATATTCTGAAAGGTCAGCTTTCATCTGACCTGTTCCCGCCATAATTGAAATGGCAATAGGAAGATCAAACTGTGTTCCCTCTTTTTTTAAATCCGCAGGAGCAAGGTTTATAACGGCACGCTTTGCAGGAAATTCAAAACCGCTGTTTTTAAGTGCCGCACGCACTCTTTCCTTTGCTTCCTTAACTGTTGTATCGGGAAGTCCTACAACATCAAAAGCAGGCAGACCGTTTGAAAAGTCTGCCTCCACAATCACGCTTTTCCCCTCAAGACCGCATACCACGCCCGTATTGACTTTAACTATCATAAAAAAACAACCTCAAAAATGTAAAATATTAACTACAGTATATCACTATGATGCTCCAAAGTCAAATACTGCAAAAATTTTCTTGACTTCCTCTCAGTAAAATAGTATAATGTTTGAGTATCATTAAGAATATTTCGGGGTGTAGCGCAGTTTGGTAGCGTGCTTCGTTCGGGACGAAGAGGCCGCGGGTTCAAGTCCCGCCACTCCGACCAAAATCAAAAAGACTTCACGTAAGTGGGGTCTTTTTGATTTTGGTGTTAAATTAAAAGGGACTTGAACCCTAAGAGGGCAAAAAGCGTCAAAAAAGTTGCCGGTGGCAAGTTTTTTAGCTTTTTGGTGCGAAGGCGGGTACCGAAAAGCGAAGCATTAATTTCACATTTTTTGACCTGAGAAGGGACGAAACTTCATAATTTTTAGCGTAAAGGGTGTTTTTTTAAAAAAACTGTTGACATTTATCGCTTTAGAGTGCTAATATAATAACAAGAAATTTTTAAAGGAGAAAACACATGAGTTTGTTTGTATTTGCAGCTGCATATTACTACTTTTACTTTACCATGATAAAAAGTAAAAGTGATTTGTGCTGCGAATAAATTGAGTGTGTTGTTTAAAGCTCTGCAGTGACAGTCACTGCAGAGCTATTTTAATATATAGAAACACAAGCTTCTATATAATATATGAAAGGTGATAAAAATGATTGTAGTTGTAAATAACAATGCAGCAAAAGAGCAGTTCGACAACTTAATAAACTGGATTGAAAGCCAGAATGTAAGGGTGCATATTTCCTCCGGTGAATATCAGACCGTGCTGGGACTTATCGGCGATACAAGCCGAATTGATACGGAGCTTCTTGAGGGGCTTGATATCGTATCACAGGTAACGAGAGTTACCGAGCCTTTTAAAAACGCCAACAGAAAGTTCCACCCCGAAAATACCTGTATTGATTGCGGTAATGCAAAAATAGGCGACGGACATTTTGGGATAATTGCAGGTCCATGCTCTATTGAAAGCGAGGAGCAGATTATAGAGGTTGCCAAGGCGGTCAAGGAGGCAGGTGCGGATTTTCTCCGCGGAGGTGCTTTCAAGCCCAGAACATCTCCCTACGATTTCCAGGGAATGAGAGCTGACGGACTTAAGCTTCTCATAGAAGCAAAAAAGGAGACAGGGCTTCCCATTGTAACGGAAATTATGAGTGCGGAGCATCTTCCTCTTTTTGAAGAGGTTGATGTAATTCAGGTGGGTGCAAGAAACATGCAGAATTTCGAGCTATTAAAAGAGCTTGGAAAAACAAAAAAGCCCATTCTTATTAAAAGAGGTCTTGCAAACACACTCAAAGAGCTTCTCATGAGTGCCGAATACGTAATGAGCGAGGGTAATGAAAACATTATCCTTTGCGAAAGAGGTATCAGAACATATGAAACGGCAACGAGAAACACCTTTGACGTTTCCGCAATCCCTATGCTGCATGAGCTGAGCCACCTTCCCGTAATTGCAGACCCCAGCCATGCCTGCGGTATCGCAAGGCTTGTTAAGCCACTTGCTCTTTCTGCGGCGGCGTCAGGAGCGGATGGTCTTATGATAGAGGTGCACAATAATCCGCAAAAGGCACTTTGCGACGGAGCACAGTCACTTACTCCCATGCAGTTTAAAGAAACTGCACAGGCAGTAAAAAATGTTTTACAGGCGATAAAGGGTGATGCATAATGAAAATAGCAGTAGTCGGATTGGGGCTTATCGGCGGCTCTCTCGTAAGGGCATTTATGAATGTTGAAAACACCACGGTTTACGGCTTTGACCGTGATAGGGAAACCATGGCAAGGGCGAGGCTTGAGGGTGCAATTCACAGTGAAATGACAAAGGAAAATATAGGGGAATGTGACTACGTTTTTGTAGCACTTTACCCGAAAGCCACGGAAAAATTCCTTGAAGAATACGCCCCCCTTATTTCAAAAAGTGCAACCGTCATTGATTGCGGAGGTACTAAGACGGGCATTTGTAAGGTTGGCTTTGATATGGCACAAAAGCACGGCTTTTGTTTCATGGGCGGACACCCCATGGCAGGAACTCATTTTTCGGGCTTTAAATACTCACGTGCCTCTCTCTTTCAGAATGCCGCAATGATTCTCGTTCCGAAAAAGAATGAAACCATTGATAAACTACAGGATGTAAAAAATCTTCTGGTGAATATAGGCTTTAAGAGTGTTACAATAAGTACACCGCAGGAACACGACAGAATAATTGCCTATACCTCACAGCTTGCACATGTTGTTTCCAATGCTTATGTAAAAAGCCCCAACGCACGTGTGCATAAGGGGTTTTCGGCAGGAAGCTACCGTGACCTTACAAGGGTTGCAAAGCTGAATCCCCGTATGTGGGCAGAGCTTTTTATGGAAAACAGGGAAAACATTGTTTTTGAAATAGAAAACCTTACGGCAGAGCTTAAAAAGTACAGCGAGGCAATTAGGAAAGACGATATAAAAACGCTGGAGGAGCTTCTTTCCGAGGGAACAAAAATAAAAGAAAGTATTGGTTGATTATGAGAAGAATTACCGTTAATGCATCAAAAACCTACGATGTTATAATTGAAAAAGGAATACTTAGCCGTGTGGGGGAAATTGCAAAGGAAGTAAACCTTTCGGGAAAGGCGTGTGTTATTTCCGATTCAAACGTTGCCCCTTTATACATGGAAAGGGTGAAAGAATCTCTTGAAAAAAGCGGATTTTCCGTAATAGAATATGTGTTCCCGGCAGGGGAGAAATCGAAAAATGCCGAAGTCTATATTGAGCTTTTGAACTTTCTTGCGGAGAATAAGCTTTCAAGAAAGGACACCCTTTTTGCACTGGGTGGCGGTGTAACAGGGGATTTGACGGGCTTTTGTGCCGCAACCTATATGAGGGGCATTAATTTTGTACAGCTTCCTACTTCGCTTCTTGCCTGTGTCGATTCCTCCGTAGGAGGAAAGACAGGTATTGACCTTGCTTTAGGAAAGAATTTGGCAGGTGCGTTTTATCAGCCGAGGGCGGTGATTTTCGACACGCAGGTGCTTTCTACCTTGCCCGAAGATTATTTTTCCGACGGAATGGCGGAGATTATAAAATATGCAATGATTCGCGGTAAAGGCATTGATAAGCTTCTTTTGGAAGATGCCAATACAAATTTGGAAGAAATAATCACACGCTGTATAGAAATAAAGCGTGATATAGTAGCAGAAGACGAGTTTGAGGGCGGAATCAGAAAAATTCTTAATTTCGGGCATACCGCAGGACATGCCATTGAAGCTGAGGCTGACTTTAGCCTTTCTCACGGAAGATGTGTTGCCGTGGGAATGTACATCGTAACAAAGGCATGGGAAAAACGTGGCTTGTGTAAAAAGGGAACTTGTGATATACTTAAACAAATGCTGGATAAATTTAATCTAAAAACCTCTTGTCCTTATTCTCCGGAAGTGCTTTGTGAAAGAGCGAAAAATGATAAAAAGGCAAGCGGAAGCTTTGTAGATTTAATCGTTCCCGATTCTTTGGGAGAATGTCATGCGGAAAAAATCACAATGGACGAATTTCTGTTGGTATTAAAGGAAGGAATGGAGTAAAATGAAAGTAATTCTTTCTCCGTCAAAACTAAGTGGCACGGTTTGTGCACCCCCGTCGAAATCCTGTATGCACAGGACACTTATTTGTGCGGCTGCGGCAGAAAGACCGACAAAAATTTTTTGCAGCTCCTATTCAAAGGACACTCTTGCTACAATTGGCTGTCTTAAAGCATTGGGTGCAAAGTTTGAGGAGTTTGACGGCGGAATCACCGTTTACCCCGTAGAAAAAAGGCAAAACGAGGAATGTATTCTCGACTGCAATGAAAGCGGCTCAACACTTCGTTTCATGCTTCCCTTTGCGGCGGCACTGGGCAAAAAATGCACCATTATCGGAGCGAAAAGATTGGGTGAAAGACCGCTGCTTCCTTTGTGCACGGCAATGGAGAAGCACGCAGTCACCCCCAAATATGAGGGAAGCTTTCTTCCTTGTAAAATAGAGGGAAAGCTGACAGGCGGAGCATATGAAATTCCGGGGGATATAAGCAGTCAGTTCATAACGGGGCTTTTATTGGCTCTGGGTGTTTTGGGCGGCGGAGAAATCACGGCAACAACACCCCTTAAAAGTGCTCCCTACATAGATATAACGGCAGATATACAGAGGAAATTCGGAATAAACGTGATAAAGACACAGTCGGGATATTTAATTCCCGATGGACAAAAATATACCTCCCCCGAAGAAATACATATAGAGGGAGACCTTTCAAACGCCGCTTTCTGGTTAGTTGCAGGAGCAATCGGAAGCGAGGACGCTATTTCCTGTACAGGACTCAGGGAGGATACCCTGCAGGGAGATAGAAAAATAATTGAAATTCTCCGCAGTATGGGAGCGAGGATAGAGCGTGAGAATGACAGGGTAACAGTCTGTAAATCAAAGTTGAAAGCAACTGTGATTGACTGTAGCGATATTCCCGACATAGTTCCCATTTTGTGCGTGGCGGCAACGCAGGCAGAGGGAACAACGGTTTTTAAAAATATTGAAAGACTGCGTGCCAAGGAAAGCGACCGAGTAGAATCTACCGCAAGATTAATTTCAGACTTGGGCGGCACGATAACCTTTGATGAAAACACGATTTATGTCACTGCATCTAAGCTTTCCGGTGGTGAAATTTCAAGCTTCAACGACCACCGTATTGCAATGAGCGGTGCCATTGCCTCCCTTGTGTGCGAGGGCAGTGTAACGATAGATACGGCAGAGGCGGTAGAAAAATCCTACGGTGATTTCTACGAAAAATTTATTATGCTCGGAGGTAAGTGCGATGAGCTTTCAGACAGGTGAAAAGTTTAAAATATCAATATTCGGTCAGTCCCACAGTGAAGAGATGGGAGTTGTGATTGATAATCTCCCCTCGGGTTTTAAGATTGACGAGGAAAAGCTTTCTGCATTTATGGCACGCCGTGCCCCCGGCAGAGATGCCTTTTCTACTTCGAGAAAAGAAGGGGACAAGGTTAAATTCGTGTCGGGCATCACCGACGGAAAGACCAACGGAGCACCTCTTTGTGCCATAATAGAAAATACAAATACACGTTCAAAGGATTATGAAAATCTTAAGGATATTCCCCGTCCCGGTCACGCTGATTTTGCCGCATGGAGCAAATTCGGAGATAACCGAGACGTTTCGGGCGGTGGACAGTTTTCAGGCAGGCTTACGGCTCCGTTGTGCATTGCAGGGGGAATATTTAAACAGCTTTTGGAGGAGAAAGGCATTCATATCGGTGCACATATTGCCTCTATAGGGAAGGTAAAGGACGACCTTTTCGACAGTGTAAATGTAAGCGAAAAAGATTTTGTGGGGGACAAGGCTTTCCCCGTGATAAATGACAGTAAAGGCGAAGAAATGCAAAAAGAAATCCTCGCTGCCAAAGGCGAAGCCGACAGTATTGGCGGAAGTGTAGAATGTGCAATCACAGGCGTTGGTGCGGGAGTAGGAGATACTCTTTTTGGCGGATGGGAAAGTAAAATTTCCTCGGCAGTATTTGCAATTCCTGCGGTAAAGGGAATTGAATTTGGAAGAGGGTTTGAAGCATCAACACTTCTGGGAAGCGAAAATAATGATGCTTTCAGAATAAAAGACGGAGAAATTGTAACTGCTACAAATAACCACGGAGGAATATTGGGCGGAATTTCAAGTGGTATGCCTATTATTTTCCGTGTAGCGTTTAAGCCGACTCCATCAATCGGAAAAGAGCAGGAAAGTGTTTCCCTTTCAAAAAAGGAAAATACAACTCTTATTATAAATGGAAGGCATGATCCCTGCATTGTAAAACGTGCAGTGCCTTGCGTTGAAGCTGTGGCGGCAATCGTTGCGGCAAATATGATTTTATAAGGAGTTTCTAAAAATGAACCTTGAAGAATGCAGAAAAGAAATAGATTCTATCGATAAGGAGCTTGTCGCACTTTTCGTTAAAAGAATGAATGTGGCAAAGGACGTTGCCGAATATAAACGTGCAACGGGAAAAGCCGTATATGATTCCGAAAGGGAGCGAAGGCTTCTTGAAAAGGTGGAGGAAAATGCCGGAGACGAGTTCGGAGATTATGCAAGAAGGCTCTACAGTTCCATTTTGGAGCTTAGCCGTAACTATCAAAGCAAAGCCTTAGCACAGAAATCGGGACTTTCAGCTTCAATAGTAAAAGCAGTGAAAGAAACGCCCGAGCTTTTCCCCGAAAAGGCAGTGGTAGCCTGTCAGGGGGTTGAAGGTGCACATTCTTCGGCAGCTTGCCAGAAATTTTTTGAAAAGCCCTCAATAATGTACTGCCAATCCTTTGAAAGCGTGTTCCAGGCAGTGGAAAGCGGACTTTGTGCCTACGGCGTTGTACCCCTTGAAAACAGCAGTGCAGGCTCCGTTACGCAGATATATAATCTTATGAGCCAGCATAAGTTCAGTATTGTACGCAGCACGAAGATGCAGATTCAGCATAACCTGCTTGCAAAAAAAGGCACAAAGCTCAGTGATATTAAGGAAGTATTTTCTCACCCACAGGCAATCAGCCAGTCAAGCGACTTTCTTTCTTCGCTTGGAAAAGATGTGAAGATTACTGAGTGTGCAAACACTGCTATTGCGGCAAAAATGGTTTCAGAATCCGACCGCAGTGACATTGCGGCGATTTCCTCGGAATTGTGTGCTTCGCAGTATAGCCTTGAAATTGTAGTGCCTTACGTGCAGAATACAAAAAATAACTACACCCGTTTCATTTGCTTCTCAAAAAATCTTCAGATTTTCCCCGGGGCAGACAGAACAAGCCTTCTTATAAAAACCCCTCACCGTGCAGGTGCACTCTATAGCGTAATTGCAAATTTTTATGCTTTGGGTATCAATATAATCAAGCTTGAAAGCCGTCCCATTCCCGAAAGCGATTTTGAATTTATGTTCTACTTTGACATAGATGTGTCGGTGTATTCCGAAAAGCTCCCTGCAATTATTGATTTGCTTGAATATTCACTTGGCTCGCAAAACATCAAGTATCTTGGAAGCTACCGTGAAGCATAGGACTTTAGTCCTATGCCGCGATATAAATTCCTGACGGAATTTGCGATATGTCGCAAACGACTCGATATATCCTAACGGATACGATATGTTGCCTTGCGGCAACGAGATTTACACAATTGTATTTGGGGAAAGGAATAGTATGCATATGAACATATATCTTATTGCAAAAAAGCTTGGTCATTCGTTTTCAAAACCGATACATAACGCTCTTTCTGACTATTCCTATGAATATAAGGAGCTTGAGGAAAACGAACTTAAAGACTTTTTCGTAAAAAAGGAATTTGACGGGCTCAATGTAACCATTCCTTACAAAAGGACTGTAATGGAATTTCTCGATGAAATTTCCGAGGAAGCTCAAAAAATAGGTGCAGTCAACACCATTGTGAATAAGAACGGGAAGTTAATCGGTTACAATACCGACTACTACGGATTTTGTTATGAAATAAAGGAATCGGGTGCAGAAATTAAAAACAAGGACGTGGTAGTGCTTGGAAACGGCGGTGCGTCTAAAACCGTGGTATGTGTTTGTACCGACATGGGTGCAAAGAGTGTCCGCACTGTAACCTCTGCCGAGCTTCGGGCAGGTGATGTGGAAAAGTACTATGATGCACAAATTGTGGTCAATGCAACTCCTGTGGGAATGTATCCCGATACGGGAAAAGCCGTTGTGGACATAGGTAAATTTACAAAGTGCGAAGCCGTACTTGACCTTATATATAACCCGTCGAAAACACAGCTTTTGTTAGATGCCCAGAAGAGTGGCATCAAAACGGCCAACGGGCTTGGTATGCTTGTGGCACAGGCAAAGCGTGGGTGCGAGATATTTACGGGCGATAATGTTGATGATATGAAAATTGCCGGGATTCGCGCATCTATTGAAAAACAAACGAAAAACATTGTCCTTGTCGGTATGCCGGGGTGCGGAAAATCCACCGTCGGCAAAAACCTTGCGATGAAAATGAACAGGGAATTTTTCGACTGTGACGAGGAAATTGCAAAACAGGGCGAAACGCCCGCTGAGCTCATAGAAAAGTATGGAGAGGAGCATTTCAGGCAGATTGAAAGCGAAACTCTCCGTGAGCTTTGTAAAAAAAGCGGATGCATTATTGCAACAGGCGGCGGCGTCGTAACAAAGGAGCGTAATTATGATATTATTCACCAAAACGCTACCGTTGTGTTTATCGAAAGGAATATTAAAAGGCTTGCAACAAAAGGCAGACCCCTTTCCCAGGGAGGAAAAGAAAAGCTCTTTAAGATGTACGAAATACGCTATCCCCTTTATAAAAAATTCAGCCATTTTTCAGTACAATCTCAGGAGCATAGCGAAAAAACGGCAGAGCTGATTTTGAAAAATTTATAATAATAGGAGCAAAAAATGAAAATACTTGTTATTAACGGACCTAATATTAATATGCTGGGAATACGTGAGCCTGATATTTACGGAAAATCAACCTATAACGATTTGGTTGATATGATTTCTGACCATGCCAAGAAAAAAGACGTGGAGGTGGAATTTTATCAATCAAACCATGAGGGAGCTATTGTAGATAAAATTCAGGAGGCATATAAAAATGCTGACGGAATCGTAATTAATCCTGCGGCATACACCCACACAAGCGTGGCAATCCTCGATGCTTTAAAGGCGGTAGCAATTCCCACGGTTGAAGTGCACATCAGTGCAGTGGAAGAAAGAGAACCTTTCAGACAGGTTTCCTATGTGTCATACATTGCCCAAAAAACTATCACAGGGAAGGGCTTTGACGGCTATTTGGAGGCGGTAGATTTCCTTTGTGAAAAAAATCAAAAAAAGTGAAAAAAATACTTGACTTTTGCCTGATACTGTATTATAATAGCTAACGTGTCAGGCGAGAGCCTCAAAATGTGGCGGTGTAGCTCAGTTGGCTAGAGCAAACGGTTCATACCCGTTAGGTCGGTGGTTCGAGCCCACTCGCCGCTACCACTTTGGCCCGTTGGTCAAGCGGTTAAGACACCGCCCTTTCACGGCGGTAACACGAGTTCAAATCTCGTACGGGTCACCATTAATATGGGAGCATAGCTCAGCTGGGAGAGCATCTGCCTTACAAGCAGAGGGTCATAGGTTCGAGCCCTATTGTTCCCACCAAAACAAAAATCCTGTCGAAAGATAGGATTTTTTGTTTTGTATTATTCATTTTTCATTATTCAATATTCATCATTCATTAGGTTCGACAGGATTTTTTAATGAATATTGAATGATGAAGCCGCTTCGCTAATGAATAATTAATAATTATTG
>JAZQAB010000033.1:0-14575 GCA_045545055.1 Clostridia bacterium | reverse complement strand
CCTACGGTTATTTTTGATAATAACTCTTTTCTGTCTTTAACGCATATTGTTATAAAATATGTGCCCGGTATTGAATAATCATAATCTTTTAATCTTGTTGGTTTTCGTTTTGGCAGTTCACTTTGCATCTCTTTTTACCATTCTCTTAATCTTTCGTACTACACGATTTATAAAGTGTTTTATCTGCCTTTTTGGAAGCGTCTTTACGGCATTGATGCCGTACTGCAGAAATTCCTTATCCGTAGCGGAAACGTATTTCTCCCCTTGATAAAAGCCTTCAAGCACACCTACAATATCGCTTTCGTGCACGTCTTTTTCCAAGGCTATACGATTGTCACCGCAAATGATATAGCCGTTCTTTTTCACCTTGACAATACGGTGCATGGTATAGTGACCCTGCTTTCTGTAGACGGGAATATCATATTTTTTAAGTGGAAATTTCGGAGGGACTATTACCACCTTGTCACGCCCCTCTACAAGCATGGGATTCATACTGTCACCCTTAGTGGTGGTTATATATATCCCGTTTTCCTTAAGAGTTTCTTCCAAACCTTTCATTTATTCCAGCTCCAATAATTTTTCCGCATTTTTATAAAAAATCATGTCTTTTTCTTCTTCTGTAAGGTCAAGTGCTTCAATTCTGTCTGCTTCCGCTGCAAGGGAAACGGCAGGGTAGTCGCTGCCGAAAAGGACTTTATCTGCACCGTGGGCACGAATCATCTGAACCATTTTTTCGGGTGTAACCTCCCACATAGTGCTGGAGGTATCAAACCACACATTTTTTCCTACAAGGCTTTTTGCCTCGGTATCCCAAACGCTGTAGCCACCCATATGTGCCGCCACAAACTTATGGTTGGGGAAAATTTCAAGAACTCTTGCAAGGCGAATCGGGTTTGAAAAATCCAAGTTCTTATCCCCCACATGGAGAACTATGGGATAATCCTCCCCTATTTGCTCATACATATAAAGGGCTTTATCATCGTCAATATTGAACTGCTGAAAATCGGGGTGGAATTTAAAGCCACGCAGTCCGTGATTTTTTATACGCTGAATTTCATATGCTACATCTTCAAAATCCGGGTGAACACTTCCGAAAACTATAAATCTGTCATCTCTCAGTTCAAAGAGAAAGTCATTATTTATCGTCACCTGTGTGGGCTTTGTGGGCGTGGAAAATATAACGGCTTTGTAAAAGAGGGATTTATCCATTTCCTCTTTCATATCGGTAAATGTACCCTTACATTCCCACTTCATACCATAATGCTGTTCAAGATTTGCTATTGCAAGATGTGCAATTTTGGGGTTAAATATATGTGCATGAAAATCAATTATTTTTCTCATATTTTTTCTTCCTCTAAAAAAACTGTTGCAGTGAAATAAATTCACTGCAACAATAAATACCAATTATACCTTGCCGCAGGCAAATTTCACCTGTCCGCAGGACAGATTTCACTCACCCGTAGGGTGAATTTCACATTTTGCGAAGCAAAATATTTCATTGCAAACGCAGTTTGCTTAGCCCGGAGGCCACTGGAGGCTTCTTCCGCCAAGCATGTGGAAATGAAGGTGCTTTACGGTCTGTCCGCCGTCTTCACCGCAGTTATTTACAATGCGGTAGCCGCCCTCTGCAATGCCTTCTGCCTTTGCGATTTTAGCCGCAACTGCAAATACATGACCTACCACGGACGCATTCTCCTCTGTAAGCTCATTTGCAGATGAAATATGCTCTTTCGGGATAATAAGTATATGAGTAGGTGCCTGTGGCTCAATATCACGGAATGCATATACAAGCTCGTCCTCATACACCTTTGTTGAGGGGATATCCCCATTTATTATTTTACAAAACAAGCAATCCATTTTTACACTTCCTTTTGTTTGGGGACAGGGCAGTTTTTGTTGCTCCTTCGGATTACAAAAACTACCCCGTCCCCCTTATTTACTTTCTTTATATAAGTGTTTCAACCTTTGCAAGAGCTTCGGCAATTTTGCCTGCGTCTTTACCGCCGCCCTGTGCACTGTCGGGCTTGCCGCCGCCGCTTCCGCCTGCAATGGCGGTAATTTCCTTGATAATCTTGCCGCAATGTACGCCTGCTTTAACAGCATCGGCACTTGCCATTGCCACAAAAGAAATCTTTCCGTCGGTATTTGCCGCAAACACGCACACGCTCATAGGAGTCTTTTCCTTAATTGCATCGCCCGTCTTACGAAGCGAATCAATAGTTGCTCCGTCAAGCTGTGCCGCAACAAGGGTAATATCTCCGATTTTTTTAGCGTTTGCCATAATATCGTTAGCCTTGGCATTTGCCATCTGTGAAGCAACCTGCTCAAGCTTCTTCTGCTGTTCACGGTTTTCGTTTACAATCGCCTCCGCTTTATGCACAAGCTCGCCTTCAGTTGTTTTAAGAGCTGCCGCTGCACCGGAAATAACAGCATTCTTTTCTTCAATATAGCGAAGCACGCCCTCACCTGTTACAGCTTCAATTCTTCTTACGCCTGCCGCAACGCCACTCTCGGACAGAATCTTGCAAAGACCTGCCTCTGCGGTATTTGTAAGGTGGCAACCACCGCAAAGCTCAATTGAATATCCGCCCATGTTTACTACACGAACGGTATCACCGTACTTTTCTCCAAAGAGAGCCATTGCACCCTCTGCCTTTGCATCTGCAATAGACATATTCTTGATTGTTACGGGGTATGCTGCAAGAATTGCCGCATTTACTTTATTCTCAACCTCACGAAGCTGTTCTTTTGAAACTGCTTCAAAGTGACTAAAGTCAAAACGAAGTCTGTTCTCATCAACATAGCTTCCTGCCTGCTCGATATGGCTACCCAACACTTCACGCAGAGCCTTCTGCAAAAGATGTGTGGTTGAATGGTTACGAGCTGTAGCCACTCTTTTCTTTGTATCAATGGAAACGGTAACCTTGTCACCCTTATTTGCACTTCCCTCGGTAACGGTTACATGGTGGAGAATCTTTCCGTCGCCAAGCTTCTTTGCATCGGTAACTGCCATCTTAAAGCCTTCGCCGATAATTTCACCGTTGTCGCCCATCTGTCCGCCGCTTTCGCCGTATACTACCGTCTTATCAAGAATGATAACTGCGTTTTCGCCATCGGAAACACTGTCTGCTACCTGTCCGTCCTTTACGATTACCGTTATATTTGCATCACACTGAGAGTTATCATATCCGATGAATTCTGTTGTGATATCCTTGCCGAGTGTCTGGTAAACGTCCTCACTCCATGCCGCTTCATCACCGACATTTCTTCCCTCTCTTGAACGGGTTTTCTGCTCAAGAAGAAGGGCATTGAAGGAATCTCTGTCAACACCGAGACCCTTTTCCTGAAGAATTTCCTCAGTAAGGTCAATGGGGAAGCCGTAAGTATCGTTAAGTGTGAAAGCATCCTCACCTGAAAGAATCTTTCCGCCGTTCTTTTCAAGCTCCTGTATCTTTTCTTCAAGGATTGAGAGACCGCGGTCAATTGTCTGAGCGAAGCTTTCTTCTTCTCTCTTAATAACTTTCTTGATATAATCCTGCTTTTCCTCAAGCTGAGGATATGCACCCTTAGACTCTCTTACAACTGTATCAACAATATCGGAAAGGAATGTTCCCTTGATACCGAGAAGTCTTCCGTGACGAGCTGCTCTACGGAGAAGTCTGCGGAGAACGTAACCTCTTCCCTCGTTGGAGGGGGATACGCCGTCACAAGTCATAAATGTTGTACTTCTGATATGGTCAGTGATAACACGCAGAGAAATATCAGTCTTATCATTGTCACCATAGTTAACCTTTGCCACCTTGCTGATTTCAAGCATGATATTGCGGATTGTATCAACCTCGAAAAGGTTATTTACATCCTGCATTATAACAGCCATTCTTTCAAGTCCCATACCTGTATCAATATTGGGGTGAGCAAGGCGGTTATATACACCGTTCTCGTCCTTGTCAAACTGGGTGAACACAAGATTCCAGAACTCTACGAATCTGTCACACTCACAGCCTACTTTACAATCGGGGCTTGTGCAACCGTATTTTTCTCCACGGTCAAAGTAAAGCTCACTGCAAGGGCCGCAGGGCCCCTGACCGATTTCCCAGAAGTTGTCCTCCTTACCCATTTTGGAAATATGGGAGGGGTCTACGCCTACTTCCTTTGTCCAGATGTCGATAGCCTCGTCATCTTCCTCATAAACGGTGACATAAACACGATCTTTCGGAAGTCCAAGCTCCTTTGTAACAAATTCCCATGCCCATGCGGTTGCTTCGTGCTTGAAGTAATCACCAAAAGAGAAGTTACCCAGCATTTCAAAAAACGTACCGTGACGGGCAGTTATACCAACACGCTCGATGTCGGGTGTGCGAATGCATTTCTGGCAGGTGGTCACTCTCTTACGGGGAGGAACCTCTTTCCCTGTGAAATAAGGCTTTAGCGGTGCCATTCCTGCATTTATAAGAAGGAGACTGTTATCATTTTGCGGAACAAGCGGAAATGACGGCAGTCTTAAATGTCCTTTACTTTCAAAGAATTTCAAATATCTTTCGCGAATTTCATTGAGTCCTAATTTTTCCATTGTAAACACTCCTTTACAAAATAACATTATACCTTTTTTTAGGAATGTTGTCAATCGAAAAAGACTATTTTTTAGGGTTTTAAATTAGTGTTATTCGTATTCTCCTCCCATAATCTTAAAGAAGGGTTAGTTTTTTTAATTTTTTTCGAACAAATGTTTGATTTTTGTTTCAAGGTGTGTTATAATTAACATATACTAAATTTTGGAGGGTGATATATTTGGCAGCAAATATAGATAAACAGCAGCAGATACTAAGTTTTATAGAAAAGCAGGTTTCTCAAAAGGGCTATCCTCCCACAGTTCGTGAAATTTGTGAAGCCGTTGGTCTTAACTCGCCCTCTACGGTTCACGGATATTTAAAACGGCTTGAAAAAAACGGACATATTATTAAGGAAAACGGAAGCTCACGAGGAATAAGGTTAAAGAACGTTCCCACAAATATTTCCGCAATGGAGAAGGAATATCTTGAGGTTCCCGTAATAGGCAGGGTAAGTGCAGGTCTCCCCATTTTGGCAGAGGAAAACTTAGAACGTACCTTTCCACTTCCCATGGACTTTGCAAAAAAGAATGATGTCTATATGCTGAAGGTTCGCGGTGAAAGCATGATTAACGCAGGTATACTTGACGGTGATTATGTAATTGTGGAAAAGTGCGAGGTTGCACGTAACGGTGAAATGGTAGTAGCACTTGTGGACGACAGTGCCACTGTAAAAACGTTTTATAAAGAGGACGGGCATTTCCGTCTGCAGCCTGAAAATGATTTTATGGAGCCTATTATTGTGGAAAGTGTTTCCATCTTAGGAAGAGTAGTCGGGGTATATAGATTGTTTTAAATAAATAAGCTGTAGCAAAATTAATATTTATGCATCAAAACAGAATAAACCATTGTAGGGGCGGATATTATCCGCCCGCGGGCGACCGGGAATCCCTCCGGCAACCTTACGGTTGCCACCTCCCTTTAGGCAAGGGAGGCATTGTCGCCCCTACGGTTATCGTTCATGCATATTTATACATTTTGCTACAGCTTCTTTTTTAGTCGCCTTTTTGCGGTCTGTGCATTTTGTCACAGCCTTTTGCAGGGGCGAAGAAAAAATAGTGCAGAACGGACAAACTGAGCTGAGAATGCCTATATAGGCGTTCTCAGGTTACCCGAAGGCGTACGTAGGTACGTCGAGCGGCGAAGTTTGTTCGTAGCAAAAAGGCTAAGAATGAAGAAAAATCGCATACATATGCGATTTTTCAACCAAAATATGGTGTCAGTTAATTTCTCTGCCATCTTTATTTTGTATTTAGGACGCCTTTTTGCGGTCTGTGCATTTTGTCACAGCCCCCTTAGTTGTTTGACACTAATTCCTCAATAGCATAGCCAACTGTCTTTAACGCACGGTTGGTTTTTTTATATGCTTTTTTAATTTTTGCAGTATCGGGAGGATCCATCATAAGGCACATTGCTCCTCCCATAACTGCACCTGTTGCAAGACCTTTGAGAAAACCCGTTGTACATTTCTTCATATTAAAACCTCCTTATTTTCTACGGTTATAATATTAGTATGGAGGTTTTAATTTATATTATTCTAAAGTAACGCCTTACAATTTTTACCGCCAATACACCTAATAACATTCCCAAAATCGCTCCGAAAAATACATCTGTGGGAAAATGCATATACAGATAAAGTCTGGAAAAAGAAATTACCACCGCTAAGGCTATGGCATAAATTCCCATTTTTTTATGCTGTAAAAATATAATCGTTGCACAAATCACAGATGCCATGGTATGCCCCGACGGAAAGGAAAAATCTTTTGGTGCGGCAATAATAAGTTCTATCCCCTCTTTTATCTGAAAAGGACGAAGCCTTGCAAAGGCAGGCTTTAGTATAAGGTTTGCAACAATAAGGCTCATTAAAAGCCCGAGGGAAAGCATTATTCCCGTATAGCGGTATTTCTTACTGCACAGGCACACACATGCCAAAGCTATCCATATCCAGCCTGCATTTCCTAAAAATGTGAAAAAACACATTATTTTATCCATTATCGGGGTTGACATATATTCTCGTATAAAGTCAAGGATTTTAAATTCAAACTCAAGCATGGTGTTACCTCCGCTTTTATGAAACTATATAAGTCTTTTCTTAAATGTGCCCTGGTGGAGTTCATATACATGGTCAAACCCAACGTCACGTAAAAGCTTCTCTGCTTCTTCAAAATAAAAATCCAAGGTATCTACGCTGTGGCTGTCGGATGAAAGCATCACCTTACTGCCATTTTTCTTTAATATGTAAAGAAGCTCCTCGCCAAGATAGGGAGTTTTTCTTATTCCCCGTGAAATTGCCCCTGTGTTCACTTCAAAAATCACATCATTTTCTGCGGCTTTTTGCAAATATTTTTTGGCAATCTTTAAATATTCGGAATTGTTCAAAAAACGCTGCTCGTCAACCTCATCATATTTTGTTATCAGGTCAAAATGCCCTACAATATCAGGCTTTCTTTCCGTAATATAGCTGACGAAGGTGCTATAATAGACTTCGGCAAGCTTTAGTGCATCGTTATTAAAAGCCTCCAGACATTTTTTAAAGCCGTCATAGTCGGAGTCAATGGGATAGTACTTCCCGTCTATATTAAAATAGTGCGAGCTTCCGATGATATAATCAAAATCTTCTCTCTGCACAGGGGAAAACGCATCCTCCTCAATTCCGCAGTAAATTTCGATTTTATCTCCGTACTTCTTTTTCAGCTCTGTTATTTCTTTAACGTATGAGAGGGTATCTTTCATACAATAGCATAAATCAAAGGGGGTATAGCCGTGCCCTGAAAAGCCTATTGCGGAAAACCCGTTTTCAATAGCAGATAAAACAATCTCCTCGGGTGTGTTTTTCCCGTCACAATAACATGTATGAGTATGATAATTAGTAAGCGTTTTGTTACCCATATATTTCTCCCTTTTACGTTGAAATTTAATTCATTGCGATTGGCATTTAGCTATACATTGTTAAGTCAGGAGAACAGTGAATAATAAGAACCATCACGAAATATAACGAAATCGAAGATTTCTATATTTCGGAGAACCTTGATACTCGCAAACTCGTATTAGGACCTACTATTTTTCACTGTTTTCAACTTGAACAAAATCCATTAAAACCCGCAGGAATATCAGATTTTCCTGCCCGATATGTAAATATTTATTTTCGGCAAACTGTTTTATTGAATTTAGAATAAACTATGCTTATAAGAACAGTACAAAATTATTCTTGATTTTCTGTAATCAGTTTTAACGCCTTATCAAAATCGCTTTCATATAATCGGTCTTGTATAACTCTGTATTTCTCGAATTCACTTTCGGCAAATGCTTTTGCTATCTCGGCAGTAACTTTACCTTTATTTTGCAAAATGTCTGCATCGTTAAATTTTAAGAAAGCATCCAATTTACTTGACCAATCAGCCATGGTCATAGGAATTCTTCGCCTTGCCTGTCTTATGGCATAATCAAGGTACATTGTAACTATCTCATTAAGTTCTGTCATTTCTTCTATTGAAAGATAGTTTTTCGCTATTGAAACATCGGCTTTCACAATTTTCCCATTAGGTGCATTCTTCCAAGTGGTAAGTCCCATATTTTGTTTTTCGTGATTCGCACGGTTTACAATAACTTCTGCAGCCGTTTGATGATGAATGGCATAATGCATCTTGTTTTGAACTGTTGAAAAAAAATCTTTTGTAATTTGACTATCAAGAGAATAGTCGACACTTGTTGCATAAATATCAGTGATTTTTTGATAAAATCTACGTTCACTCGCACGAATTTCCTGTATTTCGGATACCAAATGTTCAAAGTAATCATCATCAAAAATTTGTCCGTTTATAAGTCTGCTTTTATCTAACACATATCCTTGTTTTGTAAAGGTATCAAGAACCTTTGTCGCCCATTGTCTGAATTCAGTAGCTCGCTGTGAGTTGATTCGATATCCAACTGCAATTATAGCTTGCAATGAATAGAATTTATACTTATATGTTTTTCCGTTATCAGCAACTTGTGCAAAATTTGCACAAGTTGAATTTTCGTCTATTTCTCCATCTTTAAAAATGTTTTTAAGGTGTTTCGTAACAACACTTCTGTCAACATAAAAAAGTTGTCCAATAGCTTTTTGTGTAAGCCATACATCATTATCTTGTACACGCACTTCAATACTTTCTTCTTTGGCATCACGTGTAAATACCAAAAAATCAACAGTACTATTTCTTATTTGGATTTTTTTATCTTTCATTCTAAAAATCTCCTTTGCAGAACATTGCATATATAATTCGACAATATAAATATTATTTCACCATCATTCGACACAATTCTTACTCGTGTCAAGACTGGACAATAAATCACACCTCAACCGGCAACGTCAAATATGAATTTTGCAAATATACTGTGTTATGTGCGATTTTTGCCGATGTTTGCTCGCTGTATAACCCTTTTTGATTAGTATGACGAACATAATGTTCATTATCTGCTGATGCAATATCAATTCTTAACCTTTCACCTTTCTTTATTAAAAAGGCATGCTCGTCAAAATTAAACATTAAATCCACTTCACTGTTTGGCTCATAATCGCCAAGCTGATAACAAAGCGAAGTAATGTCATCTCTAAGCCCCAAATCTCCTTTTTCCTTTGTAATGCTTATTCTTACATAAAAGCACGTATCCTCACAATCTGATTTAACCTTTAACCGAGCGGACATTTTTCCTTTCACAAAGGTTTCCTTTTCAAAAGGTTCAGTGTATACAGATATAATACCGTAGTGGGAATTTGGTGCATCCTGAAAAACAGTTCCACCAAAATTTCTTGACAACCCACCCTTGAATCTCGGTGCATCATATGGATTATATATATATGATGCCGTGGTGTCACCCAATTTCAACTTCATAGTATTGCTCAATGGTTTAAAATCATCAGTTGCCCATTTATTTTCAAACAACCTGTAGTAGGTTACCTTTCCAAGTTCAAAAGGCACTTTTGTACTTGTTTTTCTTATATAGTTAAACCATTCTATTTCGTAATTTTCACCAAAATGCTCAATTAATTTACCATTTTCAAAAGCGAATGAATTTTCTTTGTTATAGCTATCACTGTGGTCATAGGGCGAAACAAGCAATGCACTATTTTTTCTGCTTTTATCATTCATCTTATTCCACATATCAAAAATTCCACCGGTATAAATATCATAAAATCCGGTTGTAAACAAAACCGGAAATGCCACGTTATCTGTAACATTTCTTGTGTCTGCCCCACCCAGCTTTGTATTCCAGAACTCATTATCCTTATTTGGAGCTTTGAGTACATCATCAAAATCTTTCACGTTTTCCCCAAAAACGGTTTTTGTGAAATCCTTGACCGGCAGCATATCCAACGTATCCTTAGTATAATTTTTTCTCATATGGGATTTTGCTTTATACATTCTTACATACCAAGACCCACGACCTTCTTTTTTTAAGAATCCGTTTGTATAATTCATATTATATCTTTCAGTGTCCTGAACAGAGAATATTGCCCCCTTGACATCATCGGAAAATGGAGCTGTCAGATAGTGAACTGAAGTATAGTAGCTCCTTCCTTTAAAATAAAGTTCTCCATTATAAAAAGCCTGTTTTCTTATCCATTCATGTAAGTTTAGCCCGTCTTCCCGTTCGTTGATATAAGGAATGCAATCGCCTGTGCTTTTACCTCTGCCTCTGCAATGCTGAATTACTATTGCATAGCCGTTTTTCAGCCATTCTTTATATTCATTCATATATGATATTGCCACATCTGCTTCTTCCCAATTTTCATACTTATCAACATACGGAGTCCTTATAATCACAACAGGAAATTTTCCTTTTTCATTCGGCAAAAGATACATGGTAAAAAGTTCTGCTTGTTTAAAAGATATATATGTATAGCCTGCCTTGTAATTAAAAGCATAGGTCTCTTTTGATAATTCCATCTCATTTTGTCCTTTCTTCTTTTTTGAATTTGGCTACTTTAAAATCATTATATCACCACGCAGTAAAAAACACAATGCTCACGCTTCAAAAAACACATTAATATTTACTCAAAAATTTGTTGAAATATGCCGTGGTTTGTTATATAATTAATAGAAGTGTTTTCAGGAGGGTAGATTATATGACAGTATATGAACGTTATGAAGCTCTTAAAAATCGTGTGGTAAAAAGAAAGGACGAATTTGACGCTTTAATTAACTTTATGGAAAATGAAACGGATTATCTAAATTCTCCTGCCAGCACACGTTTTCATCTGTGCAGAAAGCAGGGACTTTTGGAGCATAGTGTAAATGTAGCTGAAACTATGCTTAAACTGCGTTCCTCGCTTGCTCCCGAAATTGACGAAGAAAGCTGTATTATAACGGCACTTATTCACGATTTGGGAAAAGCGGGTATGCCGGGAGCTCCACAGTATCTTGAAAACGAGCCTACCCCCAAGCAGAAGCAATATGGTTTTCCTGCATCAATTCCCTACAGAATAAATGAAAGCCTTGTATATCTGAGTGTTCCCGTAAGGAGTCTGTATCTTGCTATCCCCCACATTTCGCTTTCCGAAAGCGAAGTGCAGGCCGTTATGTATCATGACGGTCAGTATGTTGATGATAACAAAAGTGTGGCAACAAAGGAAACACCGCTGCTCTTACTTTTACAGTATGCAGACACGTGGAGCACATTTGTAATAGAGAAAGACACAAAAAGGAAATAAATCGGAATGTGATAAAGCAGCACAGACCGCAAAACGCGTGGATAGTGTTTATGAAAGCTCTTTTATTCAAGCAGATAACATTAATCCTTTGATTGTTTAAGGTGGAAATTCGCATCGGCGAATTTCGAATATATACGTTTTGCTATCCACGAACTTCACCTCTCGACGTACCATCGTACGCCTTCGGGCAAGCCCCTTCGGGGTTCAGTTCGTGAATTCTGCACTACTTTCTCCCATTCCTATTGCATTCAACGGCTTGATTGAGATAAAACAGAATCTAAGAAAGGACGAAAAAAATGATAGAACCTAAAAACATAAGAAACATTGCAATTATCGCCCATGTTGACCACGGTAAAACCACCTTGGTTGACGCACTTTTACGCCAAAGCGGTGTTTTCCGTGAAAACGCACAGGTGGAAGAACGTGTAATGGACTCCAACGATATTGAAAAAGAACGTGGTATTACTATTCTTGCAAAAAACACATCTCTTATGTACAATGATGTGAAAATAAATATTATCGACACTCCCGGACACGCGGATTTCGGCGGCGAGGTTGAACGTGGTCTTAAAATGGCTGACGGTGTTCTTCTTCTGGTAGATGCATTCGAGGGTTGTATGCCCCAGACAAGATTTGTTCTGAAAAAAGCTTTGGAGCTTAATCTGTCAATTATAATGGTTGTAAACAAGGCTGACAGACCCAACGCACGCCCCTACGAGGTTACGGACGAGCTTTTAGAGCTTTTCATTGACCTTGATGCAACTGATGAACAGCTTGACTCTCCCGTTGTTTACGTTTCGGGACGTGACGGCTGGGCGAGCCTTTCCCCTGATAATCACCCCGATGACCTTAAGGTGCTTTTCGACCTTATCGTTAAGCACATTCCTGCCCCTGAAGATACAACGCAGGGAGAATTTCAGATGCTTGTATCCAATATTGATTATGATACCTTCACAGGAAGAATTGCGGTAGGCAGAATTAACCGTGGTTATGTTAAAACAAACATGCCCATTACAATAAGCCGCGAGGGTATGGATTCCTATAATTCAAGGGTATCTAAGCTTTTCTCCTACAAGGATTTGGAAAAGCAGGTTATTGATGAGGCTGGTGCAGGCGAGATTGTTGCAATCAGCGGTGTTGAAAAAATCAACATTGGCGATACAATCTGTGCTTCGGGCGTAGTAGAGCCTCTCCCCTTTACCCCTGTTGATGAGCCTGTTCTTTCCATGACGTTCAGCGTAAACAACAGTCCCTTTGCAGGACAGGACGGCGACTATGTAACAAGCAGACACCTTCGTGACAGATTAATGAAGGAGCTTGAAAGCAACATTGCACTTAAAGTAGCCGAGACTGACTCTCCCGACAGCTTTGTGGTTTCCGGCAGAGGTGAGCTTCACCTTTCAGTGCTTATTGAAAACATGCGTCGTGAAGGCTATGAATTTCAGGTAAGCAAACCCAAGACGATTAACAAGGAAATTGACGGCGTTTTGTGTGAGCCCTTTGAAATGCTGACCGTGGACGTTCCCGACGAGCATACGGGCGTTGTCATGGAGGGCATTGGTGCGAGAAAGGGCAGTCTTGTGAATATGGCTCCCGGTGCTGCCGGCTATACAAAGCTTGAGTTCAGAATTCCTTCAAGAGGACTTATCGGTTACCGTGGAGAGCTTCTGACCGCTACAAAGGGTACAGGTATTATTAACAGCGTATTTGATTCTTACGAGCCGATGATTCCCGGAGAATTTACAACACGCTCCAGAGGAAGTCTTGTAGCATATGAAACGGGTGAATCTGTTGCATATGGGCTTTTTAATTCACAGGATCGTGGACAGATGTTCATAGGGCCGGGCGAAAAGGTTTATATGGGAATGGTTGTTGGCGAATGCAGCCGTCTTGAGGATATTGTGGTAAATGTATGTAAGAGAAAGCAGGCAACAAATATGCGTGCCGCAGGAAGCGATGAAGCACTCCGCCTTACTCCCCCCAAGCTTCTCAGTCTGGAGGAAAGCCTTGAATTTTTGGCTGATGACGAGCTTTTGGAGGTTACACCCAATTTCCTCAGAATAAGAAAAAGAATCCTTGATACCGACCTTCGTGCAAAAGAGGCAAACAGAATCAAAAAGCAACAGCAATAATACACAAAAAAGAAACAAATGGCATTTCGAATTTATTCGAAATGCTATTTTTGATTACAATAAGGTTACAATCCTTGACTTTTGCCATTTAAAGGCTTATTATGTGCTTGTAAAACAAATTTAGGAGGTAATTACCATGAGTAAATTCGAAATTCACAACATTGATGTAGATGCTTTTGCAAAAGAGCTTAACAACTGCAAGGGTCAGGTTTGGCTTACAACAGATGAGGGTGACAGAATCAATCTTATGTCTGCCTTCTGCCGCATGATTGGTCTTATGAGTATTATTCAGGGTGCAAAACTCAGTAAGGCAACTATTGAATGTGAAGACCCCGACGATGAAAGCCGTCTTTTCAGATTGAACCTTTACGGCAAAGTAACAGACAAATAAAATTTAGTAATAACAGCCCCCTTACTCTCATATGTTAGAACGAAAGAGTTAAGGGGGCTGTTAATTTTGAAAGATTATATTGAAAAACGCGCCATTATGCTGGCATATTACATAATTGACAATAATGCTACTGTAAGAGCTGCTGCAAAAAATTTTGGTTTTTCAAAATCAGGAGTACATAAAGATGTCACCACAAGGCTTTCGGATATTGATCCCTTGCTTGCCGCCCGCGTTCAGTCGGTACTTGATACCAACAAAGCCGAGCGACACATCCGCGGCGGGCTCGCCACAAAGCTCAAGTATGAACAGAAAAAGCTCAGCTGTTAATTATTGAGATTGCCGCAACACAGGATAAAATCAGAATTACCGCTACTATCAGAACCGAAAGATTGCTATGCCTTGAAGTATAGTTGGAGCTGTTTTCCACAAGTCCGCTTCTTTTTAAAATCCTTGAAACGGGCTTATATAATATAAGAACCAGTGCAGAATTCAGCACGCATTTTATAACATTGAAAGGAAGTATGGCAGGAATTAAAAGGTCTGCTACGGCACTGCGGGGCATTCCCGTATATAATGGTGTCAGCAAATAATTAAGAATCATCATTACAGCAACGGTGGCAATACTTCCTGATACAAGTCCTGCTCCTCCGCCTTTAATGCTTCTGTATTTAGTATATATTACCGATGCCGTGCAACTGAAGGCACAGGTGGAAGCAATATTCATAAAACAACCTATAAAATGAGTACCGCTTAC
>JAZQAB010000032.1:0-22653 GCA_045545055.1 Clostridia bacterium | reverse complement strand
ATCTGTTACAATTGCAAGACCCTTGGGCTTTCTCGCCTCGAAAAGCTCCTCGACACGGGGAAGACCCTGTGTGATATCGTCACCGGCAACACCACCGGAATGGAACGTCCTCATTGTAAGCTGTGTACCGGGCTCACCGATTGACTGAGCCGCAATGATACCAACTGCTTCACCGATATTTACAAGCTCGCCGCGGCTTGCAAGGTTAGCACCGTAACAATGAGCACAAACGCCTACCTTTGCGTGACAGTTAAGAACGCTTCTGATCTTAACCTCTTTAACACCGGCCGCTACAACTCTGTCTGCCATTTCCTTGTTCATAAGGGTATTTTCGGGGATAATAACCTCGCCCGTTTCGGGATGAACGATATCGTCACAGTTTACTCTGCCGATAAGACGTTCTTCGAGTGGCTCGATAACGTCCTTACCCTCTACGATTTCGGAAACATTGATACCGTCGTGTGTCTTACAGTCAATTTCACGGATAATAACATCCTGTGATACGTCAACAAGACGACGTGTAAGGTAACCTGAGTCAGCCGTTCTGAGGGCTGTATCGGCAAGACCCTTACGGGCACCGTGAGTAGAAATGAAATATTCAAGAATATTCAGACCTTCACGGAAGGAAGCACGAATCGGAATTTCCACTGTACGTCCCTGAGTATTAGCCATAAGACCACGCATACCTGCAAGCTGTCTTATCTGGTTGATGCTACCACGGGCACCTGATGTTGCCATCATGTAGATGGGGTTGTATTTATCAAGATTATCCATAAGAGCCTTTGTAATTCTGTCGTTAGCACCCTGCCAGGTTTCGATAACCTTTCTGTAACGCTCATCGTCAGTAATAAGACCCTTTCTGTAAAGCTTTGTAATCTTTTCTACTTCTTCCTCAGCCTCTACAAGACGTTCTGCCTTACTTCCGGGAATTTCCATGTCGCTTACGCTGATGGTAATAGCACCGCGGGTTGAGAATTTGTAGCCAAGCTCCTTAATTGAGTCGAGAACCTCGGCAGTCTTTGTTGTGCCGTGTACCTTGATACAAGCATCAACAATCTTACCAAGAGACTTCTTGTCTGCAAGGAACTGAATTTCGGGCAAGAATGCGTTTTCGGGATTTGTTCTGTCAACGAATCCGAGATCCTGCGGAATAACTTCATTAAATATAAGTCTACCTACTGTAACCTCAACGATTCTGCTTTCGATTACTCCGTCAATTTCTTTTTCGATTCTTACCTTAACGGGGGCGTGAAGTCCCACATCTCCGCAATCATAAGCCATCATAGCTTCGTTTATGCTTGCAAAATATTTTCCTTCACCGATTTCGCCGGGGAATGTTCCCACACCCTCTTCGGTAAATTCGATCTTCTTTTTACCCTGTGCTTCAAGCTCAATGTTCTGAGCATGAACTGCATCGTAATATTTGTATACCTTTCCTGCCTCAAGGTCACTGTCGCCTGCATCGGTAATTTTTACTTCCTTGGGCTTAACCAAGGTAAGATAGTAGCTACCAAGTACCATATCCTGTGTGGGAACGGTAACGGGACGGCCGTCCTGAGGTTTAAGAAGGTTATTGGCACTGAGCATAAGGAATCGAGCCTCTGCCTGTGCTTCGGGAGAAAGGGGAACGTGAACAGCCATCTGGTCACCGTCGAAGTCAGCGTTAAACGCTGTACATACGAGGGGATGAAGTCTGATAGCTCTACCTTCAACCAGAATCGGCTCGAACGCCTGAATACCGAGTCTGTGAAGTGTTGGTGCACGGTTAAGAAGAACAGGATGTTCTTTAATTACGCTTTCAAGCACGTCCCAAACCTCATTACGGGCACGCTCAACCATTCTCTTTGCACTCTTAATGTTGTGTGCACTTCCGTTTTCAACAAGTCTCTTCATTACGAAGGGCTTGAAAAGTTCAAGTGCCATTTCCTTGGGAAGACCGCACTGATAAATCTTAAGAGCGGGACCAACTACGATAACGCTTCGTCCTGAATAGTCAACACGCTTACCAAGAAGGTTCTGACGGAAACGTCCCTGCTTACCCTTAAGCATATCGGAAAGGGATTTAAGAGCACGGTTTCCCGGACCTGTTACAGGTCTGCCGCGTCTGCCGTTATCAATAAGTGCATCAACTGCTTCCTGAAGCATTCTCTTTTCATTTCTTACGATAATGTTGGGAGCACCAAGCTCAAGAAGTCTTTTAAGACGGTTATTTCTATTAATAACCCTTCTGTAAAGGTCATTAAGGTCACTTGTAGCAAATCTGCCGCCGTCAAGCTGTACCATGGGGCGGATTTCCGGAGGAATTACGGGAACGCAGTCAAGAATCATCCATTCGGGACGGTTATTACTCTTTCTGAATGATTCAACAACCTCAAGTCTCTTTGAAATCTTAACCTTCTTCTGTCCCTGTGCAGTCTGAAGCTCCTCCTTGAGTTCTGCACTGAGGGCATCAATATCAACCTCAGCGAGAAGCTCTTTAATGGCTTCGGCACCCATACCTGCACGGAAACGGTCGCCGTACTTTTCGTAGTAAGCCATATATTCCTTTTCGGTAAGAGGATCTTTTTTGTTAAGCTCTGTCTTACCGGGGTCAATTACGATATACTGTGCGAAATACAGCACCTTTTCAAGAATGTGGGGAGAAATATCAAGGAGAAGTCCCATTCTGCTGGGAATACCCTTGAAATACCAGATATGAGAAACGGGAGCCGCAAGCTCAATATGACCCATTCTCTCACGGCGAACCTTAGACTTTGTAACTTCAACGCCGCATCGGTCACACACAATACCCTTATATCTGATTCTCTTATACTTTCCGCAGTGACATTCCCAGTCCTTCTGCGGTCCGAAAATCTTTTCGCAGAAAAGACCGTCACGTTCGGGCTTTAAGGTACGGTAATTTATAGTTTCAGGCTTTTTAACCTCACCGTAAGACCACTCTCTGATTTTTTCGGGAGATGCGAGGCCTATTTGCATTGCTTCAAAAGTATTAAATTCCATAATTACTACCCCTCCCTTAATCCTTTATATTCTGATTTTCGATTTCCATGAGTTCCTCATCAGTGGGTTCTATGTCGAAATCATCATCGTCATCGAAATCTGCCATAATGTCATCATCATCTTCTTCGTCGTCTTCATCGTCAGAGTAAGTTCCTTCAACGATTCCATAAATCTCATCTTCGGGATTTACCTCGGTGTAACCGGGAGCCATTCCGTCGTTTATGGTTGTAAGAAGCTCTTCACGGTATTCATCCATGTTAGGCTCGTCATCATCATCGCTCTTAAGCTCAACAACACTGCCCTCGGAGTTAAGAACGCTGACATCAAGTGCAAGAGACTGAAGCTCTTTAATAAGAACCTTAAATGATTCGGGAATACCCGGTGTGGGAACATTCTCACCCTTAACGATTGATTCATAGGTCTTTACACGGCCTACTATATCGTCCGACTTAACTGTAAGAATTTCCTGAAGAAGGTAAGCCGCACCATATGCTTCAAGTGCCCAAACTTCCATTTCACCGAATCTCTGACCGCCGAACTGTGCTTTACCGCCAAGAGGCTGCTGAGTAACAAGCGAGTAGGGGCCTGTACTTCTTGCATGAATCTTATCATCAACAAGGTGATGCAGCTTTAAGAAGTACATATAACCAACGGTTACAGGGTTATCAAAGGGCTGACCTGTTCTTCCGTCGTAAAGAACTGTCTTACCGTCACGGCGAAGACCTGCTTCTTCAAGAAGGTTCATAATATCTTTTTCGTTTGCACCGTCAAATACCGGTGTAGCAACCTTAAATCCGAGGTTCTTTGCCGCCATACCCAAGTGAACCTCAAGCACCTGACCGATGTTCATACGGGAAGGAACGCCCAGGGGATTAAGCACAATGTCAAGGGGAGTACCGTCGGGAAGGAAGGGCATATCTTCTGTGGGAAGAATTCTGGAAACGACACCCTTATTACCGTGACGACCTGCCATCTTGTCACCAACGCTGATTTTTCTCTTCTGAGCAATATAGCATCTTACAATTTCGTTTACTCCCGGAGGAAGCTCGTCATTGTTGGCACGGGTAAATACCTTAACGTCAACAATAATACCTGCCTCACCGTGAGGTACACGAAGAGATGTATCACGAACCTCGCGTGCCTTTTCACCGAAAATTGCACGGAGAAGTCTTTCTTCGGGTGTAAGCTCTGTTTCACCCTTAGGAGTAACCTTACCTACAAGAATATCACCGGAGCGAACCTCCGCACCTACACGGATAATACCTCTTTCGTCAAGGTTTTTAAGTGCGTCATCACCAACATTGGGAATGTCGCGTGTGATTTCTTCCGGTCCGAGTTTGGTATCACGGGATTCGGACTCGTATTCTTCAATATGAATGGAAGTATAAATATCGTCACGCACCAGCTTTTCGTTAAGAAGCACGGCGTCCTCGTAGTTATAACCCTCCCAGGTCATAAATCCGATAAGCATGTTTCTTCCCAGTGCGATTTCACCGTTATCTGTAGCGGGACCGTCTGCAATGATGGTTCCCTTTGTAACTTCTTCTCCTTCTTCAACGATGGGACGCTGATTGATACAGGTACCCTGGTTGGAGCGAAGGAACTTAAGAAGGTGATAATTGTGTCTTACTCCATCCTTATCCTTGATTACGATTTCGTCTGCACTTACCTTTTCGATAACACCATCTTCTTTTGCAAGTACAACGACACCGCTGTCCTTAGCCGCCTTGTATTCCATACCTGTACCGATAATGGGAGATTCGGGCTTAAGAAGCGGAACTGCCTGACGCTGCATGTTAGAACCCATGAGGGCACGGTTAGCATCATCATTTTCAAGGAAAGGAATCATTGCTGTAGCAACCGATACAACCTGCTTGGGCGAAACGTCCATGTAGTCGATATTTTCTGCAGGAACTTCGAGAATTTCCTCTCTGTAACGTGCGGAAACCTTTTTATCAAGGAATCTGCCGTTTTCGTCAATAGGCTCGTTAGCCTGTGCTACGACATACTTATCCTCGATGTCGGCTGTCATATATTCAATTTCGTCTGTTACAACACCCTCGCCCTTGATAACCTTACGGTAGGGAGCTTCAATAAATCCGTATTCATTGATACGTGCATATGTGGAAAGTGAGCTGATAAGACCGATGTTGGGTCCTTCAGGAGTCTCAATGGGACACATTCTGCCGTAATGGGTATAGTGAACGTCACGAACCTGGAAGCCGGCACGCTCTCTTGAAAGACCGCCGGGGCCAAGTGCTGAAAGTCTTCTCTTATGAGTAAGCTCTGCAAGGGGGTTATTCTGGTCCATGAACTGTGAAAGCTGTGATGAACCGAAGAACTCCTTGATTGTTGCAACAACGGGACGGATATTGATGAGTGACTGCGGAGTAACAATATCAAGCTCCTGAATACTCATTCTCTCACGAACGCCACGCTCCATACGTGAAATACCGATGCGGAACTGATTCTGCAAAAGCTCGCCCACGCTTCTGAGACGACGGTTTCCGAGATGGTCGATATCGTCAACCTGACCGATACCGTCGCAAAGGTTGCTGCAGTAGTTAATGGAAGCAAACATATCGTCAACAATAATGTGCTTGGGAACAAGCTCATCAATGCGTTCCTCTGCAAGCTTCTTTATTTCGTCAACATCTCCTGCTGCTTCTTCGAGAATTTCATCAAGAATATTCTTTCTTACCTTCTCGTGTGTAATATCATAAAGGCTGATGCCTGCATACTTTTCGGGGTCTACCATGTTGTTTGAGAATACAACAACCTTCTTGTCCTCTACCAAAACAAGAACACGGTTAATACCCTTGTCCTCAATCAACTGAGCGGCAGCTGCATCAATACGATTTCCCTCGGCTACAATGATTTCTCCTGTCTTTTCATCGACAATATCGCTTCCTGCAATCTGTCCTTCAAGACGGGCTGCCATAGCAAGCTTCTTATTATACTTATATCTGCCTACCTTAGCAAGGTCATATCTCTTAGCATCAAAGAACAGACCGTTGATAAGTGTGGTAGCACTGTCAATCGTGGGAGGCTCACCGGGACGAAGCTTACGATAAATTTCAAAAAGTGCTTCCTCGCGGTTCTTTGTTGTATCCTTGGCAAAGGTTGCAAGTATTCTTTCGTCCTCGCCGAAAAGCTCTAATATCGCAGGCTCGGTTTCAAGACCCATAGCCTTGATAAGAACTGTAACGGGGAGCTTACGTGTTCTGTCTATACGAACAGAGAACACATCGTTGGGGTCTGTTTCATATTCAAGCCATGCACCGCGGTTGGGGATTACCGTAGCATTGACAAGCTTTTTACCAACCTTGTCAAACTTCTGCTCGTAATAAATACCGGGTGAACGAACAAGCTGTGTAACGATAACACGCTCTGCACCATTAATAATGAAAGTACCCTGCTCTGTCATAAGGGGGAAATCACCCATGAAGATTTCCTGCTCCTTGATTTCGCCTGTTTCCTGATTAATAAGGCGAACCTGAACCCTGAGCGGTGCGGCGTAGTTGGTATCCCTTTCCTTACATTCTTCAATAGAGTACTTGGGCTGTTCGTCAATTCTGTAATCGGTAAATTCCAAAATGAGATTTCCTGCGTAATCTGTAATGGGGCTTACGTCACGGAAAACCTCGCGAAGACCCTCCTTGATAAACCAATCATAGGAGCTTTTTTGCATATCGATAAGGTTTGGCATTTCCAATACTTCATCGATTTTTGCGAAGGTCATTCTTTCATTTTTTCCTAATTTAATAGGCTTCACCTTCATCACCTCTTCAAAATTTAATAACGAACAACTTCCTTTAAATATTCCGTATTCCTGTGTAGAATGCACTCGGAACACACCGTGAACAAATTTTTAGTTCATTCACATTGCGGAATTGATTGTAGAATGCACCAATGCCGCAAAACACAAAAAGTAGTTGTTAAAACCTTATTTTTCCCATATTATCCATATTTTAGGGGATATGGGTGCATCTTAATGCAGTATAATATAATATCATAATTGTCAAGGTATGTCAAGGGAAATATTCCGATTTTTTCTGTTTTTTCGGGACTGGCGATTAATTTCGTTGACAAAATTTAGCATGTGTGCTATAGTTGTAGTGCGACATAAACTTAATAAAAATGGATTATCCTTGTGTACTTTTTACCTTTTGGTAAAAATGTATGCTCTTTTATGCACAGGGTTAATCCGGTTGTAAGTTTATGTCGCAGTAAACACAGGGCGTGCATTTTTCGGTGCATCAACTTTGTTGGTGCACTTTTTTAATTGCACGCTCTCCCCTGTCGCCAAACAAAATCATACAAAACAAGACCTGCTCCTTGGGAGTAGGTCTTGTTTGTTAAAAATATATTCTTTTAATTTATTCCTCTAAAGTTTGTATGATCTCTTTGATTAATTCCAAAGTGTTTTGCTTGGCATATTCGTCATTTATATCAAAAGTACATTTGAATCACTGCCCGTCTGTATCATTCTGCTTTTTTATAAAATAAAATTCATCTTCATATTTTTCAACATAAACCAATGTATCTTTTTCATAGACGGACAAATGTTTATCGTTAAGTTCATAGATTATAGGTGCCGGACTTTCCGGATTCATATCAGAAATATCCTTAAAAACTATTTTCCCATTGTTGATAAATATAATTCCTCCGCTTACATCATATTCAAAGTTGATTTTTATTCCCGATGCTTCTTCAAAATCCTTCAAGTCTGCCGGGAACTCAAAAGCTACTGCCCTGTCCCATTCAAAGTCGGTTATATCAGTAAGGTAGAATGGTTCTTTTCCTACACAGACTTTTAAAGAGTTGTGATATGATTCAATTTTGCTATATTTATGTAGATTAAATCCAATAACGCCAACACAAAGAATTATAATTGTTAACAAATAAAAAAATAGTTTTTTCATTTTTTTACTTCCTTTCTCGTTGTTCTTTCGTGTAACCATCACTATCAAGTAGTTTTAATCGTTTTTTTGCGGTTTCATATTGCTTTTGAACCGTTTGGGGACGTACATTTTTTGGCACTGTTTTATAAGTGGCTCCCTTTTTCAAAAAACATTTGTTCGATTTTTGGTCATTCTATCATGCCAAATGACGAAAATCAAGTCTGTTTTCGTAAAAAAAATGAGCATTTTTTTGTTTTTCTATTTTTTCAGGGGCATAAATCCTCCTTTTGGTTGACAAATCGCATATTATTTATTAAAATATATATATTATAATGAAATAATTGCGACTATATTTACTTGTAGGAACAAATTCCCATATTTGTCCGATTAACGGGTCGATGTAGGTATCGACCTCTACAAACAAGCGATAAAGTAGGGTTTTGAGAAATTTTTCGTTCTTCGGCAAAAAATCGCTCGCAACATTCTCCTTTGCGGGCGAGCGGTTTTTACTCTTTGAGGAATTGAGTATTCCTTTCAAAGACGGTGCCGTAAAGACGGAATATTTTTCAAAACAAAACTCGCTTTCTAAAAGATCAGGTAAGGCTATTTCTTAGCCCGACAGGTGCGGTTGGGGTTTGGGGAATCGCAATCCCAAAACTTTTGCTTCTTTTGGTTACAAAAGAAGAGGCAAACTTTCCCAAGGTTAGGTCTTCGCAAATATTGCGATATAAAAATAACCTTTTGGGATTTTTAATAGAATTAAATTTACTTGGAGGTAGTAGAATTGCATAAAATCACAACTGCCATACACTCTTTTGCCATATGGCTTGTAGGGCTTGTGGGACTTGGTGCTGAATTTGCAAGCTATGTGTACATAGTTTTGGTTTCCATGGTTCCTTTAATTGAGCTTCGCGGTGCGATACCACTGGCAATGGCACTTAAAATGCCCCTTGTTCCCTCATTCATTGTGTCGATTATCGGAAATCTCGTCCCGATTCCCTTTATTCTTCTTTTAATCAAAAAGATATGTGCATGGCTGAAAACTACAAAGCACCTATCGAAAATTCCACTTTACCTTGAAAAGAAGGTGGAGAAAAACAAGGATAAGGTTACAAAATACGCAAAATGGGGACTGTTCCTTTTCGTGGCAATTCCCCTCCCCGGTACAGGAGCATGGTCGGGAGCACTTATTGCGAGCTTCCTCGACTTCAAATTTAAAGATGCAATGACTGCAATTACAGGCGGTGTAATTACTGCAGGTATTATTATGAGTATATTTTCATACGGCCTTTTAGGGCTTATTTTCTAATATACATCTGACAAAACAAAGGAGGACTTACAAATGATTACAGACAAAAAACTTTTTACATCAGAATCGGTTACGGAGGGGCATCCTGACAAGGTTTGCGATAAAATTTCCGATGCCGTTTTAGACGATATTTTAGCACATGACCCCGAAGCACGTGTCGCCTGCGAGAGCTGTGCGGCAACGGGCATGGTTATGGTTTTTGGCGAAATCACAACCACACATACCTACGATGTGCGTTCAATCGTAAAACGCACGTTGGAGGATATCGGTTACACAGACCCCAATATGGGATTTTCTGCAGACGGCATTGCCATTTTAAGTACACTTAACAAGCAGTCTGCCGATATTGCACTGGGCGTTGATAAATCCAAGGAAGCAAAGGAAGGTGCTTCCGACGGTAACGACATCGGTGCAGGCGATCAGGGTATGATGTTCGGCTATGCCACAAATGAAACGGAGGAATACCTCCCTGCACCCATTTATTACGCACAGAAAATGGCAAAGAAGCTTACCGAGGTAAGAAAGCAGGGACTTTTCCCCTACCTTCGCCCCGACGGAAAAACACAGGTAACCGTTGAATATGACGGGGACAAGGTAAAAAGGATTGACACGGTTGTTCTTTCCACACAGCATACTGCCGATGTAACTCAGGAGCAAATCAGAAAGGATATGATTGAAAGCGTTATAAAGCCCGTCCTTGACGATTCTCTCATTGACGAGGATACAATTTATCACATTAACCCCACGGGTAAGTTTGTAATAGGCGGCCCTCAGGGTGACAGCGGTCTTACCGGCAGAAAGATTATAGTAGATACCTACGGTGGCTATGCTCCCCACGGCGGCGGTGCATTTTCGGGAAAAGACCCCACGAAGGTTGACAGAAGTGCCTGCTATATGGCTCGTTACATTGCCAAGAACATTGTTGCGGCAGGACTTGCCGATAAATGCCAGATTCAGCTTGCATATGCAATCGGTGTTGCAAAGCCCGTGTCGGTACGCATTGATACCTTCGGCACAGGAAAGCTCACTGATGAAAAGCTGGGCGAGCTTGTAAATGAAAACTTTGACCTTCGTCCTTCCGCAATCATCAGTACTCTTGACCTCAGAAAGCCCATCTATTACCAGACGGCGGCCTACGGTCATTTCGGAAGAAACGAACTGAATCTTCCCTGGGAAAGACTTGACAAGGTTGATGCTTTGAAAAAATATCTGTAAACTGAAATTTCATCATAAAACATGTAGGGTGGGGGCTTGCTCCCACCCTTTCTGTATTACGGCAGCCTACGAAAAGTTGACATAATATCTTCGCCATACATATAATATTATTGGTGATAGTGTATGTATGGTGCGATTACTGCTTTAATAATTGCACTAATGATGATAGCCTTTGTTATCTACAAGGGTAACAGTATAAAATTGGAAACTACAATGTATTGCAGAAAATCGGAATTTTTTTCTGTTGCCGAAACCATTCCCGATGACTGCATTATTCAAATACGGATTGGCAGGAATACTTATGAACAATTCCGAAATGGAAACGCTCAACGGCGAAATTTATGAAATAATATATCAGAACGAAGACAACGGTTACACAGTGTGCGATGTAAGCTGTAACAATTCCCTTGTTACGGTATGTGGACATATGCCTTTTATTGCCCCCGGCGAGCAGGTGGTTATGACAGGAAAATGGGTAAACCATCCCTCTTACGGAGAGCAGTTTTCCGTTGCGTCTGTGGAAAGAGCACTGCCCAAAAAGCTAAGTGCTGTTCTCTCTTACCTTTCAAGCGGAATCATAAGCGGCATTCGTGAGGCTACGGCAAAAAAAATTGTCAGTAAATTCGGAGAGGAAGCTTTAGAGGTTATTGCCCTCTCTCCCGAAAGGCTTGCCGAAATAAACGGCATTTCACTAAACCGTGCCAAGAAAATTTCCGAATCCTTTCTTATCCGTCAGGATGCGGCACAAACGGTTATTTTCCTTCAGGAATATGGCGTTACACCCAACCTTGCACTGAAGGTGCATAAGATTTTCGGACAAAAAGCAATAGAGCTTGTAAA
Source organism: Clostridia bacterium (assembly GCA_045545055.1). GTDB lineage: Bacteria > Bacillota > Clostridia > UMGS1883 > UMGS1883 > UMGS1883. The sequence continues at coordinate 11,385 of JAZQAB010000032.1, read as the reverse complement.
GGAAAATCCATATATCCTGTGCGAAAGCGTTGAACGAATCGGTTTTAAAACCGCTGATCGCATTGCACAGGAAATGAAGCTTCCCAAAAACCACCCCGGAAGAATTTCGGGCGGAATTGTATATATGCTTACCTATGCGGCATTAAACGGGCATACCTGCCTTAAATATTCCGAGCTCTCCGAAAGCACGGCATCTTTTCTCGGTTGTGACATTGGTGAGGTTGAGATGGCACTTGCACAAATGAAATATGATGCCAAGCTGATATTTGAGGAGGATTTTGTATATCTCCCCCTTTATTATAACATGGAGCTTTCCGCATCGGTTAAGCTTAGTGAGCTTATGGCACTTGCAAAGCCGTATTCAAAGGATATTCCGAAGGATATATTTATTCATTCCAAAAACAGCTTAATTGAGCTGTCTGCAATGCAAAGTGAAGCCGTGAAAAAGGCACTTAACGGTGGTGTGCTCATAATTACGGGCGGTCCCGGAACGGGAAAAACTACCATTATGAAAATTATTATGGAAATTTTCCAAAGCCATGAATATAAAATTGCCCTCTGTGCCCCCACGGGAAAAGCCGCTAAGAGGCTTTCCGAGTCCTGCGGCATGGAGGCAAAAACGCTTCACCGTCTTTTGGAGGTAGAGGTGAACGATGCACAAAATCAGCGTTTCGCCAGAAATGAGTACAACCCCATTGATGCCGATGTTGTAATAGTTGATGAGATGAGTATGGTCGACATTATTCTTTTCGGCTCGCTTTTAAAAGCCCTTAAAAGAGGGACATGCCTCATTATGGCAGGTGACAGTGACCAGCTCCCCTCGGTAGGTGCAGGAAATGTCTTGCACGATATGCTTCAAAGCGGTGTTATCCCTGCGGTAAGGCTGAACGAAGTATTCAGACAGGCGGAGCAGAGCCGAATAGTAACCAATGCCCACAGAATCAACATGGGTGAAATGCCTCTGGAAAACGACAGTAAAACAGACTTTTTCTTTATGGGCAGAACTCCTGAGGACGCTCTTGAAACCATTTGTGAGCTTTGCATGGGAAGGCTTGGCAAGGTTTACGGATTTGACAGCATCAGTGATATTCAGGTGCTTTCACCGTCACGAAAGGGCATTGTGGGAACGAATAACCTCAACAAGGTTTTACAAAGCAGGCTTAATCCCCCCTCTAAGGACAAAAAGGAAAAGAAGTTCGGTGAACGCATTTTCCGTGTGGGAGATAAAGTAATTCAGACACGCAACAACTATGATATGATCTGGACTCTTCCCGACGGAAGCGGCGACGGCTTCGGCATATACAACGGTGATATCGGAACTATACTTGATATATCGCAGAAAGAAAAATCTATGAGGATTCTTTTTGATGATAACAAAATTGTGGAATATGATTTTTCCTCTGTGGAGGATTTGGAAATGGCATATGCCCTCACTGTACACAAAAGTCAGGGCAGTGAATGGAGTGCGGTTATAATCCCCGTATGCCCCTTCCCTCCCATGCTGATGACAAGGAATCTTCTCTATACGGCTGTGACAAGAGGAAAAAAGCTTGTAATTCTGGTGGGAAATCTGCAAAGCGTTTCTGCCATGGTAGAGAATAATAAATTACAACTTCGCTACAGCAGTCTTGAAAAAAGATTAAGGGAGAGCGTGAAAAATGCTTAATAAGCTACTTGACCTCGTCTTCCCTCCAAAATGCCCCTTTTGCGAAAAAATCCTACAGAGTAAGACCCCCGTCTGCAATAGTTGTATGACGTCCCTCCCCTACATCAAGGGGAAGACCTGCAAAATATGCGGCAGACCTGTGGAAGAAACATCACACATTATATGTGCAAGCTGCCGTTTTAACAGAACGTATTTTGAGCACGCATTTATACCGCTGATATACAAAGAAAAAGCCAAGAACGCAGTCCTTGCACTTAAAGCAGGTCACCCATATTATGCAAAAGGAATAGCATATGTACTGGCAGATAAAGTTATTAATTCACCCCACTATACAAGCTTTGACTTCATAACCTTTGTACCGCAGGACAAAGCGGCGTTTAAAAACCGTGGTTATAATCAAGCGGAGCTTATTGCAAGGGAGCTTTCAAAAACCCTGAATATTCCATGTGTCCCCACTCTCCGCAAAACCACAGACGGAAAGCCTCAGCACACGCTGAATCTTTCCGAACGTCGTGAAAATGTAAAAAAGTGCTTTTTCGCAACGGAAAACTCCTATAGTGGAACGGTACTTTTGGTAGACGATATTTATACAACAGGTGCAACCTCCAACTACTGTGCAAAGCTTCTTCGGAAAATGGGATTTGAAAAAGTTTATCTTGCAATTTCAATGATAAGAACGGAAGACTGACGGCTATGAAAAACAAAATTTTTAATTTCATACATTCTCTTGGCATTGAAAAGTGCGGCATTGCACGCTATGGAGAAAAAAGTGCAATAGTCTGCCTTTTTCCCTACTACTGCGGTGAGAGTGACGGTAATCTTTCTTTATATGCAAGAGGTCTTGATTACCATCGGGTTATAAAGGAAAAGCTCTCCCCTGTATGCGACTTCATTCGTATCCTTGCCTCCGATACGGAGTGCGAAATTTTTGCCGATATCGGTCCCGAAGTTGACAGAAGGTTAGCTTATGAGGCAGGGCTTGGGTTCTACGGAAAAAACAAAATGCTTATTAACGATGATTTCGGGAGCTACTTTTTCATAGGATATATTTTATGTGATTTAGATTTAGCCCCCGACACACCGCTTCAAAAAGCCTGTATTGGCTGTAACCGTTGCTTAGAAAGCTGTCCCGGTGGTGCATTGGGAGAAGAATTTGATATTAACAAATGTGCGTCACACATCAGCCAGAAAAAAGGCGACCTCACAGAAAGTGAAATCGCCATACTAAAAAAATCAGGTCTTGTATTTGGTTGCGACACGTGCCAGAGGGTATGCCCACATAATAATATTACACCAAAACCACTGAAAGAGTTTACCGAGGATTTAATTGACTCTATTTCCCTCTCCGACCTTGAAAGCCTTTCAAACCGTGAATTTATGAAAAAGTATAAAAACCGTGCCTTTTCCTGGAGGGGAAAAGGTGTCCTTGAGAGGAATATCAAAGTGACCGAAAGATAAAAAGGGTCACATTGGGGACAGTCCCCAATGTCTGGCTTTTTATCTTTCCTAATGTCGTTTTTAATTTCTCGATGCTACAACTTCTTTTGCTGTTTTTATAAATTTCCTCATTGCGTTGGTGCAGTAGCGGTTCTTTTTATATGCAATATAAAGCACCCTTGAGCTGTGTTCTTTGGAAATATTATAAAGCACGGTATTATTTCCGAATTTTCCAAATTTGAACAATGTGTCCGTCACAAAGCAGGCACCCATTCCCGACTGTGCCAGAGCATATGAAATATTAAGCTGATCCACACTGAAAACCACATTGGGAGAAATGCCTTCTCTCTCAAACACGTCATACGCACGCTTGTACATGTCGTTGCCTTTTTTCAAAAGAATAAACGGACAATCGCAAAAGGCTTCTATAGGCACAGGTGTAACGTTTTCAAGATTTACTTCTTTTAAGAAAATGCTTTCGGGACTGATTTGACTGTCTTTAAAACATTCATTAATCTTCCATTGCGAAGGCACACAAAGAAGTATTCTTTCATTTAAAAGTGGACCGCCCTCATGGATATACATATTCTCATCATAGCTGTCAAGCAGTATGTCAATTTCTTCGTTATTAATCATACCAAGCAGGTTTCCCGAATTGGCTTCAGCAAGAGTTACTTCAATTTTCGGATATGACGAGGCAAACCTGTTTATAATTTCCGGCAGCACATACGAACACAGATAATTTGTACCCCCGACAGTCAGCTTTCCGCTTTCAAGACTATATATATCGTGGATTCTGTTTTCAAAATCACTCTCTATATGCATGATTTTCTCCGCAGCAGCGATATATTCCCTGCCTATCTCTGTAGGCTTTATGTAATGTCCGCTTCGTTCAAATAGTGGTGCACCCACCTTTTTTTCGATATTTTTTATTGCCGCAGACAGCGAGGGTTGTGATATATAAAGCCGCTTTGCAGCTTTGGTAAAGCTTTTTTCGGTATAAATTGCGTAAACATATTCGTACTTGGAAAACATGGCTTACTCCTTATAGTTTTTTTCTATTAGGATTATGTTTATTTAGTATTTGACTATATTATAGCATCGTTTTATAATGTAGTCAAATACTTTTAAGGAGAATTTTTATGCCACTCACAAGAAAAATACTTTCATATATTTTTGTTGCCTTGCTTGCTTCGTTATCTGCGGCAAATTACATAACATTTGTATTTCCCAACAGCTTTGCACCATCAGGGTTAGACGGTATCTGCACAATGATACAGGATGTTTTTGATATTAATATGGGCTACCTTTCCCTTTTGGGAAATATTCCTCTGCTTATTTGTGCATACATTTTCCTCAACCGCAGCTTTGCCGCAAAAACCTTAGTATATGTTCTTAGTTTTTCATTAGCTGTTATTTTCTTTAAGGATTCGGTTATCTCCGAGTATGCCTATCACACCCAAAGCGGCTCCAGCACCATACTTGCTCCCATAGCCGCCGGAGTGATAAGAGGTATTCTCTACTTTTTCACATTAAAGCTGAACAGTTGCTCCGGCGGTACGGATATTGTTGCCGCAATTGTAAAAAAGAAAAAGCCCCACCTTAATTTCATGAGCATCATTCTTATCTTTAACATGTGTATTGCCCTTGCATCATACTTTGTCTACGGCATGAATTTTGACCCGGTTATTTGCAGCATACTCTATGCCTTTATAACCACCAACACAGGCAAGCAGATGCAAAGCGGTGAACATGAAACAATTAAGTTTGAGATTATTACCGCTGACTCAGACAGCCTTTACAAGCAAATTTCCGACAAGCTTCATATCCCTGCCACCATAATGGAAGCACACGGAGCTTATTCTGGTGAAAATAAACAGATGATAATTTGTGTTACGGATAAACCCACCGCACCGCTTTTAGAACAGATACTGCAAAAGAATCCTGATGCCGTCGTGTTTAAAAGTATTACTGACAATTCACAAATGCTTGTGGACTACTCTAAATCAGGCGTGTAACAAAACACCTCCCTTTCACATATGCTGAAATGGGAGGTGAATAACTATGTATAATTGTTCTTGCAGCTGCAGAAACAACTGCGGTGCTCTTGCTATTATCGCAAGCATTATTATCGGTGTAGTTGCAACAGTTCTCAGAATTACCGCTGTAATAACCGTAACTCCTGCATTTTTCTGGACTACTTTCGGCATCGCCGTAGGATATCTTGCAATATCACTTTTGGCACTATCGCCCGGCAGACCTTACCTGAGGGATTGCCTGTGCCCTATTCTTCCGATTTTCCTTGTCGGAATTTTAGGTACGGTTCTCACGTCGGTGATACTTCTTGCTATTACCTTTGCGGCAACCAGTATTGCCGGAGCAATCATAACGGGACTGCTTCTTACGTTTTTCTCACTGATAATTACTTCTACTGCGTGCCTTGTAAAGTGCGTTGCAGGTTGTGACCGTGATATAGACTAAAAAGAAGCGTGCCGCTTCACCCATTTCGCGACCTGACTAAATACAAAACTGACAAATATTGCTCGCGATTAAATCGTGAAATTTCCTATCCACTAAAATAATGCTGTGACACATTGTCACAGCATTATTTTTAGTCTATATATTCTCTTTTTCAATTACTTCCTCTAATGCTTTAAGTGCAAGGGATGAAATATATTCATAGCGTTCTTTTTTGTTTTTAATCTTGACTCTTTCCCAATCGATAATGCCGAAATTGGCATTCATCGGCTGGAATTTTTTATTTTCACGGTCGGTAATATATTTTATCAGTGCACCGCTGCAGGTTGAAGCGGGGAAAACTATGCTTTCCTTTCCCATAAGCCTTCTTGCGGCATTAATACCTGCTACCATTCCCGATGATGCCGATTCCACATATCCCTCCACGCCCGTTATCTGTCCTGCAAAAAACACCTTGGGGTATTTTATCAGGCTGTAATCGGGGTTCAAAACCAAAGGCGAGTTTATATATGTGTTTCTGTGCATTACTCCATAACGTACAAACTCGGCATTTTCAAGTCCGGGAATCATGGAGAAAACTCTCTTTTGCTCACCAAACTTTAAATTAGTCTGAAAACCCACAAGGTTATAAAGAGTTCCCTCGGTATTGTCACGACGAAGCTGAAGCACCGCATACGGCTCTTTTCCCGTTTTGGGATTGGGAAGTCCCTTGGGTTTGAGAGGCCCGAAGCAAAGTGTTTCTTTTCCCCTTTGTGCCATGATTTCAACGGGCATACAGCCCTCGAAAACCTTTACGTTCTCTACCCCCTCATGAAGCGAAGCACGCTCGGCATTTATGAGGGCATCATAAAAAGCTTCATACTCATCCTTTTCCATAGGACAATTGATATAATCGGCTGTTCCCTTGTTATACCTTGCCGCAAGGTAGGTTTTCGTTTCGTCAATGCTTTCACGAGTTATCACGGGAGCCGCCGCATCAAAAAAGAATAGACTTTCACTGCCTGTCAGCCTTGCGATTGATTCACTTAGCTTTTCATGGGTAAGCGGTCCTGTTGCAATTATGGTAAATTCGTCCGTATCAATCTCACTTACTGTTTCATTTATGAGTTCTATATCGGGGTGCTTTTTAATATGCTCCGTCACAAGAGAAGCAAAGCGGTCACGGTCTACCGCCAATGCACCGCCTGCCGGAACCTTTGTCTCATCGGCACATTTTATGACAAGACTGCCCATTCTACGCATTTCTTCTTTAAGCAAGCCGCAGGCGTTGTCAAGTCCGTTTCCTTTAAGGGAATTGGAGCAGACAAGCTCGCACAGGTTTTCGTTTGTATGGGCAGGGGAAAAAACGGCAGGCTTCATTTCATAAAGCTTTACCTTAATTCCTCTTTGTGCCGCTTGCCAAGCCGCTTCACAGCCGGCAAGACCTCCGCCGATTATTTTAAGTTCCATATTATTTCTTTTCCTTTTTGTTTGTTTCGCAGTCGGGGTTTGAACAAACTGTTACGCTTCCCCGTTTAAGATACTTTCTTGTCATTACGCCTCCACATGAGGGACAGGGAGTCTTTGTCGGCTCATCCCAAAGGATAAAATCGCACTTGGGAGCATTTTCGCAGGAGAAATATTTCTTACCCTTCTGACTGCGTCTTTCCACAATTCTACCGCCGCACTTGGGGCATTTAACACCTGTATCCTTTAAAATGGGCTTTGCGTTTCTACATTCGGGGAAACCGGGGCAAGCAAGGAATTTTCCGAATCTTCCAAGCTTTATCACCATGTTTCTTCCGCACTTTTCGCAAATTTCGTCTGATACCTCATCGGCTATTTTAACCTTTTCAATGGACTTTTCCGCTTTTTTAAGCACTGCCTCAAAGGGGCGGTAGAAATCGTCTATAACCTTCACCCATTTTGCACTGCCTGTTTCAATATCATCAAGCTGTTTTTCCATATTGGCAGTAAAGTCAACATCTACAATGTCCTCGAAATTTTCTGTCATAATATCGGTAACAATCGTTCCAAGCTCCGTAGGCTTGAGCATACGCTTTTCCCGTGTTACATAATCTCTGCCGAGAATGGTGGTAATTGTAGGAGCGTAGGTACTGGGGCGGCCTATGCCGTTTTCCTCCATAGCCTTAATGAGTGATGCTTCGGTATATCTTGCAGGTGGCTCGGTAAAATGCTGCTCCTGCTCTATTTTACCTGCCGTAAGCTCCATACCCTCCTCCAGCACGGGAAGGCTCTTTGCATCCTTTTCCTCGACTTCTTCGCTTCCCTCAACATACACTGCACGATAGCCTGCAAATTTAAGCGTCTTCGCATTTGCACGGAAGATAGCACCATTTGCATCAAATTCCGCAGAAAGAGTATTATAAACTGCATTTGTCATCTGACACGCAATAAATCTTTCCCAAATCAACTTATAAAGCTTATAAAGATCGGCACTTACCGAAGCTTTTATCATTTCAGGCTCAATTGAGGGGACTGACGGTCTGATTGCTTCGTGAGCGTCCTGTGCATTTTTTCCTGTTTTATAATTTCTGGGAGCCTTTGGCAAGTATTCCTTGCCAAACTTTTCCGCAATGATTGTGCGTGCCGCATTTTGTGCATCGGGATTAAGGCGGAGGGAGTCGGTTCTCATATACGTTATAAGACCGAGTGTTCCCTTTCCGGGAACGTCTACGCCTTCATAAAGCTGTTGTGCTGCAGACATTGTTCTCCTTGATGTAAAGCCAAGCTTTCTGCTTGCCTCCTGCTGGAGTGTGCTTGTAATAAAGGGAGGTGCAGGCTGATTCATTTTCTCGCTGTAATTTGCACTTTTTACTACAAAAGCACTGCCTTCTATCATATCAAGTATTTTTTGTGTATCCTGAGAGCTTGTAAGCTCTTTTTTCTTCCCGTTAATTCCGTAGAATTTTGAAAGAATAGATTTTTTCTCACCCTTTTTGCTAAGGGGTACGCTGATTGTCCAATATTCCTTAGGCTCAAACGCATTAATTTCACGTTCACGGTCTACGACAAGCTTTGTTGCCACCGACTGAACACGACCTGCACTAAGCCCTTTTTTAACCTTTTTCCACAAAATAGGGCTTATCTGATAACCCACTATTCTGTCAAGAACACGGCGTGCCTGCTGAGCGTCTACCAAATTTTCGTCAATAGGACGAGCTTCTTTAAGCGATGCCGTAACAGCACTTTTGGTAACTTCATTAAAGGTTATTCTGCATTTCTTTGTAGCGTCAATATCCAAAATATTGGCAAGATGCCAGCTTATTGCCTCTCCCTCACGATCAGGGTCAGTTGCGAGATAAACTTTATCTGCAGATTTTGCGGCTTTTTTCAGCTTCGTAAGCAGTTCTCCTTTACCGCGGATTGTAATATACTTAGGCTCATAATTATTTTCAATTTCTATCCCGAGCTGGCTTTTCGGAAGGTCACGCATATGACCCATAGAAGCAATAACCGTATAATTTTTTCCGAGATATTTATTAATTGTCTTTGCTTTTGCCGGTGACTCAACTATTACAAGATAGTTTGCCATGAGCATCCCCCTCCTGTTATTTTACCGCGTACTTATTTCCGCGTCCTTTTTTTATAATACCTTTTATTTCCATCATTTGAATAAGTGCCGTCAGCCTTGACGGTTCAAATGAAATTTTTTCTTCAATTAAATTTTGCGTATCTGCTCCGCTTTTTATTATGTTTACAATCTCTGTCTCATATTCTGACAGTCCTTGCACGGATACACTCTTTTTTTCAGTTTCTTCCTCTATATATCTTTCGTCCTCGTAGATAGGTCTTCCGGCTTCCTGTTCCCTTACAAAAAAGTCGGGATTAATGGAAATCAGTTCATCAATAACTTCAATAGCGTTTAAAAGAGGCAGTGCCCCGTCACGAATGAGCTCGTTTGTCCCCTGACTGAGCTTTTGGTCAATATTTCCGGGGACGGCATATACCGTCTTATTCATCTCCATTGCCTGTGTAGCCGTTATAAGAGAACCGCTTCGGTTTCCAGCACGTGTAACTATCAGCACGTCGGAAAGTGCTGCAATTATCCTGTTCCTCCGTGGAAAATTCCATCTATTTGCAGGCTCACCAAATGAAAACTCACTGATTACACTGCCGCCCTCTTTTACAATTGCGGAGAAAAGGCCATGATTTTCCGTAGGATATGCTATATCTATACCGCTGCCCAGCACGACAACCGTGGGAGCTTTTGCACGAAGTGCACCCCTGTGGGAAGCCGCATCTACGCCGAGAGCACCTCCCGATACTATTCCTGCACCGGTCTGCCCTATTTCCATAGCAAAATTCTCAGTGATACGAATACCGTAGTCGTCACACCTTCTTGCACCTACAACCCCTGCGAACACAGTGTTTGTAAGAAGCATAGGATTTCCCCATACAAAAAGAACGGGCGGAGGCTGAGAAATATTCCTTAACCTTTCGGGATACAAGTCATCAAGGTAGGTTACTACGCTGCACCCCATTTTTCGTGCCATTTCAAAATCCTGCACAGTTTTTTCGTATATTTCGCTCGCTGTATCTATTGCAGTTTCATCAAAAAGGTCTTCTTTTTCCGAAAGCTCACGGAGTGCTTTTGCACTTTGCCTTACCATGCGTGATTTAACTGTCCATATGAACTGTCTTTTCCTAAGTTCCATTTTATTGCACCCCTAATAACTTACACTAAAACCCTCTTTTTGTAAAGAGAAAACTTTCTGATTCTTACAGTTTTTTTGTATTTTGACGGTAATGCTCATAAATCATGACAGAACCGGCAACTGCGGCATTAAGGCTTTCTGCATCACTACGCATGGGGATTTTAAGCACGCTGTCACAAAAAGAAAGGGTTTTCTCGGTTATTCCGTTCCCCTCGTTTCCTATAATTATCAATACTTTCCCCATTAAATCAGCCTCGTAAAAATCAACGCTCTCTTCACATAGTGCCCCTGCTACAATCTTATAACCGTTCTTTTTAAAATATTCTACTGCCTGCTCACTATCCACATTTGAAACCACGGGAACGGAAAATATGCCCGTCATGGTGGCACGGACAATCTTGGGATTATATAAATCACAGCAGCCCTTAGTAAGTATTACGCCGCCGCAATCCGCCGCATGAGCCGTACGGATAACAGAGCCGATATTTCCGGGGTCCTGCAATGCTTCACACATAACAATGCACTTTTTCCCCGATGCCAATATATCTTCAAGCTTCTTTTTCTTCATGCGGCAAACTGCCAGCACTCCCTGCGGAGAAACCGTCTCGCAGACGTCCTCAAAAAGCTTTGGAGCAAAAGTAAAAGACTCACATTCTGTCTTAAAATCAAGGGCTGTCCCATCTTTTAAAATGATGCACTCCATATCGGCATTCTTTTCAATCGCATCACGAACAGAGCGTATTCCCTCAATGACAAAAAGCCCTTTTTCACTACGCCCTTTTGAGGTTTTAAGTAATTTTGCAAGTTTAAAAATTTTATTTTCACGACTTGTAATTATCATAAATTCACCATTATTAAATTTGTTTTAAAAACCGTTTCCGAAACTCATCGGAAACGGTTTTTATTATTCATTATTAAAGGCTTTTCTTAGCTGTTTCCACAAGCTGTGTGAAAGCTGCGGGGTCGTTAATTGCAATTTCAGAAAGCATCTTTCTGTTAATTTCGATGTTAGCCTTCTTAAGACCGTTCATGAAACGTGAATAGTTGATGTCATTCATCTTACATGCAGCACTGATTCTTGTTATCCAAAGAGAACGGAAGTCTCTTTTCTTAAGCTTTCTTCCTACGTATGAGTAAGAAAGTGAT
>JAZQAB010000031.1:0-4481 GCA_045545055.1 Clostridia bacterium | reverse complement strand
CTTAATTTAACAAAAGTGGAGGAATGGACGTTTCAGCATTGTGATAAACTTGAAAGTGTAACTTTGGGTCCTTATATAAAAGAATTTGGGAAATGTGCTTTTGATGGATGCATCAACTTGAAAGATATATTTTTTTATGGTACCGAGTCTGATTGGAATACTATTATAAATAACGCAAATAATTTGTCTAATAATGAGTGTGTACTAAATGCAACAGTGCATTATATTGAGAATACACGGACAACGGTGTCAGAAGATAAAAAATCATTTACTATTACTCCAATCAATATTGAAAATGGTAAAACTGTTATTTTAGCACTATATGATGGTGATAAGTTCGTTGAAATGCAATCTGGAATCTATGAGGGTCAAGCGATACCATTCACTACGACTAAAGCATATACAGAAGCAAAGGTTATGGTTTGGGATAAATCTACGAGCCTAAAACCTGTATGTGATGTTGAAGTTGTAAAATAGAAAGAATTTGACAACAGTTTGGGGACGCAACAGTTTGGGGACGGGGCAGTTTCTGTCCAATTTTGAATTAGTTAGGGGGGGTAGTGCTTATGGCTAAAACAGTTCTTATAACAGGCAGTTCACGGGGAATAGGTGCGGCAATGGCAAAGCTGTTTTGCGAGAACGGCTACAATGTTGCCATAAATTATAATAACAGCGAAAAAGAAGCAAAAGAGCTTTGTTCATTGCTTCCGGGAAGTCTTTTGTTAAAGGGCGATGTTTCCTCTGAAGAAGATGTAAAGAATATGATAGAGCAAACCGTGACACATTTCGGGAAAATTGATGTGCTCATTAATAATGCAGGGATATCGCAAACAGGGCTTTTGCAGGACATCTCCCTTGAAGAATGGGAAAAACACTTTTCCATAAATGTCACGGGAACATTTCTTATGTGCAAGCATGCCGCAAAAAATATGATTGCAAATCACAATGGAAAAATTATCAATATCAGCTCGATATGGGGAATCAGCGGAGCATCGTGCGAAAGCTGCTACAGTGCATCAAAGGGTGCGGTGATTGTATTTACAAAAGCACTGGCAAAGGAGCTTGGTGCTTCAAATATCACAGTTAATTGCATTGCTCCGGGCTTTATTGATACGGATATGAACAAACACATTTCCAAAGAAGACACTCAGACTTTTGCAAACGAAACACCTCTTGGAAGAATTGGTACTCCTTTAGAAGTTGCAAAGGCTGCATTGTTCCTCGCATCGGGAAATGCCGACTTTATCACAGGGCAGATTCTGGGTGTAGATGGCGGAGCAATAATTTAATTCACAAAAATAATCCTTCTTCATATACTGTTAGTAGCCAATGGCTATTAAAGTGTATAAGGAGGATTTTTTCTATGGAAGAAAAGCTTACCGGTTCCTTCGGCTGCAAGGAAAAGGTTTGTATACAGACAGATAAAATTTACGATTCCTGCAGAAGCAAGGAATGTATAGAGTGTATGCGTGTGTACTTAACGGAAACAGGACAGGAAATAATCGACCGGGCAGTAGATGTGAAATGCAGAAAAAGCGAGGTTATTTGGGTGTTCAGCGATGTTGAAAAAATGCCCTTTAACCGCGGATACTACACGGTAGACCTTACTTTCTTTTTCAGGGTTACGCTTGATGTTTATACAGGCGTTTCACGCCCTGTGTGCGTTGAGGGTGTTGCCACTTACAGTAAAAAGGTTGTTCTTTTCGGCAGTGAGGGAAGTGCAAAGATATTCTCGTCAAAATATAAAGAGGATAGCTTTGATCCCCAGCTTTGGCAGAAAACAAATATGCCAAAAGCTGTTGTAGAAACCTTGGACCCCATTAGTTTGGGTGTAAAGCTTGCAGAACCCGGTGAAAAATGCTGTAAGTATGCAGATGACGAAATAGACGTGTGCAATATTCCCGATTGCGTTTGCAGAGTATTTGAGGATCGCTTTGTGAATTGCCGCAGTGAACAGCGGAAGGTTTATATTTCGCTTGGTCTTTTTACAATTATCAAGCTTGAAAGAAATGTTCAGCTTCTTATACCTGCATACGATTTCTGTATTCCGGAAAAGGAATGTGTTACAAGCTCTCCCGATGACCCCTGCGAGATTTTTGCAAACATTAATTTCCCCATTGACGAGTTTTTCCCGCCTGTGGAGGATTGCCTGACAGATTCAGCACCCGATTGCTGTTGTAGTGAGGAATAAATAGTAAAAGAAGCAAGTGATTTTTCAGTCACTTGCTTCTTTGTATAGTTGTTATAAAAGCAAATTTTAGTTGAGACGTAATGAGCGTGAAAGAACACGCTTTTTTTGTGTCTGAAAAATCAACTTTCGAATGAAAAAATGCATGAAAAACCTTATTCTAACTGCATGATGTTGACAAAACAGTCTATTGTGGGAAAAAGGTTAAAATGATATAATTTTATATGTATAAGATTATCAAAAGAAAGGAAGAAAAAGAATGTTAAAAAAACTTTTAGCTTTCAGCATGGCGTTCATAATGCTCTTTGCAACAGGGCTTTCTGACCTTAATACATCGTTTATGGTTAAAGAAGCATATGCTGCGGAAACGGTGAACGAAGCTACCGCAAGCTCATTTGAAGCGATTGCGGTTAAACAGACTGTAAGTGATACCGTTACTACATTGACAGGCGGATATAAATCCGGCAGCGATGCTTTGAATTTGAATTACAATTATGGTACTACGGCTCCATATCACCGTTGGCTTTATTTTAAGTACGACATTTCTGCGTTAAAGGACATTGAAAGCATTAAATCTGCCGTTATTTCTATCGGCTTCAACTGGAATAAAAATAACGGTACTTTGTATGTTAAGTCTCTCAAAGAGTCAGTCTGGAACGATGCTGTGGCTGCTATCGCCGCTGTGAAAGAGGATTCAACCACAGTTATAGATTCAACTAAGTTCGTATATCCCAAGAATGATACTGCTGCAGATACGCTTGGAACCGTTAAGAGGTCTTATGGTAACACTGCAAATACTGCTGAAGCCGCTTATAGGCTGACAGGTAATGCGTACACGCAGAGCTACGAAACAACCTTAACGGGCAGTAGTAAGTATAGAACAGCCACATTTGCAGAAGGTTCGCTTCTTAAATATGTGCAGGACGCTGTAGAAAATGATGAAGATTACCTTTATTTCTCCGTTTGCTATTATTCGACTGCTTCAAACGTTTCTGACAGATACGGCAGCTACCGGTTTTATGCATCGGCAAATTCAATAAAAGCTTCAAATGATGTTATGGTTAACTACAACAGTGTTGCAGGAACTAAATTCAATACAACCGTAACAACTCTCGACAGGGAAACCGACTTCAACTATACCGTCAACATTGCAACAAAGGATACAAATGTGCGTCTGCTTGCGGCAATTCACGGAAAACATGGTGCACTTTCAGGCGTGGTTATGAGTGACACACTTTCGTCAAATAACGGTAACCTCAGCCTCACCGTTCCTCTTTCGGAATATCCGGATGCTACAAGCGTCAGGTGTTTTATATGGGACGCTAATACTTCCAAACCATATGCAGAGCCTAAGGAAACACCTGTTAAGACACTGCTTCAGGAGCAGTATAGCGGAAAAAAGGTAATTTTTATCGGTAATTCATTCATTTACTACGGAAGAACGGTGAAACATGTCAACAGCAAATACTATGAGCAAAGCGATAGAATCAATGACAAGGGTGGATTCTATCAGCTTTGTAAGCAGAATGGTATTGATGTGGAAGTAACAAACTGGACTTTTGGCGGTCACAAGCTTGGAGATTTATTCGGTGATAAATGTGCCTACTCGGACTGCCCTAATTGCGGCGAAATAAAGCACGAGGACTACCTTACAGACAAATATTATGATTATGTCATTGTATCTCCGGGTTCGGGAGAAAGACAGAGCAACGAATTTATGGACAACATCGAATATATAACAGACTTCTTCCAAGCAGCAAATCCCAACGTGGAGATAATTATTTTGGGTAATACTGCGGGACATGGTGTTGGTAAGGAGCTTACAACAATTACATCAAACTACAAAACTCTTTACAATGCAGGTTATCCCATTGCAGACTGGGGCCATCTTGTAAAGAACATTATTGACGGAACAGAAACTGTAGAGGGTGCAACCCAAACCTACAATAAGAATACCTTTATCGTGGATCAGAGCAGCTCCGACGGCTACCACCCCAATCTTCTTTCGGGATATATCACCACTCTTTTCACCTATTGCACAATAACAGGGGAGAAGGCATTAGGTCAGCCCTTTATGTATTTCTGGGATTCAACCACAGCTCCTGCAAATGTGGCATCATATGTGGCGGATTACTACACAGATGGTGACGCAGATACAACCTTCCCCGAAATCCTTAAATCGGAATCGGATATCAGAGGTATTCAGAAGCTTATAGATAGATATATCGAAGAAAAGCCATTTCTTGCTATAGGTAGCGAAAGTGTAACCCTCACGCTTACTGAATGCGATGAG